>NZ_JBXAPF010000009.1:0-157206 GCF_058803665.1 Lysinibacillus sp. GW821-FHT14F06
GGGTACTTCACGTTTCCATCAGATCTCCCCGGGTAAGCGCATGCACTTTCACACCATCTATCCGCCTCATTTACTCGATATGACCTTCGACAGAAAGGACTTTGTTTTGTTGTGCAAACTCATCCAGTCATACCTAGCCTTCTATGAGATTCGTGTTCCTCGGACCGGTGTTTTGCCGCCAGCTTCCTTCAGATTCCGAGTCGCCTCGGACACCCTTGCTCTTGGCTAACCTCTACTTCTGTCTTCGGGGTTCGGGACTTACACCCTATAGTTCATGCACATGCCGGGCGCACACAAAAAGATGACAATTAAGTAATCCTCTTAATCATCATCTTTTTTATAATTTGAAAAAAGTTTCCCTCTAAATACTTGTTAAATCCGTACTATGTGTTACGCGGTTTCGACCATTCTCCTTAGAAGCATATAAAGCCTTGTCAGCTCTTTGTAAAATGGTAGTCTCATTATCCGTTTTGTTAACTGTGGCTATACCGACACTCACTGTGATTCGCCCAGTTTGCCACTCTGCTTCTTCTACAGCTTGTCGCAATTGTTCTGCAATAACTTTTGTCTCGTCCTGATTAGTTTCAGGTAAAATTACAACAAATTCCTCTCCACCATAACGTGCAACGATATCTAGTGAACGTGCTTGATTTATTAATAGTTGTGCTAATTGTGCAAGAACTTCGTCTCCTGCTTGATGGCCAAATGTATCATTTACCTTTTTGAAGTGATCAATGTCTAAAATAAAAAGTGAGAAATGAGAAGCTGATTTTTCATAGTTGGACAACTGTTCTTCTAGTTTTTCTTGGAAAAATCTCCTATTCTTCAAACCAGTTAGTTTATCTGTTATGGATAATTCTACTAATGTTGCATTCATAGAAAGTAACTCAGCCTGTTTTTGTTCGATTTCTAAATGAATTTGCTCTAATTTTGCTAAAGCCTGGTTCTTCTCCAGATAGGCAGCTTCCATTTGTTTTTTTGTTGAACGTAATTCGAGTTCATAGTCAATTCGCTTTTTCATCTTTACTAGAATGCAATCTATATACTCCAATTTGTTTTCTGTAAATAACTTAGCATTCAATAGAAAAGGAATGGACAATCCATCACGATGCTTCAAGCTGATAAATAGCTCCTCAATATGTTCGTTTAAATTAATGTTCGGATAAAAATAAGAATGAAATATCAATTTATTTGGAGTAGACATAAGAATTTCTATATGTTTATTTATCAAATCCTCCTGCTCATAGCCCATCCATTGAAGAAAGGTTTGATTTATATCTGTGATAATCCCTTCATGGGAGATAGAAAGAAAACCACAAGGCGCATAGTTCAATCTTTTTTCCATTTTAAATATCCTTTCACAAAAATTCTGTGATACAGCGTATCGTTTCCTCTGGATGACTAATATGCGGGTAATGTCCCTTCGCCTTCATCAACTGGAATGTGCTATTTTTCAGATGACTATGTAAATATTCCCCTACCTCAATAGGTACTATGCTATCGTCAGAGCACTGCATAATAAGTGTAGGTACATTCATTTTTGCAAGGTCATCACGATAATCTGATAAGAAGGTCACTTCTGCAAATTCTCTAGCAATCTCAGGATTTGCAGCCATAAATGTTTGCTCTAATTCCTGTGATAATTTAGGAACCTCAGGATTGTTCATAGCAATCGGTGCCATATAGCTTGCCCAGCCGACAAAATTCATTTCCATCATATCCAATAACTCTGTAATGTCACTTTGTTCAAAACCGCCACGATAATCACCATCATTTAAATAACACGGTGATGGTCCAATCATTATTAATTTTTTGAAAGATGCAGGTTGTTCAATCGAAGCTAACATCCCTATCATCGAGCTAATCGAATGTCCAATGAATAGAATATCTCTCAGTTTTAATGCTTCGACAATGTCTAAAATATCTTGGACATACCCTTGTAAAGAATTATATTTTTCAGAGTTATAGGCATGTAAATCTGAATTACCAGAACCAACATAATCAAACAATATTACTTGATAATTTTCTTCAAAAGCAGGTGTAATGAACCTCCACATATCTTGATCGCAGCCAAAGCCATGTGCAAAAATAATAGGCTGGTTTCCGTTACCAATTATTTTCACATTATTACGAACCATTACATCAATCATCGCATTTACTCCCTTTAGAAAAATATGTAATATCTTCATTTTGACGTGCAGGACAATAATTATCAAGAGAATTATTCATAGAAAAGAGCAGCATGCATAGCTAATTTTCAGCATCCTGCCCTTTTTATTCATTATCTAAAGCCATTTTCGATTGGTTGGGATAATTTGAGGAAAATGAAACACATTGAAAGGATCATATTTTGACTTGATCTCTCTTAATCTACGAATATTACGGCCATAATAGGCAGTCAGCCAATCTTTAATAAAGCGATCAGGGAAATTGACATAATCTCCAGTAGTGTATGGAGACAAAGCCTGTCTGACATTTTCCACCCACAGTATGTTTTTGTCTTCTTCTTTAGGTTTTTTCCAAGAAGTATTGTACTCCTGTGCCATTAAAGCATTTCTATAATAATAGGCTGTACGATTAGGTGCAACTTGGCCTACAGCACCTCCTAAAGATTGCTGCCATATCGTTGTATTTCTATTTGGTGGTTTAGCTAAGAATTCTTTCATTTGTGCAATGGCAACGTGTGGAAATGGTCTTTCAATAAAAGAACCAGATCTTTTACGAAAGGCTGGCTGGTTGCCACTTGGTATATCAAAAAATTCTACAGCCTTTAAATAAGGGACTTCCTTTATCCATATATTAATAGGTGTTCCTGTTTTCCTTAAAGGACGTAGTAATTTCTTTAACTCCGAAGCAGAACCGACAAACTCTCCTTGCGCAACAATTTCACCTATCTCCTTTGATTTAAGCTCAATCTGGGACGTTAAGCGTTTATCTGTATACGGCGCCCATTTTTGCCAAGCATCAAAGGCACGTTCAAAATCCTCCCAACTCCATGTAATAGAAAAAATAGCAACATTACTAATTGGATGTAGTTTAAAGGTAAGTGCAGTTACGATACCAAAATTGCCACCACCACCTCCACAACTAGCCCACAATAAATCACTGTTTTTCTGCCTGTTTGCTTGAATAATTGTTGCTCCTTCATGACCACTTGCACCCACCATCTCAATTTCAATCAAATTATCACAAGTTAACCCAAATGGACGAGATAGCATCCCGATACCTCCCCCAAGTGTTAAACCCACGACGCCCACACTGCTTTCTGTTCCAGCAGGGATTGTGACACCTTGTTCCCCTAATCTACGATACACGCTTCCAAGATTTGCTCCAGCTTCAATTTTCACTGTCATTTCCTGAAGATTGAGATGAATGCCATTCATATCACTAATATCAATAACAAGACCTTTATTTAATAATGAATAATTTTCATAGCTATGCCTGCCACTTCTTATTCGAAATGGTTCATTATTTTCCCTTGCCCAGCTTAAAGCATTTATTACGTCTTTTGTATTTTGACAAAACACAATGATGCTCGGATATTTTGGATTATTTAAGTTATTATTAGTTCTTGCCTGTTCATATCCCGGATCATCAGGGGTAACGATTCTTCCAGTGAGCTTTACTTTCTTCAAAAGACAGCTCCTTTCTCAAATAATCAATGCATATGCTCTATCCTATGCAAATCACTTGGAAAGAATTTGAACTATAAAATATTTTATTAGTTATGAAGAGACTCAAGTAGCTTCACTGAATCCACAGAAAAGAGATAAGGCTTTTTCAGAAAAATACTCATTTTCTCCCTTTATACATATGATGCAATATGAAAACTACTTTGGAGGTGTCCAATGATTATACATGTGGTAAGTGCAGGTGAAACACTATGGCAAATAGCAAACCACTATTCCGTACCTATACAAGAGATTATTCAATTAAATGGATTATCTAATCCAGACCAATTAGTAATCGGACAATCACTCGTTATTCCCTCTCTCTATACAACTCATACAGTCAAAAAAGGAGAAACTTTATGGTCGATTGCACAACAATATAACGTATCGATTCAATCTATTGTCTCTGTCAATCATTTAACTAACCCTGATTTGTTAACGTCTGGCACTCAGTTAGTAATTCCACCCGTTATTCATATCGTACAACCTGGAGAGACGTTATCCCAAATTGCTCATCAATATGGGACGACTGTTCAAGCCATTGCCGTTGAAAATGGCATTTCAAATCCAAATCTGATTTATGTGGGAGCACATTTAATCATTCCGAGAGCAAAGCCTATAATTGAAGTAAACGCCTATACGTATGAAACACCAAAAGAAGCGGTTCAGTCTATAAACGCCATCGGTCATCTTCTTACTTATTTCAGTCCTTTTGCTTATTTGATAAAGGAGGATGGGACTTTAGAACCGCCCGATGATCAAGAAATGATTGCTGCTGCCAATGCAAAAAACATTACACCTATGTTAACCCTTACAAACCTAACTTCTACTGAAACAGGCTCTAACTTATCACATGTTATTTTATCAAGCGCAGCATTACGTGAAAAAGTGATTACGAATACGCTGCAAGTAATGCAGGAGAAGGGCTATAAAGTTTTAAATATTGATTTTGAATACGTCCTTCCAGCAGATCGAGAAAATTATACTGCCTTTCTTCAACTAGCTGTTGACCGTCTTCACCCTAAAGGTTATTTAGTATCTACCGCACTTGCACCAAAAACAAGTGCAACACAGGCAGGAACATTGTATGAGGCACATGATTATGAAGCACATGGGAAAATTGCAGATTTTGTAGTATTGATGACCTATGAATGGGGGTATCGACTTGGTCCGCCACAAGCAATATCTCCCATTAATGAAATGAGGAAAGTTGTGGAATATGCATTATCTGTTATGCCTGCTGAAAAAATACTTTTAGGCTTTGAGGTTTATGCTCGTGATTGGCTTTTACCACATGTTAAAGGGCAAGAAGCAGAAACCTTCAGTCCTCAAGAGGCTGTGAATCGGGCAATAAAATATGGTGCAACCATTCAATATGATCGAGTTGCACAATCACCATATTTTCGCTATGTAGATGAACATGGGAAACAACACGAAGTTTGGTTTGAAGATGCTCGAAGTGCACAAGCTAAATTTGATATGGTACGACAATATAATCTCAGAGGGATTAGCTATTGGGCATTAGGTTTTCCTTTCCCACAAAATTGGGTGCTATTAAATAATGATTTTTCCATAAAAAAACTCTCACTATAAGGTTACCTATTTTCCCAAAAATAATTCTTAGCTGTTTTACATTAAATTCTTTCTGTTCCCTAGATTTCCCCTTGATAAAAATCCGATTCAAAAGCCATATTAAGAAATATCAAAACGAAAGGAGAAACTAACATGGGAAGAGATAATAAACAAGGGAAAAGCGCCAACAAAGGGGCTTTACCTCAAACACCAAAAAACCAAAAAATAGCGCCCAACAAAGTGAGTGAAGAGTTTTCTAAAGAATTTATGGAACTTATTCATTCAGTTTCTAAAGAGGGTAAGTCAAAAAAATAAGGGGGACTTCAAGTGGATCTTAAACGTGCACAAGAAATAGTCGCCTCTCCATTAGAGTACGAAGTAAGTTATAATGGCGTATCTATCTGGATTGATAAGCTTCATGACGATGGGAAAACAGCAACTGTTCATTTACGACGTTCTTTAGAGGAGCGATCTGAGGTGGATATAGGAGAATTAAAAGAAGAGTATCTTATGCATTAATCAATTACACCCCAGCATAATTGTTGCTGTCGCTTCGCTTTCGACAGATAAACAATACGTTCGGATTTTTTCGAGCCTCATCAAAATCCGTGACATCTGCTGGGGCTTTATTTTGATTTATTTGCGCATCTGCTAAATAGGAAAAATTGCTTTAGAAGTGGAAGTATTCTTTTTCTAATAATCCAAAATCCTCCATTTATAGAAGGTAAACACTTACTTCCGTGCATCATATTGTAGCGGATTTTTACCAATATGATATTAAAAATGCCAAAATAGGAATAACACTAAAATCCACGAAATGACTGTTAAGACTAGCATCAGATTTTTACTATCATTAGCAAATCTTCGTAGGAATAATCCTACTGTTACTGTAATCATGATCATTAGAATTCCTATAATAACAAATGGAATATTCGGAAAGGAATTACTCATTGTAGAAAAAATCAAAGCTTTTAAAGATACGTACAAAAAAGTTGTACTAAATATTATATAGCCTAGTGCTAATAGTATGCTCTTCATACCTTTACCTCAAATAATGTAATCTTCTACATATGTAAATTGTGTTAAAATTTCAAATGCATGTCTGTGTAAATCTTTAAAGTTAGTAGAGATTTGTTCAGCTGAAATCGGTTTACTGAATAAGTAGCCCTGAATATAGTCACAATCTCCTTCAATAAGGAAAGCAAGCTGCTCGGCTTCCTCAATTCCCTCTGCAACAACCTTTAGTCGCAAATGCTTCGCCATCGATAAAATCATGGACACAAGTGCTTCATCATTTGGATTATGCTGAATATTCCGAACAAACGCTCGGTCAATCTTTAAGCAATCAATCGGAAAATCCTTTAAATAGGAAAGTGAGGAATAGCCAGTTCCAAAATCATCCACAGCAATTTGAATGCCCAGTGCCTTTAATTCATATAGTAGCTGTGTCATTTGATCAATATTCATCGTCATACTTTCCGTGATTTCTAATTGTAAATACTTTGGTTCTAACCGTGTACGCTGCAAGATTGCCTGTACCATCTGCACTAAATCTTGTTGAAACAATTGCCCAAGTGAAAGATTTACGGCTACCTTCATAGGTGGTAATCCTTGCTCCTCCCAAGCTTTAGCTTGAGCACAAGCAGTTTCTAAAATCCATTTTCCCAACGGAATGATAAGTCCTGATTCCTCAGCAATTGATATAAACTGATCTGGAGCCACAAACCCACGTGTTGGATGACGCCAGCGCACAAGTGCTTCCACAGATTCAATTTTACCTGTTTTTAAATTTACCTGTGGTTGAAAATCCAAATAAAATTCCTGATTAGCCAATGCCTTATGTAACTCTTGCTCAATCAGAATACGATCAGTAACTCCGTTAGACATATAAGATTTATAAAATAAACATCTTTGAGGGAGCTGACTGGCTTCTCTCATTGCTAATTGTGCATGCATTAAAAGCTCTTCACCTGTACAATCTTCTTCATAGAGGGCAATACCTATATTAAGATTACCATTAAGTGAAAATAGCTGTACTTGTAAGGGCTTTTTCATTACATTTCTTAAATTTAAACAGAATTGTAATAGCTCTTCTCTTGTTTTGACATGCTTAATATAAATAATAAACTGGCCTTCATTAAGCTTTGTTGCAAAATAATGAGGAGGTAATATTGCTTGTATCCTTTCAGCAACAAGTTTCATCATCTTATTAGAATAGCTGATTCCTATTGATGCACGAATTGCTGCTAATCGATCAATTTCGATGGCAATAATCGCCTTTTGATAGTTATTTGCATGTAAACTTTCCTTTAAGGTTTTCAATAATAAGTGCTCATTCGGAAGTTGTGTAATATCATCGTGATAGGCTTGAAAATGAAGCTCTTGCTGTGAATACTCCAAATCCTGCTTGATTTTCAAAAGCTGCTGATAAGGTTTTTCTACAGTTGTATAATAAATGGCCTTTAAGAAAAAATAGAATGCAAAAAATTGATAAATCAGTGCTGAAAATCCCCAAATAGATTGCAAATCCTTACTAATAACAAAGAAAATATCACTAAAAATTAAATAGATGGCAGCACTAATAAGCCACATTACACGCTTTGGTAGCTTTTTAAAATATTTACTTAGAATCACTATTGTGACAATCTGAAAAACAGCAGACAATAAATGAACAAAATCATTTACTTTATTCAACTGATTCTCAAACAATAATTGCCTTGAAGATAAATACACTAGAAAAAGGCTGAATAATACCAATAATAAGGAACTTCCATATGTATAATAACGATAATTCATCGCTATATTTTGTTTTGGCTTTACAATAATAAATAAAAAGCCAATAGCCAAGCATAAACGCATTATGATATGTATACTCATTATCGCATAGTTCGAATGAATGGAATAGTTTTGATGAATTACTAAACTAGCCAATTCTAATAATGCGGTGATAAAAAACAAATTACCTATGTATAATGTTTGATTTGATGGTAGATGTGAGAAAACAAGCCAAGATTGAATGGCAATTGCCATAGTAAAAACAATAATGAGTATTTGTATAACTAAATTCAAATAAAGATAACTTTCTTCCTTAAAAATACCATATACCTGATTACTAAAACCTAATAAGGGTATTACTAGCAATAAAGGCAATACAATATACCAAAACTCCTTCTTTTCAATTTCTAAATGCTTAAACCAATTTTCCAATCCAAACCCTCCATACTAAGTACATATCAATAAATTCAATAGGTAAATATATCTACCTATTGAAAATATCAATTTAAAAATTGTATTTTTTTTTGACATCTTACAAATCATAGCATTTTTCTTGGAAGTTGTATGCAAATATTGAAAGTATGCTAATATTCATTTTATTTAGATATTAGCATACTTTTGCTCCTTTATCCCTTTATTTTACTAAAAAGGATCTCATCTCACGTAGTTTTTTCATGATTCTAGTGCGTCTTTTTTTTACAGCTGATACTGATAAATGTAATGCTTGTGCGATCTCCACATAATTATAACCGTCTATATAAAAAAGCATTAATATAGCTCTTTCTTCCTCCTTTAAATCAACCAATAAGGTTTCTAAATACGCAGGGCGTTTTTGATTGATTTCAAAATCCCGAACATAATTTATGGTTTCATCATCCATAGGTGTATGAAGCTCTTTGAATGTCACTTCTTTTGTCAGTTCCTTCAATAGCTCTCCCTTAACGGTTGTATAGATATAAGCCGTAAATATTCCTTTTAATGGATCTGCTTTACACCAAGCTTCCCATACCGCTATCGAAGCAATATGTCGGTAATAATCATAATCTTTATAGATATGGAGCTTTAAAAAGATTGATGTTATCATTGGCTGGACTTTTTCTAATACTTCTTCAAATGGCTGTTCAGGTGATAGCTTATGACACTGCGGCATCCTATTATCCTAACGACTATGCACAGTCCTTTATTCCTAGGTGCTTCTATATTACTTATTATACTATGAAGGAGGCGAATACTCCTTTTGTTGATATGATTAGAAATTTTGTATAAATCCCTGCCTATATTTATTGAGAACTCTTATAGAATAATAAAAAATCGTATGTTTTATCTGTCATTCTATACATATTTCTTCAAAGGCTGGACAAATTATCACTAAGGAGGCGAAATAGATGAATTTTCAAATAAGAGATGCGATTACAACAAACGTACATGGTCAAACAGCGGCTGAATTTAAAGATATTGTTGAAGATGCGATCAGTCGTGGTGAAGAGCATTTACTACCAGGGCTTGGTGTATTTTTTGAAAAGTGGTGGCAGCAATCTAGTACTGCTGAGCAGGATGCATTTGTACAAAAGCTAGAAAAAGCATTTGCTCACTGATTTCAGTAAACAGTGCAGATAGTGTGGTTTAGGTGTCCAAACACTTACTGGAATAGAGGACTTAGGCATACTATATTTTAGAAGACCTGCCCGTTGTCTCCTGTAAGGAATGCAAGATCCTGACGCATTTTTTGCCTGTACAACAACTACAACTACATTCAGACAAAATTACTAAACATTTCATTCCATTTCCAAGAAATGCATGATAAAGTTTTACTTATCAGAAAATTTTGGAGGGATTGGAATGACTGTTGCTGTAGAATTAATCATCAATCAACTTAAAAAGGTTTTATTAGAAGAACAAGTGTCAACAAACGAAACGGTGCGACAGCTTCATGGAAAGGACGAGTCTCATCATGCAATGAGCTTACCAGATATCGTTGTCTTTCCTCGTTCCACAGCAGATGTCAGTGCCATCTTGAAAATCGCGCATGCGGAACGTGTACCAGTCGTACCTTTCGGAGTTGGCTCAAGCTTAGAAGGAAATGCAATCCCCATTGCCAATGGTATTTCTATCGATTTCTCTGAAATGAATGCTATTTTAGACATTCGGCCAGATGACCTGCTGGTAAAAGTTCAACCTGGTGTAACTCGAGATCAATTGAATAAAGAATTAAAAAAACACGGACTCCAATTTACAGTCGATCCTGGCGCTGATGCAACATTAGGGGGTATGGCTGCTACCAATGCAAGTGGTACCACCGCAGTGCGCTATGGGGTTATGCGTGATCAAGTCCGTGATTTAGAGGTTGTGCTAGCGGATGGCTCGGTTATTCATACAGGGAGCCTTGCTGCTAAATCATCTTCTGGTTATCATTTAAATAGCCTATTTGTTGGCTCAGAGGGCACACTTGGCTGCTTTACAGAATTAACGTTGAAGGTCTATGGAATTCCTGAATTTGTAACTGCAGGGCGTGCAGTTTTTGCAACAGTTGGCGATGCTGTTAGTGCAGTAACTGCATTATTGCAGGTCGGAATTTCAATTGGCCGTGTTGAGCTGGTCGATGAAGCCTCTATTAAACAGGCAAATATTTACAACGAAACGTCTTATGAAGAAAAACCTACATTATTTTTAGAATTCCACGGCAATGAAGCTGGTATGCATGCTGACATAGAATTTGCAACAGAAATTTTCAAGGATTTTGATTGTCTTTCAGTTGAATTCGAGCATGATACAGCAGCGCGCAATAAGCTCTGGCAGGCACGCCATTCCTTAGCCTATGCATATATTCATGCTTATCCTGGGAAAAAGCTTATGTCGACTGATGTATGTGTACCGATTTCTAAATTAGCTGAAACCATTTTATATGCACGTGAGCAACTTGAAGAGGTTGGGCTAGCAGGTGGCATTGTTGGTCATGTCGGAGATGGAAACTTTCATGCACTACTAATGCTTGATCCAAATGATTCTGCCGAACGCGCACAAGCGGATCGCTTTAATGAACATATTGTGCAATATGCCTTACTGCGTGGTGGCACATGTACGGGTGAGCATGGAGTTGGTATTGGCAAAATGAAATACCAATCGACAGAGCATGGTACATCCCTTTTAGTGATGAAAAGCATAAAGGCAGCACTTGATCCCCATAATATTATGAACCCTGGAAAAATTTTCACTATGTAATCTTGTAAAAAACACAATCTCGTCTTTAAGACGGGATCGTGTTTTTTTATTAAAGATTGCCACGCTCTGTACCTAATGCACGAGGTATCATCGTCTCAACAAGGTAATCTTCCTCTTCAACTATTATTTTTTTTAATTCAATTCCAAAGTATTCTTTCATCCTTACTTCTGTCATGACTTCCTGTACATTTCCATAGACGATCCCTTTTTCTTTCGCCGTCATTAACACTCGATCTGCTAGATAAAATGCATGGTTAGGGTAATGGGTATTGATAATACAAGAAATCCCACGCTCCCTGGCTAATCGTTTAATCGTTTGTAAAATAATCATTTGCTTTTGAATATCCAAATGAGACTCTGGTTCATCTAAAATCAAAACCTCTGGCTCGGAAACAAGGGTTCTTGCAATTAAGGCTAATTGTAGCTCTCCGCCACTGATTTCATTACATGATTTTTTAGCAAGATGTACTATACCTATCGTCTCTAACGCCTGATGAGCAGCTTCCAAATCTTTAGCAGTCGGCTGTGAAAGTGTACTAATATAAGGGGCTCTACCCATGATAACAAGCTCTTCTACAGAAAAACCAAAGACCATTTTATGGGCTTGAGGTACATAGCCAACACGCTTCCAAAGTTCTTTACGATTGAATGATTCTAGTGGATGACCATCTATTAAAGTTTTCCCCTTCTTCCATTCAAGAAGTCCTGTAATGCACTTTAACAGTGTTGTTTTCCCTGCCCCATTAGGACCTAAGATCGCCATTATTTCACCAGGCTCTAAGGAAAAATGGATATCTTGCGCATATAAGTTTGGTAATTTTTTTCGTCGTTTTTCGTAATGAAAATTGCCGTCTTCCACTACAATTTTCATGCCCAGCCACCTCCTGAACGGCGTAATAAATAAGCGAAAAATGGGGCGCCAATAATGGCTGTTAGAATAGACAATGGTATTTCCGTTGCTGTTAATGAGCGTGCTAAATCATCAATGATTAATAAATATATACTACCGATTGCGACGGATACTGGTAATACAAATTGATTGTTATTCCCAACAAGCATACGCGCCACATGTGGAATAATTAAGCCTACCCAACCGACAATTCCTGCAACTGCTACAGATGCTGCTGTAATTAAAGTTGCCCCAAGAATTACTAACCATTTTAACCGTGTCACCGGTACACCCATTGATTTTGCTTCATCTTCAGGCAATGTTAAAATGTTCAAACGCCAACGCAATAAGTACAATACTAAAATCCCTATTAATATTAACGGTCCTCCAATAAATAAGTCCTTATAGGTTGCCGTGCCAAGACTCCCCATTAACCAATAAGTAATCGCAGGTAGTTTTTCCTCTGGATCAGCCACAAATTTTGTTAATGAAATTAGCGCATTAAACAGGGCTGAGGTCACCACACCAGCCAGCACAAACATAAAAATAGGCGCATTTTTCTTAGCGCCAGCAATTAAATAAGTAAAACCAATTGCCCCTAACCCAAAGATTAATGCCAATATTTGTGCCGTAAAGTTTTGTCCAAATAGTAATATGCCTAGGGATGCTCCAAATCCTGCGCCAGCAGAAACTCCCAATATATCTGGTGATACAAGTGGATTTCCAAACATCCCTTGGAAGCCTGCACCAGCTATAGATAAACCACCGCCAATTAATAACGCTAGCAAAATTCGTGGTAAACGAATGTTCAATACGACCGTTTCCTCCATCTGCGTCCATGTCTGTTCCACAGGAAGTACTTGAGAGGTCAAAATTTTAATAATATGCTCAAGGCTAACTTCATATCGTCCAACACCTAGAGAAACGATTGCTATCATAAATGGCAGCAACCATAAAAGTGCTATTTTCCATTTCTTCATGACTGCTTCATCCTTAATACTTTGCTGCATCTGAAGAAGGGTTTAATATAGAATGAATTTCATCATCAGAAATATCAAATTCGTAAAAATCCTTGTAATAAGTCTTAATCTCATCTTCTATTTTATAATCAAATAATGTTGGATGATTTTTTTGTGCCAACCACTTTAGCATTAATGGGGCGTCTCCACTTGGTGGGAACCAGCGATAAATACCTAAAGGAATTTTATACACTTTACCGTCTTGAACTGCTTTGATCTGGCTCCAATCCTGCCCATTGACCTTATTATTAAGCAGATCTTCTGGCTGTGTTTCGGTAAAGTTCGTGATATAAATAATATCTGGATTCCATGCGTAAATTTGCTCCATATTCACTTCTTTTTTTCCTTGCACATCATTTTCAGCAACATCTATAGCACCTGTTGCATTAAGCCATTGATTACCAAAAAAGTTTTTGCCACCCACCGTTATTGACTTATCATTATGCATAAACAACATCATAGCACGGGGCTTGTCCTGAACGGCTACGTCTTTTAATTTCGCATCAAGCTCAGACTGAACCTTTTTGCCCTCATCTAAGAAGCGATCCGCACGCTCAGTTGTTCCTGTCATTTGACTTGTTAACGTTAGCCAGCTATTAAATGTTGCCAATGGCTCCGCAGCAGCTGCATCAATCGCTTTTACAGCCACAACAGGAATACCCGCTTCAGTAATTTTATTAATGGAATCCTCATTAGTAGAGATTTCAACATATAGCTGAGGGTTTATTTTCATTAACTCTTCAACATTTACTTCCCCATTTTGCACGAAAGAGGTTTCTGCCTTTAATACATCTGGTGAGATTTTAGCTAAAATTGAATTTTTTGCAGCATTATAGGAGTTAGGGTGCATACCAACAATTTCTTTTGTTGAATTTGTAGCAACATACCATGTAGAGAAATAAGGTAAAATACCGCCTGTCACAACTCGCTCGATATTACCTGGTACAGTTACTTCTCGTCCAAGCTGATCCGTTACAACCTTTTCTTCTGCAGTAGTTTGTACCTCTGATTTTGAAGATTCAGCAGATGATTTAGATACTGATGCTTCATCCTGATTACCACAAGCCACTAGCATTGCTGTTAATGCTAAAGTTGCCAAATAACTATATTTTTTCATTGTTTTTCTTCCTCTCTTAACCATTTTGCAATCCCATGTAAGAAGGGCTTAGACTGATCGATAAAGCCAAGTCCAATATGGAACATTGGATCAAGCGTTGTCACTACTAACTCGCCAGCAAAACTGACGTTGTCTATATAAAATAGTGAGCGGCCATCTGGTATATCTAATAATGATTTAGCACCCTTTGGTGGCAAAAATGACCCATGATAATGCCATTTCATATCCCGTAGCGTGACATATTTAAATAACGGATGTGTGGTATTTTGCTCATTCATTGGAAGATCACCACCATCACGCACCCACCAGCTAAAATTAACCTCCGAATCCTCCCAATCGATTGTAGGAAACCAGTGATCTAAAATCTCACCAAAAATAATAAGTCTCTTTCCAGATTCTAAAAAAGTTATTAACTGTGACTGATAACGCTTCAAATGTGGAAGATCTAAGCGACACGATAAAATCAAAGTGTCATAATCCGCTAGATTATACCGATGTAACTCACGAATATGTAAAATATCATCATATAAATAATGAAATTCCTGCTCTGCAAAAAAGCGTTTCTGAAAAGGTAATCCATTTGTCACAATCCCAATCATTGTGCATTCACCCCATTTAATTGATTGCGCTTATACTCTTCACGGATACATGACAGCATGTGTAAACTTAACTGACGAGAGGAATTTTCTTCGTCTATAAAAACACGATAAATATCCGTCCCTGCTCCTGCAAAAATCGTGCCATTTGTTGAATCACGATCAACATAAATAATGGTTGCACCGCTTTGATCTGTCACAAGCACCTCAGCATGTAATGGAATTTTCTCAAAATAGCCTCTTGAGAAAAAACCTCTAACCCCTTTTCGATAGTTAATATCATATGCATTTATTCCTGCAAACAAAGGATGAATAGGTTCTTTAATGATAATTTCACGGTCTTTTAGTGGAATCGGTGACCGTTTCCATTCTGGCACACCAACCAACCATGGTAATGAAGTCTCTGTAAGAGAAAAAATAACGCCACCTTGATATAAGTATTGATCTAGAATAACTTTATGTTCTAACAAAAATTGCTCCTCTACTAAATTTGTAATAATTAATCCTGCATAGGCACGTAAATCTGTATAAGGTAAATCATACAAATATAAAAACGTTAATCCGCGCCGTCTATCCTCATCCGTCAATCTTGAAAATTGAATATCAATACCGACATAAGCTATTGGCTTCAAAAAGCATTCACCCTTTCTTTATTTTGATAATGATTATCATTTGCAATTAAATACCTACTACAGTATATTGATAATGATTTTCAATGTCAATTATAATTTGTTTAATTCCTTTTATTTACAGGGTTTTTACGTCAAATTAATGACATATGCATCTTTTATACTGCACACAAAACATTTTTCTAATATCATTTAACATTGAACTATTATAAACAAGGAGGAATGACTATGAATGCCTTAATGACCATATTAAAGTTAGATCCTGGACATGCTTTTGGAGTAAATGGTCGCATGCAAAAAGATACTGGAAGTGAAGCAAAAATCATTGATCAATATGATTTTGTACAAGAAGATTTAGAAAAAGTGGATGTTCTCATGATTCCTAACTTCATTGATCAAGAATTTCTATACAGCCAACGTGAGAAGATTGCTAACTTTTTAGCACAAAATAAAATTGTGGTATATTGCGGACATTTATTTCGTGAATGGCTGCCGGGTTGTGGACTATTCATGCCTCAGTTGATTCAAAATTATAAGGACTATGAGGTTTTTCCAACCGCAAATACAGCCATCTTCAATGGAGTAACAACCGAAGATATGACGTTTAAAAAAGGTGTAGCAGGTTTTTTTGCTCGTGGCTATCATCACCCACCTGAAAATGCAGAAATACTACTTACGTTTGCAAATGGTAAACCTGTTACATATGTTGATCGAGCAACAACAAAGGGCACCATTCTAGTTCATGCAGGGCGAGATTTATTAGGATACTCCAATGAAAATAAATCAACCGACTGTATTCGCCCTCAATTTTTAACATGGCTAGAAGAAGAAGTACAAACTTTAAAGGAGCACCCACAACTATGAGAAAAATCGGTGTTATCTACAGTGGTAATGAATCCCATTATCGAACATTCCATGAACCAAAATTTAATCAATATATAGAGCGAATCATTTATCATCCACATTTTCTTGAAACAGAAATAGATGATCTGGACGTATTAATTGTTCCCTCACAATTAAATAACAGGCTTCTACTTAACAGTGTGGAGAAAATCCATTTGTTTGCAGAAAGAGGTGGTATTGTCGTAGCATTTGGACCACAGCCATGGAACTGGCTACCAGAACAGCAGTGGGAGGAGAGACCAACCAATTTCTGGTGGTGGCTTGACAATGGTGCTTCTAGCGGTTTAGTGTTACAAAAACCAACCCATCCAATGTTTGCAGACTATTTAACATTGGCTGATTGTACTTGGCATCAACATGGTGTATTTTGGCCTCCTAAGAATGCGGAAATATTAGTAACAACAGAGGATGGCGGTGCTGTACTTTACATTGATTCTGTTTCTACTAACGGAACATGGATTATTACAACACTAGATCCTGATTTCCATTTCGGCTCTTATTTTATGCCTGCCACTGAACGATTTTTTGAGGGATTTTTCCCTTATTTAGCCTATGGAAAACTATAAGGAGCTTAAATGAAAATGCCAAAGGGAAAGAAACCAACTTGGTTCCTTTCCCTTTGACCATGAGCAAAACATGTATGTAAGGTATGAGCAATTCCTTGAGAGCAGTGAACTACCTTGATAAATGAAGATTACTTGGCTCAGCAGTATTTAACACTCTATAGGAATCAGAGCACCGCTGTGCCAATCAATAATCTTTTAATTAGATATTTGTACTGAAGGTTACTAAATATACTTTACTCCATTTTACAAATCATAACGGAAGCCTTTTACCAGTTTGTCTCCCTTGTGAAAATCCTTAGACTCATCACGTACAAAGCCTAATGATAAATAAAGATTGATGGCAACCTGCATGATATCGCCCGAATGTAAATATAAAGCTTGATCCTGACGAGCACGTGCGAAGGCAAAGCTTTCATGTAATAATTTTTTCGCAATGCCTAATCCCCTTCCCTTAGGATGCACGCCAAGTAAACGTACAATGGTAGAATGTATAGTAAGCTCGGGCAAACCATAAGCCTTTTCAGAATCCGTAAATAGCTGAAGCCCTCCTAAAATCTCATCTCCCTGCTTTGCCACTAAAATTGTTTCTGCATCAGAATTGCCTACAGATGCACGAATAGCAATTAAATATGAAGCCCAATCCTCTGGGTTATTATATTCTTTCTCATATTGTGAATAACTCTCTACAAGAACCTCTAAATAACGTGCATGGTCCTCATCTTTCAACTGTTCAATCACTATTTCCACTACTGTCATTGTTTATTCCCCTTTCTTTATTGTTGAACCAGAAATATTTCGTCATATGCCGCCCTTATTATAGGCAGTCACTCTTTTTTCAAGGCGATGAGCAAGCCATTCAACGATGGCTGAAACGCCCCAATAGATAAGACCGACAGCGATAAATGCCTCCAAAAATTTCAAATTAATAGAGGCTACAATATTTGCTACACCTGTTAATTCTTTTACTGAAAGAAAAAAAGCTAGCGATGTGGCATGTAAAAAGCCTATAAAAACATTGGTAAAATTAGGGATTGACTTACTAAATGCTTGAGGTAATATATACCGTCGCATTGCCTGCGAAAATGTTAAACCAACTGCATAAGCTGCCTCTAACTGCCCCTTAGGTACACTTAAAATCCCTGATCGAATTATTTCGGAGGCATAGGCACCTGCACTCAATGTCAATGCAAGTAAAACAAAAAATAGTATAGGGATAGAGCTTGATTGAATATCTAGTTCGAATGCTTTCGCAAGGACATCCACTATGATAGGTACTCCAAAATAAACGAGCATTATGTGCATAATAATAGGTGTGCCTCTAAAGAAAGATACATAAAAGTTTAACAACGGTGCGAAAAATTTAGTTTGTTGGATTCGAACAAAGGCTACAATGACACCGATGATAATGCCCAATAAGACTGGTGTAACTGTCATAAATAAGGTCAACGGCAATACTTTACTAATTTCTTTAAAAGCTTCGAAAATAAATGCAGAATCTATAGTCATAACTTTTACCTCCTAACTAGATACAGCTTCCTTTGGCATATAGCGATTAAGATAGCGCTCATTACTCTTTAATAACTTTTCTAGTAGCATCACAATGACATAATAGACAATAGATAGTGCCAAATAAATTTCTAGGGCCCTTGTAGTAGAGGCAATAAGCGTTTCTCCTCTCCCGACCATATCCATGACACCAATTGAAAATGCGAGAGATGTATCTTTTAAGGAGCTAATCATCGTGTTCGCTATATTGGGAAAGGCAACACGAAGAGCCTGAGGAAATATAATCCTCACAAATGCCTGTGTACCATTTAAGCCTACTGAATATGCAGCCTCTATTTGCCCTCTGTCCACCGTTAAAATCGAGGCTCTAAAGATTTCTGCAAATGCAGCAGCATTACTTAACGTGTAAGTAATAATGACAAAATACATGGCATCCATTCTTGTTACATCAATATGCACAATCTTTAATAAAGCAGGTATTCCATAAAATACCAAAAATAATTGTACTAATATCGGTGTGCCACGAATAAACGAAATATAGATTGTTATTATTTGCCTTAGAATGTTGATATGAAGCAGCTTTGGTATAGCGATACCTATACCAAGCAGCATGCCAAAAAGAATAGAGAACACTAAAATTTCAAGTGTTACTGGTAAATACTGAAGTAATATTGGAAGTACTTTTGCTATAAGCACGAAGTCAAAGTCATTTGCCATACTTCCTTCATCCTCTCTGATTTATTTAGAAGTCCACCGAATAATCATCACCTAACCACTTTTTACTTAGCTCACTAACAACGCCATCTTCCTTCAATTCACGGATAGCATCATCAAGGCGTTGCTGTAAGGTAACCTCATCTTTATTTAATAAGAAATACACTTTTGAATTTAATAATGCATCTCCCACTACCTTTTGCTGTGCTTCATTGTTTTCGTTATAATACTTCACGGCAAATGGTGTTGTAATAATGGCATCCACACGGCCTGTCGCAAGTTGATTATTTACATCAACTGAGCCTGATGAATAGACGATATTAGCACCTAGATTGTGCTCCTTATTGTATTTCTCAATAAAGACTGCTGAATTACTAGTTGGAGAAACACTCACATTTTTTTCTTTTAAATCATCAATAGATTGAATATCATTGTTTTTTGCATTAACCGTTACCTTTAATGGAAATACATTATAAGGCTCTTTATTAAATAGGAACTTCTCCTCGCGTTCATTATTCACTTCCATTTGATGCGCAATAAAATCGATTTTTCTTGTTTCCAAACTAAGTAATAAATTTGAAAATTCCATTGTCTTAAATTCAAACTCATATTCTGGCAGCTTCTCATCAATTGCACGAACAAGCTCCACATCATAACCAGTTAAATTTCCCTTGTCATCTAAGAAGCAGATATTTGGAAATTGTGTACCTGTACCTACAATAATTTTTTGAACTTCCTTTCCACTCTGTGCCGTATCATTTTTACTTGTATCTCCCTCAAGCTTTTCTGTGCTGGTACAAGCCGTTAAAAGTAACGTAAACAGCAGTAAACTCAAAAATGTTATTTTTTTCATAATATCCCTCGCTTTTATCAATATAAACTTAGTTGAATAGTAGTATTTATTGCAGTGTGAAATTTTGTTTTTGTCCCAAATCGTGCTTGGAAGTTCTTTTTTGAGTACAGGCATGATTTCGGTTGCAAAGCCTCTAGTTGTTCACTTTGCTCAGACAATTCAAGCCCTTCTACACTAAGCATCTGGACTTGATGCTTAAATGCATGATGATACTTGATCATTTTTTCAATAATTGCATCTGGACTACCAACTAATGCGGAGCCACGCTCAATATGATCCTCTAAATTTTTAAATGGGGAATTATTCACCTTTGAGGCTTCAGTGCTCATAAAGCCTTCATAATAGGGCCGATACCTCTCAAACGCTTCCTCATTTGTATTAGCAATGTATAAACCTCGTGCTCCTGCACCTACAACAGCCTGTGATGAACCCAGCAAAGTGTAATACCTTCAATTACTGCAATAAGTAAACTTGCAACTGTTAGAACAACAGTTGCAGGTAATTGTCAAACGATATCAGTGGGTTAAAAAATAATTGATTGAAAAAACTGAAAAAAGGCGCTCATTAGTTCAAATAGTGCTACTTAACCATGATTAAAATTATATCTGCGTCCTATGACTGTATTTTTTCTCCTGCTAGTGCAGCCTTTAAATGCTCAAGACCAAGTTCTGTAACTGCTTGATAGATACCATCTTCACTTGAACCAATTTCTACAACAGGTACATAGCGAATTCCATATTTTGTATCGAGAATATCACGGAAGGCATCATTATGTGTTACATCCACTGTTTTGTAAGGTATACCCACCTCTTGTAAATACGTTTTTACCTCATTACAGTAACTACAGCCCTGCTTCGACCAAACTATTACATCTCTATTTTTTTTCATGATGTTTTCCTCCTTAGCTTACCGCTTCTTTTTGCTGTAAATGTACTGGACTCAATAACTCAAAAGATCGCTCACGCTCAAAATGCTTTAAGACTGGCGTATGCAAAATAAATTCGTCGATTTGGTATTGCACATGGTAGTCATCTAAAATGGCTTTAATTTCTTCTGATGTACCATATAAAATATCGGCCTCATACTGCTCAACCGTATATTCCTCTCCAGATTCCTGACCAAATTTCTCTGCTAGCTCTACTGATTGTAGTGTCAGGCTTCTGCCACTTGCTAAATGCACCTTTGTAATTTTTTGATCACCAACTAGCTCTTTCGCTTCCTCGTTGGTTGGAGCAGCAAGTGCGGCAATGGAAATCGCAAAATGTCCGTTTGGATGGTGACTGCGATAGGTTGTAGCCGCTTGTGCCAAAATGTTTTTGTCACTATTAATAAAGCGAGCAAAGACGAATGCAATTCCTAGTTTACCTGCACGAGCAGCACTTTCTGGGCTAGCACCGAGTAAAAATAATGCTGGCTTTGTCTTCGGAATCGGTGTTGCTTCTATGCCATGTAATTCGTGCTCTTCTGGTATTGATTGCTCAATTAATTGCTGTAAAAATATTAATCTTTCTTCAAAATCCTCTCCATTATTGAGCGTGCCATATTGGAGGGCCTTTGTAGAAAGAGGTAAGCCTCCGGGTGCTTTCCCAATACCCAAATCTACTCGCCCTGGCTCCAAGGATGCTAAAACATGGAAATTTTCTGCTACTTTATAGGGGCTATAATGCTGTAGCATAACCCCACCCGATCCAATGTTGATTGATTTTGTTTTAGCTAGTAAATAAGATATTAAAACCTCAGGAGATGTTCCTGCTAATGAATCTGTATTATGGTGCTCTGATACCCAAAAGCGTGAGTAGCCCAATTGCTCAGCTTTTTGTGCAAGTGCCACTGTTTTTTGTAAGGTCTGTTCGTTTGTTGCACCCTCAATAATTGGACTTTGATCTAATATGCCTAATGAATAGCTCATACATTCCCTCCTTAATCTTTTTATTCAAATAAATTTACTAGGTTTTAAGAGACAGTATGTTTGACATAACGGCTTTCCTTAAATGGTAAACCTAAATTACCACGTAATGTATCCGCCTCATATTCTTCACGATAAAGCCCTCTTGCTTGTAAAATCGGTACAACCTTATCTACAAAATCGTCAAGTGCACCAGGTACAGTTACAGCAATAATAAAGCCATCCGCAGCCTCTTTTTCAAACCATTCCTGCACTAGATTAGCGACTTGCTCTGCTGTTCCAAAGAAAGCTGTTTTAGGTGTTGCCTCACGTAAAGCAACCTGTCGTAATGTCAGTTCTTCTTGTTTGGCATATTTTTTTATATAGTCAGTTGTACTTCTAAAGCTATTAGCTCCTATATCACCAAGCTCTGGGAATGGAGCATCCACATCATACTGTGTAAAATCATGATGATCAAAGTATCGTCCTAAATAAGCAAGTGCACGTTCAATCGAAACCAGCTCAACGATTTCCTGATATTTAGCTTCAGCCTCCTCCAGTGTCTCACCAATAATTGGAGAAATCCCTGGGAAGATTTTAATTTCCTGTGAATCACGTCCAAAGGCTGCAGCCTCTGTTTTTACCCTTTGATAAAATTTCTGTGCCTCTTCTAAGGATGCACCGTGTGTAAAAATCGCGTCAGCATCCTTAGCAGCTAAGCGGATACCTGCATCAGACGAGCCTGCTTGAAATATAACAGGCTGACCTTGCTTAGAACGCGCAATATTAAGTGGTCCCTGTACAGAAAAATATTGTCCCTGATGGTGTAAGGTATGCAGTTTATCTGGATCAAAAAACACATCCTGTTCTACATCCGCAATAAAAGCGTCATCGTCCCATGAATCCCATAAGCCCTTTGTCACTTCCAAATATTCTTCAGCAATTTGATAGCGCTCTGCGTGATTAGGATGCTGTTCCAGTGTTTTATTGTAGTTCAATGCAGTGCTTTCTAATGGCGTTGTCACTACATTCCATCCAGCACGTCCTCCACTAATATGATCCAATGAGGCAAATTGACGTGCAACTGTAAAAGGCTCACTGTAGGAGGTAGATACGGTGCCAACTAGCCCAATGTTTTTTGTCGCTACTGCTAATGCTGATAAAATCGTTAGAGGCTCAAAGCGATTTAAAAAATGAGGAATGGATTTTTCGTTGATGAACAAACCATCAGCAATAAACACTACATCAAATTTTCCTTGCTCTGCCTTTTGTGCCTGTTGGATATAAAACGGTAAGCTTACACTTTGATTACTTGCGACCTTTGGATGACGCCAGCCTGAAATATTGCCACCTACACCGTGAATAATTGCACCAAATCGAACTTTGTCCTGTCTCACCATATTCATTTCCTCCTCGAATTTTATTTTTACTAAACATAGTGGTTAAGTATGTTTTTGATGAAAAAATAATATTTCATTTATGGTTCCATAAATAAAATAAGGTTGAGGAAGATATTACAGCTCATTGCAGCAATATGCAATAGGCTACATAATAGAAAAAAATTTACTGTTTGATAAAATATTTTATCAATCTATTTTTTCATAACTGCCTTCAAATTGCTCAGCAGTTTCTGTTACCTTTTCCCAAAAGGCAGGAGCCAGTTTATCTTTATTGTTATATGTTAAAAAAATATGTTGATTCATATCCAGTAAGTGCTTGACATCAATCTCTACAAATTCCCCACTTTCAAGCTCCTTTTTTACACAGAGATGTGGTAAAAAGCTCATATATCCTTTCGTCCGAATAAATTCTTTCGCTACTTCTAAATGATCTGTACGTACTTCAATATTAGCAGTGACACCCTCTACCTCAAATAGCTTATGGACATAATTCCAATCAAAGGCCCCACATTCAAAAAACACCATTTTTTGCCGAGCTAATTCCCTTACCTTAATTAGCGAATTCTGCTGAAAAGAATGTTCGCGATGCATCACGAGTTTAACTGCATTACTTAATAATAGCTCATTGCTAATTCCTTCTCGATGGACATATTGGATAAGCCCAAAATGGATTTGATGACTTTGCAGCTTTTCTAATATCATATTTGTTGATCCTGTCACAATCTGAAAGCGTAAATGTGGAAAGCTTTCTTTCCATTTAGGTAATGCATACGCTAAAAAATATTGTGCTGTCACCCCGTTCGTGCCAATGCATACTTCGTCAGTCTCCTGAGTTTCCTCTAACTGCTTCTTTCCCTGCTGGAAGGTTTGCACAATTTGTGTCGCGAATGGTAAAAAATCCTTGCCCTTATCCGATAAAATTACACTGCGCCCATCTCGATGAAATAATTCAACATTTAGCTCTCTTTCTAGTGATTTAATGCGAGCAGTTACAGTTGGCTGGGATAAAAATAACGCATTAGCAGCCTTATGGATACTTTTATAATGCACGACATATAAAAATGCCTCAATATGATCAATATTCACCTAAAGCCCTCCCCTAATTACTTATTTATCCTATTATATAGATAAATGCTTTTATTCTCTATAAATAAAATTGGAAAACTAGGTAATGTACTAGTTTGATTTACGATTATACAAGTATACGCACAAAAATAACACAACAAAAAAGTAACCCAGCGTCTCCCAGGTTACTTTACTATGTAGCGATGTGGCCATCCATCTTGACAACGTACATCGCGCGTGGCTTACATCCCTCTGTCTGTGCACCACTGTTATGTTATTCACATTGACACCCTCTGTTATCAATGTGAACTTTGTATATATAGTACTTCTCAACCCGAGAAGCATATGTCAAAAATTAAGCTAAAATAGATGCAAGTACTGCTTTTTGTGCGTGTAGTCTATTTTCTGCTTGCTCAAAGATATAAGAATTAGGGCCATCAATAACAGATGTCGCCACTTCTTCTTCACGATGTGCAGGTAAGCAGTGTAAGAACATATAATTTGGCTTTGCATAGGAAACAAGTTCATCATTAATTTGATAACCTGCAAAGTCCTGAAGACGTTTTGCAGCTTCTTCTTCTTGTCCCATGGATGTCCAAACATCTGCATACACTACGTCCGCGTTTAATACCGCTTCTACTGGATCATTCGTGATGGTAATTGTACTGCCATTTGCCATTGCGATAGCTTGTGCCTTTGCGATAACCTCTGTATCACATTCATAGCCAACTGGCGTTGCCACTGCCACGTTCATTCCTACATGTGCAGAAGCGACTACTAATGAGTGCGCCACGTTGTTGCCATCTCCAACATATGCAATTTTAAGTCCTTTTAGTTCACCTTTATTTTCAGCGATTGTTTCTAAATCTGCTAATGCCTGACATGGGTGATAAATATCTGTTAATCCATTAATAACTGGTATAGTTGCATGCTCGGCAAGCTCCTTCACCATAGCATGGGAATTTGCTCGAATCATAATACCATCTAAATAGCCTGATAGCACATGTGCCGTATCATAGATTGACTCGCCACGTCCAATTTGCAAATCACGTGCATGCATAAACATACCTTTTCCGCCCAATTGATTCATGCCTACTTCAAATGAAATACGAGTACGAGTTGAATGTTTTTCAAAGATCATACCAAGTGTTTTACCCTCTAATAGCTTCGGACATTTTCCTTCTTTTGTAATGATTTTCAGCTGTGTTGCTAATTCAACTAGCTGCTGAACCTCTTCACTTGTATAGTCTAACAAAGTTAGTAGGTCTTTACCCTTTAAGCTAGACACTAACTTTAACTGTACTTCCTCAAGTAATTTCATAGCCTTCGCTCCTTGTTCTGTTGCTGTTAAAATAAGTATAGCATGCATAAATATAAAATCAACTGAATTTTTATGTTTATTTTTAAAAATTAGAAATCTACAATAAAATGTGTCAATAATGCGTCATAACGAATTTTTATGCATATTTCCATTTTTCAATCATTTCACTCTAAAGATCTTTGCCATATTATTAACATACATTTATAATTAATACAAATTAACTATTTAGGTGGTGAAATAAATGGACAATGAGCTTATACAACTTGTGAGAGAGCTTAACCAAGTAGAATATGAAACAAATGCGATGCTAACAGAGGAGTTCTCCGCCTTGTTAGACGAAACATTAACTACAAAGCAAGCACTATTTTTAAGTCTTCTTCAGACACATGGTCCCTTGCAGACCTTTGAATTAGCAAAACTGATGGGGACATCTGCTAGTGCTGTTAGTCAATTAATCGGCAGACTAGAGCAGGAAAGCTTTATTATAAGAACCATAAGTAAAAAGGATCGTAGAGAAATTATTATCGAGTTAGACACGAGGGGGCATGATTATTTTCAGAAGCAGGAAGAAATCGAGCTTGCCATTATCAATAAATACTATTCACAGCTCCCAAAAGAGGATTTATTACAACTAAAAGAAATAATGACGAAACTACACGCTATTATCTCGAAGGCACAGGAAAAAATTTAGCGAGTGAAAAGGAGGAATACTTGTGGATTTAAATGATTTAAAAAAGGATATCTTTAAAATTGCTTATCCTTACATAAAATCTCGCCCGAATGTAGCTTTATCCATAGGTGTTATTTATCGTGACCAAGATGCTACGTTTATGTTCAATGGCTCAAATGTCAAGTATGATAAAAAGCCCTACATCTATGAAATTGGGTCAATCTCTAAAGTTTTGACTACATCCATGTTTGGGGAAATGATTCAGGAAGAAATCGTGAAGGTAGATGACTCCATCGGCAACTATTTTTCTGCAATTCCAGATAATCATCCCATAACGTTGAAACATCTAGCAAATCATACATCTGGTCTACCGGGAATAGGTGTACTGAAGAACATCTATAATCTTTTTGATAGCCAAACACCTCGTGACCCTTTTTGTCCCTATTCATTGGATGAGACAATACATTATTTTAAAACCCATATCCATGAGCCTAAAGCTAAGTTTAGGTATTCTAATGTGGGAATGGGCCTTTTAGGATATTTATTAGCAAATGAACTTCATACTGACTTTGAAACAGCTATCACACGTAGAATCGTAGAACCATTAAATTTAACAAATACCTTTATTTCTATCCCCTCCTCTAAAGAAGATACTATATTACAGGGACACTCTATTCGAGGACATAATAAGCCTCCACTTCAAATGAATGAATTTATGGCAGCGGGCGCTATACGATCCACCGTTGATGATTTATTAAAATTTATAAAAATACATGTAGGCAATCAAAATTCAGGCTATCAATTCACACACCAAGCTACTCATACTATTTCAAAAGATGTAAGCATCGGATTAGGATGGTTACTTGAAGATGATATTATTTGGCATAATGGCTCCACGAAAGGTTTCTCTAGTTATCTAGGGTTTAATATAAAACAGCAAACAGGTGTTGTGATTCTATCCAATTATCGATCCCCTATACTAGCAACAAATCCTGTTCATATGGGGAAAGATATCTTACAGCTTTTACAAAATTCTTTATAGTGACAATAGGGTGTTTCTTGAATGGAGTAAAGGAATACTCTATTCTTTAAGTTACAACTATAAAAAAACACAACAATTTGTTAAAGACCATTATTTTGTTTCTTTTATTGTTCAGCAATATTGCATTTTGTGTATTAATTTTTTAATTATATCCATACTAACTTTGCTTTAGTGGCGAAAAACAAGAAAAGGAAGTGTAAGTATGGGTATTCTTGGTGGTAATCCAAAAGATGAACCATTGCATTACGGTGAAGTATTTAGTATTTGGTCAAGTTTAATTGCAGACTATGGAATGATTTCTGGCTATCAAACGTTTTATAATCACGCTGGTGATGAAGATCTAAAAAAAATTATTGAAGATATCATCGAAACTTGCAGAGAAGAAGTAAAACAATTAGAAAAAATTCTAAAAACGAATGGTATTGCTTTACCACCTGCTTCACCTGAACGACCTGTAGCAAGATTGGAAGATATCCCTCCAGGTGCAAAGTTTAATGACCCAGAAATAAGCGCTGCTCTTACTGCTGACATAGCTGCTGGATTAGTTGCATGTAGTCAAGCAATGGGTATTTCCACTCGTGAAGATATCGCATTAATGTATGGTCAATTCCATATGGCAAAAGCTCAACTTGGTGCTAAACTTTTACGTTTGAACAAAAATAAAGGTTGGCTTGTACCTCCACCATTACATGTAGCTTATCCTGAAAAATAATATATTTACCTGACAAACCGTCTCCCAGTTTAAAGCTGGGTTTTTTTAATGTATAAAGAACCTTATTTTACACACAATAATTTGAGTGTATCGCACGCACTTTATATAGGCTATGGCGTTGGTTGACCGTCATAGCTTTTTTATTTTTAAATCTTTTTTCAAGGGCAATAAACTATATAACCTAAGTTAGCTAAGCATATAAATAGTAGTGTTAAGCTAAACTAGTTTAACTTGGTCCCTCCCGAATTGTTACTTAGGGTCACTTCCACCAAAGTGACCCTTTAATAGTTTTTGCTCAAATTGTTTAGTAGCATTTATTAAAACAAGCGAAAAATTCTAAACTAAAAAACCGACTTCTAAAAGAACGTACATTCGTATATAATTTAAAATATACTAACAAGTGGAGGGTAAATAATGAACACAATCGATTTAATTCTTTTAAATTTCAATGAAGTCCGAAGACGTAGCATTAAGCTTTGGACGTCTATCCCCCAAGATAAATTAAATTGGAGACCAGATGATAAAGCTATGTCTTGCATTGAGATGATTAGACATGTTCTAGAAAGTGAATATTATTATCATCAGGCTATTAAAAATAAAGGCAGTATACCTGTATTTGAATCCCCATTTGAAAAACTACCATTCAACACTGTTGAAGATGAATTAATTATTGCAGTACCGTTTAGAAATCAATTTATAGAAACTATTAAATCATTTTCAGATGAAGATTTAAAAATTATTAAAATTGACCGTTCAGATGTTGGGTACATAAGAGACTTAGGAGATATGTTGCTGAGAATTGCCTATCATGAATCAATTCATACTGGTCAATTACTCGATTATTTACGATCTGCAAAAGTTACAATCCCAGATATTTGGGATTAATCTATCTTCGGGTGTTTTCATCTAGGTAAGACACCTTTTCTTTTTATAAACACCTATTTCTAGCAATTATCTTTACTACTGAACATCTTTCATATTGTGCAGTAATGTGATAGAAATTTAGATTTGCACATACTTTTACTTAATATGAAAGTCTTTTCATTTTATTTTTTTACTTTAAATTTATGTATAGATATTACTAACTTTTTGAAAGGTGTGCTGAAATGTCACAAGGTTTCAATATTGAATTACCAAAAATTCTCTCAGATCTAGAAAAAGCTAATTTTCAAGATATTTTTTATGATGAAGACCCATATTTATCAAATTGTATTATTGCTGATACAGTAATTGAAAAAGAGGTTGTTGAAAAATTAGTTGTATCTAAAGTTATCTTTAAAAATGCAAAATTCATTGATGTTTCTTTTAGAAAAATTGATTTAACTGATGTAATTTTTGAAAACTGTGATCTATCTAATGCAAACTTAAGTGAAGGTATTATACATAGAGTCAATTTCAAAAACTGCAAATTATTAGGATCTGATTTTTCTGAAACTAATCTTGGAAATGTTTCTTTTGAAAATTGTATTGCAAATCTATGCAATTTTGCTGTAACCCGTTTCAAGCATGTGATATTTGACAATTCAATACTTCGAGGTGCAAATTTTTATGAATGTTCACTAAATAAGGTGAAATTTTATGAAAGTGATATTAATGATGTTGATTTTTCTCAAACTTCTTTAAAAGGAATTGATATTAGTACATGTAATTTTGAAAAACTTAATGTAACCCCAGAAAGTTTGAATGGATGTGAAGTTTCCACTGAACAAGCTATTGGTTTTGCTTCTTTGTTGGGATTGAAGGTAAAGTCATTAAATTAAAAAAGCAGCTGATTGGAATATTCTAATCGGCTTTTTGACTGAAAAATATCTATCGATTAAACCTCATATTGTTCATTAAGGTTCTAGTCTTTATATTATTCACCAGGGGAAATCCTTCGAATAAGTTAACTAATGATTAATTTCGTGTTAACATAATACAAATACCATTATTTAGATGTTTTTTTGACTGACAAACGTAAACGTAGTACATTAACTAGTTCGGTTAGTAGTTTGGCAATATGTTCAGTAGGGGGATATAGAATCTTTACGGACAACATAGAAGATATGTCAATACAAGTAGCATATATATTGGATTGATATGCTTTGTTTCTAGTGTAGTAATTTTATTTAGAAACCCTCGAACTTAGCGTTGCTTTATGGCAACGCTTTTCTTAATGCTGCTGAACAATATTTATCAAGTGTTAATTAACCTTCGCAAAACGTGTTCAAAATATTTGTCAAAATCGTTGTAATCTTCTTCATTTAAATCATTCATTTCGAACTATTTACCACAATGAGGGAATTCTGCAATATCACCTTTTCAAATTCGTAAACTGCCATTTCACTTACTCCCTTGCTGGACAATTTCTTTCTAACATGATCTTCTAATGGTTCAGCTATTTAACAACTTTTCGTGGCTACCAATCTAAATATGATGGTGTGACACGCTCATTCATAAGTTGTTTGCATTTATCACAGAAGCATCGGTTTTCATACCATGTATAAAAGACCACTTCACTATCAATGAAATCTTTCTCACATTCAGCACAATATTTGACTTTTGTTTCTTTCACTTAATCACCTTTCTGTACAATGTCTTTCGAAAAAACCTCGAACTATTCATCAACTTCAATATATTTATTGAAACTTTACATTACTAAAAAACGTAAATGAAAGTAATAATAAGGAGGTTGAATCTTGTACGAACATAAATTCGTGAAAATTCAATTATCTTCATTCAAACTAACTCCTGAGGAAGATTATCATAAAGTTGTTTTTGATTATGAAAAAGAAGGTTGGGAATTAATACAAATCTTTGCACCAGGAACAAAAGGTACCGGTTTTCCTTCTTTTTTTGAATTAATATTTAAACGTAAGAAAGATTAAGGGGATTCATTACCCTTTACTGTCTCTTTATTACACATTTTCTTTATTAACTACCTATAAATTTCGGATGATATAGTAAAAAAACATTTATATAGTATATATTTTTTACAGATAACCCTATATATGGTACATCTGAACATGTTAAATTATCTCCAAAAATATACATAAAAGGGGAGACATAAGAATGTCGAAAATTCCGATTACTTTAAAGTGGATGATTGCTATCGGTATTATTATTATGGGTATCTTTATTATCCTTACTTCATTTTATTTTTTAAAAGACCACCAATATTATAGATGGATAAAATGGACAGGTTACATTTTATTTTTTGCAGGGATTATATTAACACCATTTGCTAAAGAATCTAATGAAGAAATGCAAAAAACTAGATAAATTTATTAAATAGGCTATCTATGGACAGTCTGTTTTATCCCTGTCCAACGTCACCCTTACTGCACTTTTTCTCCGCTATGTTATGATTTCTATAAGTTATTATTTTTTCAATCAGTTTTGAAAAGGGCAATTTTGGAGGTTACTGTATGCGAAGTTATTTAGTTTACACACTATTACTAATCATGATATTTATTGCAATAGTTGACTCTTGGGGAAACTTATCTAAAACAGTATGGTATGTAATTGCATCTACAAGTATTATCTGATTAATGATTATGAAAACAATTGAGCGAACTCAATAACAGGGCAATTATCGCCTATGGTAACAGTCAATGTATATGCAGTCACCAACATTCGCTCCAAATTAACAAAGGAATAGTTTTTATGGCAGGTAAAAAATGAAACGAGGTATGTATGTTAAAGAAAAACATTCGATTTGCGTTGTTATTTTTCATATTATCAATTGGATGGAAAATAATTATTCAAAATGATATTAAGTGGGTAGAAACTATAACAATCACAATTTTCATATTTCTGTTTGCAATGTTGTATGATTGGGCAAATATCCCTTATAAATGGAAGAAACAACAATAAAGTGATACTATCTTAATTAAATAGCTGATTATTCAGTTTTTAAATCCAACATGTAGGTTCTTCACACTTAGTAGCCATAGATTGCGGAAAGTGTAATGTTAGGTGATACAATGAAAGGAGATGACAGCATGGAGTTATTCACGGAACTTGTTGGTATTGTTCTACCCATTGCAATAATCGGAGGAATTATGGTCTTTGTTATTAAAAGGCTTGAACATAAACATAAGCAAGGAAAATTAGGTAAGAAAAAATCAAAAGTGGCTCAAAATTTATTAGATAGTTTAATGCCACTCGGAATGCTTTTTGGTTGTACAATCGGTTTGATTCTTAGCATGTTTTTCTCAATTTCATTATTATCTACACTAAGTTTTGGTTCAGGGCTAGGCTTACTACTCGGATATTTTTCTTATGTAATTTATGGCAATAAAGAGGAAAGTTATTCATAAAAATCTATATTCCTTAATAGGGCACTTTAGTTTAATAAGAATTGGACTTGTGTTTATGATTAATTTTCATAATCGCAAGTCCTTTTGTTATGCTTTCACAACTGACCATGTAATTTAGCACATAGCCCTTGATAAACAAAAGGAGTTGCAGTGCCGATAACTTTTTAGTATAGGTAGTTTATTTTAACCTCTACTATACAGGTTCCTAGGAATAATTTGTCTTGGATCAATAAAAAAGCCTCCTAACATTTTTGTTAGAAGGCAAAATATGATGTATCTATTTAGTTCTTTCCTACGTTCTTTTACAGTATCAGTCAAAAATAATTTTATTCACAGCATCTCTGTCTAATTTTTTAATAACCTCTACCACTAATTTTACAGCATTCTCATAATCATCACGATGTAGAATACCTGCATGTGAGTGGATATAGCGTGTTGCAATACCGATTGATAGTGCAGGTATGCCGTTAGCTGTTACATGAATAGAGCCAGCGTCTGTACCGCCACCAGCCATGGCCTCGAATTGATATGGAATATTATGCTCATCAGCCACATCTAATACGAATTCACGTAAGCCACGATGAGATACCATTGATGCATCATAGACAACGATTTGTGGACCAGCGCCCATTTTACTTGTTGATTCCTTCGCTGTTACCCCTGGCGTGTCTCCAGCTACACCTACATCGACAGCGAAGCCAATATCAGGTTGGATTTTATGAGTCGCCGTTTTCGCACCGCGAAGACCGACTTCCTCTTGTACGTTCCCTACAGAATATAGGATGTTAGGATGTTTTTCATTTTGCAACGCCTTCATAACATCAATAGCAATTGCACAGCCAATACGGTTATCCCATGCCTTTGCTAAAAGATACTTGTCATTTTTCATGACATTGAATTCAAAATATGGTGTCACCATATCACCAGGACGCACGCCCCATTCAAGCACTTCTTCCTTTGAAGCTGCACCCACATCAATAAACATATCTTTAATGTCTACGACTTTGTTTCGTACATCTGCTGGTAAAATATGCGGTGGCTTTGAACCAATTACCCCGATGATTTCATCGCCTTTTCGCGTTGTAATTGTAACACGCTGTGCAAGCATTACCTGGCTCCACCAGCCACCTACAGTTTGGAATTTGATAAACCCTTTATCATCGATTTGTGTAATCATAAAGCCGACTTCATCTAAATGCCCTGCCACCATAATTTTGGGACCATTTTCTTCGCCCACTTTTTTTGCGATAACGCTTCCTAAGTTATCTGTTTCTACTGAGTCTGCGTATGGTGCAATGTATTTTTTCATGACCTCACGTGGTGCACGTTCATTCCCTGCAATTCCATTCGCATCCGTTAAATCTTTAAACATTTGTAATGTTGGATCTAGCTGTGTCATCCTTTTGCCTCCTACTTTCGAAATCTTCTCTATTATACTTCGTTTACCGAAATATTCCTAGTATAATCGTCTGAAAATTGATGTATTTCTCACATTAATATCCTGAACGCTGGCGATTATAATTTTCTTCATTCTTTTCTATATACGCTGCCACCACGTCCTCAAACGTAAAGCCTAAATTATACGCAAGTAAACCATAGCATTGCCAAATCGTTAAATATCTATCCTCTGATGGCTGACGAATAAAGGTTAAAATATAGTCCTGTGTCATTAAGAAAATTTCTGTTAAATCTCGCTTTTCTTCAATCACTGGCCATTTTTCTAGCGTTGTATAACCCTTTAATAGACCGAGGGATAGTATAAAATGTATCGAATCCACATACTCCTCTAAAATAACAGCACGCTCTGAAGGCCCTTTTGTACTCCAGAATTTAAAGCAGCGTGTTTCATTAGCTAGTTCTGCTAATTCAACCATTAATGCTAAACCTTTTTCATTAAAAACATCCTGCTCAATTTTTTGTGTTTTTTCAATAAAATCATCAAGCTCTTTCTGCATTTTAAACAATTGTTGTAAATTCATTTTTTTCTCCTAAATTTCTAAAATAATTTATAAAAAGTGAAACTAATTTCCCCCTTCAATCGTATAGGGAAGAATAACCTTTCTTCAAGGGGGAAATGAAACATGTTGCCATTACTAATTCGACTTGCTGTAATTGCGCTTATAATCTATGTATTTTACAAAGCGATTCGTTATATAACCGATCCTAAGCGAAAACTTGATGAAGCCTATGAAAAAGGCCATTATTATTTTTACGATGATGTTAAAAATGTCCGAAAAAATTTCTTTATTTCCTATAAGGGTGCACTTTTTGAAGGTGAAAAATACCTCGGTACTACTGAAGAAGCCTTTGAGGTTGTGACAATTTTCGTTGGTGCTCGTGATGCTGCGACACTGCAGGGTTTCAATAAAAGTGATTTTGAATATTTACAGCAAGAAATTCTATTGAACTATCCAAGCGCAAAAATTAATTGGAAGCAGCCCATTGAACAGCTTATGCGCAACACATCCTCCTCATGAGGATGTGTTTTTAATTAACGTATTATTGTCTCCCCAATCTCACCATAGCTGTACAACGATAAAAACTTGAACAGCTGCTAACAGTGGGAAGCCAAAAGCAAAGCTGTTATGGCGTGTTTTATGACGAAATAAATACATTCCTAACACGCCGCCTACTGCACCTCCAGCAATCGCCAGTGTAAAAAGCGTACGTTCCGCAATTCGCCACTCATGCTTTTTCGCTTTGGATTTATCCATGCCCATCATTATAAGCAGGACTATAGAAACAATTGCCATATAGGCTACTAATGCTTGTCCCATTAAAGTCTCCTTTGCAAATGATTTACTACTAATCTAACATAAAAAAGACTGACGGATAAATCCATCAGTCCTGAGAAATCACATATTATTTTGCGACTGCTTTTTTTGCGACTGTCGCTTCGCTTTCGTCACAGATTTAAACTGAGATTCGCTTCGTTTCAGTCACGTAAGAAGCATTATATCACTTAATTATTTAGCGACTGCTTTTTTAGCAGCATCTGTTAATTGAGTGAATGCTGTTGCATCAGTTACAGCTAAGTCAGCTAACATTTTACGGTTAACTTCGATACCAGCAACTTTTAAACCGTGCATTAAACGGCTGTATGAAAGACCGTTCATGCGAGCAGCTGCGTTGATACGAGTGATCCATAATTTACGGAAATCACGTTTTTTCTGACGACGGTCACGGTATGCATATTGACCTGACTTCATCACTGCTTGGTTAGCAACTTTATATAATGTATGTTTTGAACCATAGTAACCTTTAGCTAATTTTAAAACTTTTTTACGACGTTTGCGCGTCACTGTTCCGCCTTTTACGCGTGGCATAGAAATTACCTCCTGCTTTTCATTAAAAAATGAATGTTAGTTTATTTTGTGTAGTTAATCATTTCATGTAAACAAGTAATGATTTAATGCGTTTGAAGTCACCAGATGACACAACGTTTGCTTTACGTAGGTGACGTTTTTGTTTCGTAGATTTGTTTGCGAATAAGTGGCTTCCATAAGCACGGTCATATTTTAATTTACCTGAACCCGTTTTTTTGAAACGTTTCGCAGCTCCACGGTGAGTTTTCATTTTTGGCATGTCAAATTCCTCCTAAACTGTTCGTCTAATATTATTTCTCGTTCTTTGGTTGAAGAACTAAGAACATGCTTCGGCCTTCCATCTTCGGCTTTTGTTCTACCGTTGATACTTCAGCACAAGCTTCAGCAAAGCGATCTAGCACACGTTGACCAATTTCTTTATGTGTAATCGCACGACCTTTGAAACGTAGGCTACATTTAACTTTATCGCCTTTTTCTAGGAATTTAATCGCATTACGTAACTTCGTTTGGAAATCATGCTCATCGATTGTTGGGCTCAAGCGAACCTCTTTCATAACGATGACCTTTTGATTTTTACGAATTTCACGGTCTTTCTTTTGCTGTTCAAACTTAAATTTACCATAGTCCATGATACGAGCGACTGGCGGCTTGGCTTGAGGGGCCACAAGGACAAGATCCAAGTTTACACGAGCGGCGATTTCTAGCGCTTCATTACGTGTCTTTACACCAAGCTGGTCACCATTGTGATCGATTAATCGAAGTTCACGTGCGCGAATGCCTTCGTTTACATACATGTCTTTGCTAATAGTAATCCACCTCCAAGTAATTGTCGCGAATACATGGTTTGGGCAAAGCCTTGCCCGGTTGAACGGTACATCCTCTTGTCATGTCCATAAAAAAAGGACGGACACTTTGAAGATGTCCGCCCGCTATATGTGCATGCGCAAGTCTGCGCAAAACAATTCAACGTGTCATACCTGTTCACAGCTTTTAAAGCGTTGTATCAGGTGAGAAGCGGGCAGCCTCTACTTCAACCACAAACTTTGTATTCATTAACCTTAATTATATTAGCATGTATAGGATAAACTGTCAAATGGTAATTTAGCTTATTGCTAATAAAATAGCCAAATCATTTTTAATCTAAACATCTAAATTACTAGCTGGGGCAATTCAATGCCGCAAAAATAAGACATTTCTATTAAAAGTACCCCAGCCATTTTTTATAGATGCTATTTTGTAATTTCTGCTTTAATGTTTGCTAAGAAATCCTCAAAGCTAATTGTTTCTGAATCTTTAGAGCCGTAACGTCGTACATTCACACCATTAGCCTCTACTTCCTTGTCACCAATGACAAGCATATAAGGGATTTTTTTCATTTGTGCTTCACGAATTTTATAGCCTAACTTCTCTTCACGATCATCCATTTCAACACGTAAGCCTGCTGCTGTTAATTGCTCTTCAATTTGTTTTGCATAGTCGAAGTGAGCTTCATTCGATACTGGAATCACTTCTACTTGAACTGGTGCTAACCAAGTTGGGAATGCACCTTTATATTCTTCAATTAAGAAGGCAACAAAACGTTCCATTGTTGATACTACACCACGGTGAATAACGACTGGACGATGTGGTTTACCATCTTCCCCAACATATGTTAAATCAAATCGTTCAGGTAATAAGAAGTCTAGTTGAACTGTCGATAAAGTCTCTTCTTTACCAATTGCTGTTTTTACTTGCACGTCAAGTTTAGGGCCATAGAATGCCGCTTCACCTTCCGCTTCAAAGTAGTCTAAACCAAGCTCATCCATTGCTTCTTTTAACATACTTTGTGCTTTTTCCCACATTTCATCATCATCGAAGTATTTCTCAGTATCTGCTGGGTCTCGGTAAGATAAACGGAATGAATAATCATTTAAGTCGAAATCTTTATAAACCTCTAAAATTAACTGCACAACTTTTTGGAATTCCGCTTTAATTTGGTCAGGGCGAACAAAGATATGGGCATCGTTTAAAGTCATCCCACGTACACGTTGTAAACCAGAAACAGCTCCTGACATTTCATAACGGTGCATTGTTCCAAGCTCTGCAATACGTAATGGGAGGTTACGATATGAATGCATGCTATTTTTGTAAACCATCATATGGTGAGGACAGTTCATAGGACGCATAATTAATGTCTCATTGTCCATCTCCATTGGCGGGAAAATAGAATCTTGATAGTGATCCCAGTGACCAGAAGTTTGATAAAGCTCTTTCGAACCCAATACTGGTGTATAAACATGCTTATAGCCAAGTGATAATTCTTTATCCACAATATAACGCTCAATGACACGACGAATTGTTGCACCATTTGGTAACCAAAGTGGTAAACCTTGACCGACTTTTTGTGAATTCGTGAATAACTCTAATTCTTTTCCAATTTTACGGTGATCACGCTCTTTTGCTTCCTCTAGCATTTGTAGGTGATGTTTTAATTCCTCTTTTTTGAAGAATGCTGTTCCATAAATACGTTGAAGCATCTTGTTATCAGAGTTCCCTCTCCAGTAAGCACCTGCTAATGAAAGAAGCTTGAATTCACGAAGTTTTCCAGTGGATGGTACATGAATACCACGACAAAGGTCAAAAAATTCCCCTTGATAATAAATTGATACTTGCTCATCTTCAGGAATCGCTTCCAGTAATTCTAGTTTATATTCATCGCCGATTTCTTCATAGATTGCTTGTGCTTCTGTACGGCTTACATTTTTGCGTTCAACTTCTAAGTTTTCAGCGATAATTTTTTTCATTCCTTTTTCGATGGCTGGTAAGTCTTCAGCAGTTATAGGTGTCGGAGCATCAATATCATAGTAGAAGCCTCCCTCAATCACTGGACCAATGCCAAGTTTCACATCTGGGAACAATCGTTTAATCGCTTGCGCTGTTAAGTGTGCTGTTGAGTGACGTAAAATTTCAAGTGCTTCCTCATCGTCTTGCGTGATGATTGAAATTGCTGCATCCTCTTCGATTGGTGTTTTTAAATCCACTAAGATACCGTTGACTTTACCTGCATAAGCTTTTTTTCGTAGCCCTGGGCTGATTGATAGTGCTACATCATCAGTAGATGTACCTTTTGCAAATTCCTTCACAGCGCCATCTGGGAAAGTTAATTTAATCATTTCTGACATAATCTTTACACTCCTCGGTTTTATAAAATACGTAATGAATGATGAGAAACAAAGCCTTTTTGACTCTTGAATGAAGCGGGTTTGCTTTTTTTCAGGTTTTGGTCCGGAACTGATTCACACTTTTTTTGAGCGACTTTCATCTCTATTTGAGCACTATTATCTCTTCAACAATAAAAAAGCCTCGTCCCTCACAAAAGGGACGAAGCGTATGCTCGTGGTTCCACCCTTCTTCCTTCCGACTCCTTAAATAGTCAGACGAAGCTCAAGGCTAGCTAACGGGCTAGGGACCGGCGAAAGATTATCCCTTTCGCTGCTCAGTAGGTAGTAAATGATGTGCTCATACTAGGAAGCTTACAGCCAATGACTTCCCTCTCTAAAAAGTTGATACACAAAATTCTTATCCTCATCAATGCATTTTTGATCAATTATGCCTCGGCATATTGCGTCTGGAATCGGCTTTGTGCTTAGACCTGCACGATGCAGGTCAGTTAACCGTTATCGCATGGTTGCGATGGTTTTAGGCTAACATCCTTTATGAACTCCTTTCCGATTCCATAACATCCGCCAAAGGCTTTTACTTCATTCAGCAAGTGTTTTTTGTAGCGAAAGCGAAGCGTCAGCTACAGGTGTTTGGAAACTGTTGAAAGAAGTTAATTATTATATGAGACAGTATACGCTCGATTGTCGTAAAATGCAACTGACAATCTTACATCCGTCGATTTTTGCCACGCATTTCAATCGGCTCTGTTAAAGCTTTAATACGTTCCATAATTCGTCCTGCTTTAACAACTTCGATATCACCTTTTTGTGATTGTGCTAAATGATGTTCCAATTCATCATAATTGAAATTAGAAGTTATAAATGTTGGTAATTGCTCTGCCATACGATAATGGAAAATAGTTCCTAAAATTTCATCCCTTGTCCAAGCGGTCATCGTTTCGGCTCCAAGATCATCAAGCATCAGCACAGGTGCCTTTTTCACATAGTCTATTTTTTCATTCAATGTATTATCGCCAATGGCATTTTTCATTTCTCGTAAAAATTCAGGCACAAAAACGACTACTGAACGGATTTTTATAGCGGCTAACTCATTAGCCAAGGCACCCAGCACAAAGGATTTTCCTACCCCAAACTTTCCGTATAAATAATAGCCCTTCGCAGGAAGCTTCCCTAATTCCACTGTAGTCTTGACAAATTGCGCCGCTTTTTGCGCAATCATAACGCGAGATTCGTCGTCAATCATTAAATCTTGAATGGTAGCTTGGAGCACATCTTTAGGCATATGCATACTCGCAATCATATTGGCTACATTCCGGTGCTCATCCTCACGTATTTTTTGCTCACAACGCACATAATCCATTTCAACAGTATTTCGAATTACACGTAAAGTTGGTATAAAACCTTTTAAATAGTTTGTACAATGATCTGTATTGTCACAGCCACAGCAAACAGTAGATTGACTTATAAATTCATGAAGCTTCGGTAAATTACGCTCTATGGAATCATAGCTTAATTCATTTGCATGCGCTGCTAAAAAATCTTGCACACGAGGGTTTTCTAAAATTTCTCGACGCATCGCTTCGTATCGCTCTTGAAATGATGGTACATTAACTACTCTTTTTAATGGTCCATTAATTTGTTCGATTGTCGTTCACCCTCCCTACTTATCACTTTTTCCTAGCATTTCTAATATCTTTTGACGTTCTTTTTCAAAATCTATCGTGCTTGAGATGCTTTCCTCTGGCTGATCGTTACGTTTGTAAAACCATTCAGGTACCTTCTCTTCGCGTTGCTTTCCTGAACGACCTTTGATATTTTGACTACTTTTACTTGGTGTTTGCGGCTTGTTTTTCCAAGTAGTGTATTTATCATGCTCCTGACGTGCGAGTTCCATTGCTTCCTTAGCTGTTTGAATATTTTTGCGCACCCAATGATCCGCAATCGTCTCTACATACTTTTTAGGTAGCTTCATATCCGTAGTAAGCATTACATATTCTAAAAGAGCATTGACAACCCCTACTGGCATACCGTGCTGGACAATTAAGCTTTCAGCAAGTTGGACAGAGGTTTGTAGAGGCTCTTTTCCGTTATTTATATCTCGCAGTACTTGAATAGGAGGTGTAGTTTCTAGGTATTGCTGTAGCTCCTGATCCTTTGTTTTTTGTCCTATTCCTTCTATAGGGGCCTGCTCGTTTACTTTCATCAATTTTGGCGGCTCTTTTGAAACCGTCAGCTTATAAAAATCTGCCGCAGCCTTACGAAGCCGTTCCTGTGAAATACCTACATCATCATCTAAAGCCAGAATCACTATTTTTTGCATATCCAGTGCAGTTAAATGATACAAAAATGCAAGCTTGGCAATCGATTCACGAACATCTAATGTAAGTAAACTGGCAGGCACTAATTGCTCCGATAACCCTGCTTTAAGAAGTTCAAAATCAAACTGATCAAAATAAAATGGATATATTTTTGACTGATTATCCTTGCTACTCTTACTAGCTTGTAAATCATCTGGGATATTTGAATTTACAGGTTTATAAACATCAATAAAAGCACGAGATACATCTTTAAATTCAGCATCTCTTGCAGGAGCAATATAGCGCTGACGTAACTTCCGATAAGCTTGCTCTCCAATTTTACTAAATAAAAACATGGATAACAGCGGGTCTTTCATAAAGCTATCTGCATCAAGTGGACGTATCAGCTCATATAAAAAACTTCGCTCTCCAGCATCTTCTTTCTTCCATGTACGTAATAAGCCAATCGCTTCAAGCGCTATTCGTGCCTCAAATATTTTACCAATCGGAAGCCCTAAAACATTCATTAAATAATAATGTGTCATTTGCTGATATGGCATTTGCTCGGCTTCTGCCCAAAGTGTTAAATAAAGGCTAATCGGCTCTGCTCCAGTTAATGGCTGATAAAATAATGTTACTAATTGACGTTCCTGTGTAGAAAGTGCATGAGGTAAACGAATGTCAAAAGAATCGGCAGGCTGCAATTCCTTATACAAATGAATCAACGACATTCACCCTCTCTGAATTTCTTAAGATTTTTGCTCTGTCTGACGTTGAATGATGTCTTTAATTTCTTCAATAAAGACATTGATATCCTTAAATTGACGATAAACAGATGCAAAGCGGACATAAGCAACCTCATCGATTTTCGCTAGGCGGTCCATTACCATTTCCCCAACATCCTCAGAGCGTACTTCTGAATTACCAATACGACGAAGATCTTTTTCAATTGATAATACTAGTTCCTCAAGTACATCTAGAGCAACTGGACGTTTTTCACATGCACGAATAAGCCCACGAAGTACCTTCTCACGGCTAAACTCCTCACGTGAACCTTCTTTTTTTACAACAACAAGTGGTGTCTCTTCAATTTTTTCAAACGTTGTAAAGCGGAAGCCACATGACTCACATTCACGACGTCTACGAATTTCTTTATTATCATCTACTGGCCTCGAATCCACTACACGCGTTCCGTTAAAATGGCAAGATGGACATCTCATATCATTACTCTCCTGATTTCACAACAATTTAATATTCCTATTATAACAAATTTTCCACATGTAAGAAAAGCGCATTCACGCTAGTGTGCTCATGATAAACCCTGAAAGCAGAAAGTACAAGTATAGATGCCATCAATTTTTAAAGGAAATTTCCATTAAAAGCTAATCCAAGAAACTATTACTCTAACAAAAAAGCACACTGAAACCACCTGGATTTCAATGTGCTAAGTATAATTATTATGCGTTAACTGTTTCTAAAGCGTTTGCCACTTTTTTCACAAGATCCACTACACGTGCAGAATAACCCCATTCATTGTCATACCAAGCAAGTACTTTTACTTTGCGGCTACCCATTACCATTGTCGAAAGTCCATCGACTGTAGAAGAGTAAGTTGTTGTATTGTAATCAGACGATACTAGAGGCTCAACTGAGAAGTTTAAAATTCCCTTCATTGGTCCTTCAGTAGCAGCCTTCACAAATGCAGCATTGACAGAATCTACTGTTACGTCTGTGTTTAAGTCCACTACAAGGTCCACTAAAGATACGTTTGGTGTTGGAACCCGAAGTGCCATACCATGAATTTTTCCTTCTAATTCTGGTAATACCAATTTTAATGCTTTTGCAGCGCCTGTAGATGTTGGAATAATTGACTGTGCACAACCACGTGCACGACGTAAATCTTTATGTGGATTGTCTAGGTTCTTTTGGTCATTTGTATAAGCATGAACAGTTGTCATTAAGCCATTATCGATACCAAATGTGTCATTTAACACTTTTGCAACTGGCGCTAAGCAGTTTGTTGTACAAGAAGCATTTGAAATAACATCATGTTTTGCAATATCAAGCTTATCGTCATTTACACCTAAAACAATTGTTACGTCCTCGTTTTTACCTGGTGCTGTTAAGATAACTTTCTTCGCACCTGCTTCTAAGTGCATTGCTGCTTTTTCACGATCATTAAATTTACCAGTTGCTTCGATAACAATATCTACACCCATTGTAGTCCATGGTAATTTTAATGGGTCACGCTCGCTAATAATTTGAACACGTTTACCATTTACAATTAAAGCATCGCCTGCTGGTTCAACCGTACCTTCAAATGTTCCGTGATTTGTGTCATACTTAATCAAATGTGCTAACGTTTCTGCTGGATAGCTCGCGTTAATTGCAACAATATTTAAACCTTCTTGTACGATCGCTTGGCGGAAAACCATACGTCCGATACGTCCGAAACCATTAATAGCAATTGATACTGTCATTTACAAAATCCTCCTGTGAGTACATACTCAGATTAATTATATACTTTATGGTGATTAGTATAACACAATTTTAAAAAAGATGAACATTATATACTAATAATATTAAAGTTCTTATTTTCTGAAAAATAATTTTGTCAAATTTTGTCCTTATTATGTGTATGCAAACATAAAAAATGCATAGCAAGATTTGCTTGCTACGCATCAAATAATGAAAAAATGACTTTATTTACAGGTACTTTAATTCACTTCTAAAACGTTCCATTTTGTAAGGATTTTTTTCAATTGCTCCTCTGTCTGTCCTAAATTTTCATTATTGTAAATTACTGCATCCGCTCCCTTTTCCTTCACTGACATCGGGAGCTGTGAATGCATTCGTGCTAATGCATCCTCTTTCGACAGATTGTTGCGCTTCATTAAGCGGCGAAGCTGAACCTCCTCGCTCACCGATACCACAATGATACGCTCAACATAATGCTGCAGCTTACTTTCAAATAGGAGTGGAATATCCATTACTACATGCTTGTTGCCAGCCTCTATATAAGCATCACGCTGACGCAGCATTTCCTGACGAATAGCTGGATGCATAATATCATTTAAAATTTTGCGCTTTGAAGGCTCATGGAAAATAATATCACCAAGTTTAACCCGATTTAAAGTGCCATCTTCTAGCAAAATATCTTGTCCAAATTGTTCAGCGATTAATGTAAGTGTCTCTGCTCCTGGTTCCACAACATCACGTGCTACAATATCTGCATCGACAATTGGCAAACCAAGAGCTGTTATCATTTTCGCAACAGTACTTTTTCCACTCGCAATACTTCCTGTTAATCCGATAATCATTGCTTAATCCCCTTTAATGTTGACAATTTGGGCAAAAGACGGACGTGCGCCCTCCAATCGTCATTTGGCTCGTTGCCGTATCACACACTGGACACATCTTCTTCCCGTACATCTGCAGTCGATTCTGCATGCTTCCAGCCTCACCATTAATATTCCGATAATCTGAAATCGTTGAACCTCCTGCGTCAATGCTTTGGCGTAAAACCGTAACAATCGCTTCAAATAGTGCACGCTTACGCTTTTCACTAATACGGTTCATTTTGCGAGCTGGATGAATTTTCTGAGCAAATAATGCCTCAGTTGCATAAATATTGCCACAACCCGAAATTACCTGTCCATCCATTATGACTTCCTTTACGGATTTTTTCTCATATTTCGGTGATGTTGATTGAGCAATAAAATAATCGCAAGCTATTTCATCAAATGGCTCTGGTGCCATTTTTGTTAACGGTACATGGTCTTCAATTTTTTCTAAAAAACGAAGTTCACCAAAACGGCGAATATCTGAATAAATTAAATAGCCACCATCTGCCATTTGGAAAGTTGCATGTATATGCTTTTGAAATTTCGCTTCATTGATTTCCTCTGGCGAATTTACTACGAACCATGCACCTGTCATCCCTAAATGACTAACAAGCACATAAGGTACATTCTCTTTCAGCATATGGAAAAAGATATACTTTGCACGTCTCTCAATTTTTGTTATGGTCATTTGAGTTAAGGACATTTCAAAAGCATCAGGCTCAGCTTGCTTGACAATACATTGTTTTCCTTCTCCAAAGGAAAAACGAATCACCTCAGATAGCTGCACCTGTTGGATTGTGCGTCCCTCAATTTTAGGTTTTAATGCCTGGACGACACCTTCAACCTCTGGTAATTCAGGCATTTGAACCCCTCCTTATTTTGCTTCGTACCAAGTTGCTCCATGGTTGAAGTCCACTTTTAACGGCACTGTAAGCTCTATGGCTTGCTCCATAACCTCAGGAACAATTTTTTCAAGCAATGCAATTTCTTCCTTAGGTGCTTCAAAAATTAGTTCATCATGCACTTGTAAAAGAAGTTTTGCCTGCATATTCTCTTTTTTCAAGCGAGCATCCATATCAATCATGGCTTTTTTAATAATATCTGCAGCGCTTCCCTGAATAGGTGTATTCATGGCAGTACGCTCTGCAAAGCTACGTATATTGAAATTGGAGCTCGTGATATCAGGTAAATATCGACGTCTATTTAAAATCGTAGTGACATAACCATTAAACTTCGCATCCCGCACAATATCATCCATATACTGTTTAACGCCTGGGAAACTTGCGAAATATTTTTCAATAAATGTCGCTGCTTCCTTACGTGTAATATCTAAGTTTTGAGATAAACCATAATCACTGATTCCATAGACAATCCCAAAGTTAACGGCCTTCGCTGCACGACGCATATTGCTATCAACCTCATCTGCTGATACATGGAATACATCCATAGCAGTACGTGTATGAACGTCCATCCCTTCACGGAAGGCCTCTACAAGGTTTTTGTCTTCTGACATATGTGCCAGAACACGTAATTCGATTTGTGAGTAGTCAGCAGAAAACAGTATCCAGCCCTCTTTTGATGGTACAAATGCTTGACGGATTTTTCGCCCTTCCTCTAAACGAATAGGAATGTTTTGCAAATTTGGATCCGTAGAGCTTAGACGTCCTGTAGCTGTTAATGCTTGCTGGAAGCGGGTATGCACCTTGCCATCCTCATGATGAATTTCTTTAAGCAAACCTTCAATATAGGTTGATTGTAATTTACCTAACTGACGATATAAAAGAATATGCTCAATAATCGCATGCTCCGATTTTAATTTTTCTAATACATCTGCTGCCGTCGAGTAGCCTGTTTTTGTTTTTTTAATAACTGGCAGTCCAAGCTTATCAAATAAAATAACGCCTAATTGCTTTGGTGAATTAATATTAAAGGCTTCACCAGCTTCCGCATAAATCTCTTGCTCAATTACAACTAACTTGTCATTCAATTCTTGTCCCATTTTTTCTAAAGTAGCACGATTAACTGTAATCCCTTCACTTTCCATCTCGCCTAATATAGAAGCTAGCGGGAGTTCAAGGTTTTTATATAACTCAAATTGTTCGTTTTCCTTTAGCAATGATTCAAGTTTTGGCTGTACTGACCACACAGCGAAGGCTTTGCGGCTAGCATGCTCTGCTAGTGCATCAATGGCAGGTATAGCTCGTTTGGCACCCTTACCATAAACGGTCTCATTTGCCTGCACATCACGGTAGCCAAGTTCCTTCGCAAGTGTTGCTACATCATCTCCACTTAGTCCGGGATTATTGATATAAGAAGCAAGCAATAAATCAAAATCAACACCCGCTAAACGAATCCCCGCTCGTCTTAATGCTGCTTGGGCAGCCTTTGAATCTGACATATACTTTATTTTTGTCGCATCTTCTAACCATAGACGAAGTACATCTGATTTAGCTACTATATCAAAAGGTACGTAAATTGGTTTCGCTCCATCTGTTAGAGCAATACCTAGTTGTTGGCATGTGTGATAATGCTCGTCCTCTAGCTCCAAATGCACTGCCATAACATCCTTTAAGTGCTCTGGCTTTACTTCCTGCACAATTTCATAGTCAAATGGTGCTTGTTCTTCTTCTTGGACAGAAAAATCACTTTTTTCTAGCAGTGATTTAAAGCCAAGCTCCCGCCAAACATTCATTAACGCTTCTTCATTCGGGCCAGTATAAGCAAGATCAGCAAGTGCAACCTCTATCGGTGCATCCGTAAAAATGGTTGCAAGCTTTTTACTCATGATTGCTTGCTCTTCATTGGCTACTAATTTTTCTTTCATTTTTGAGGCCTTTAAAGTATCCATTGCTGCATATAACGACTCTACTGAACCATGCTCTTTCAGCAATTTAACTGCCGTTTTTTCTCCGACGCCAGGTACACCAGGAATATTATCAGAAGAATCCCCCATTAAGCCTTTCATATCAATGATTTGTTGGGGAGTTAAACCGTATTTTTCTTGGATAAAAGCTGGTGTATTTTTCTCAATTTCAGTAATACCTTTTTTAGTAATGTACACCGTTACCTGCTCAGTAGCGAGCTGTGTTAAATCCCGATCTCCTGAAACGATGATGACATTGATGTCCTGTGATGAAGCTTCTTTAGCAAGTGTTCCTATTATATCGTCCGCTTCATATAGCTCTAATTCATACTGTTTAATACCATATGCGTCAATGAGCTTACGTAAATAAGGGAATTGCTCAGATAATTCTGGTGGTGTCTTTTGTCGCCCACCTTTATATTCTGTAAAGGTTTCATGACGGAATGTTGTTTTCCCAGCATCAAAAGCAACCAATATTTTCGTTGGCTGTTCTTCCTCTAATATTTTTTGTAGCATTGTTGTAAAGCCGTACACAGCATTAGTATGAATGCCACTATCATTCGTTAGCAATGGCAACGCAAAAAATGCGCGATATGCTAAACTATTACCGTCCAATAATAGTAATTTTTCCTTTGTCATGATTTTATCCTCCTGCATTGTCTTCTACTCATTGTAAAACGAAAACGTATGTTTGAAAATGCTTCTTCTTTCTACTTTATCGAGAAAACAGCCATTTTGCCAACAATAACAATGCATTTCACACAAAAAAACCTTATGCGCCTTATTGTGCGATCTTAGTCCCCTAGGATTGCCATTCATATTAAAAAAGCCAACCGCTCATAGCGATTGACTTTCTTTATTACTATCAAACGTTTGTGTTCTCCATTGTAAATGGTTCTTTCAAAAGATTATATTCAGGTTTACTTTCACGTTCAATGTGCACAAAGGTTGCAAATAATGGGACAGGACCATCAATTCGAATGACTACACTATTATCTGTACTGCTACTTACTGTTCCATAAAGCGGGGTTAATGAATCATTTATCATAAATATAAATTGCTCCCCTTCCGGTATCTCAATATTTGAAGTGAATGTTAGCCTTATATTCTCAGCATCTACATAAGAGACTTCATTAATAACAAGCGGTAGTGGTTGAACAATTGTCAATTGTGCTGATATTGCTGGTACAAGCTCTGAAGTTTGCCCTGTCACAGGTTCTGTATATGAAATGGCTTCATTTAATGGAATTGTTACTTGATTGTCAATGATTTGAATATTAAATTTAAACTCCCTTAACATTGCGACAATCAATTCCTGCTCCTCTACAGTTAGAGGTTCCTGTTCGAATTCATCCCTTAACATTTGTTCTATCGCTTCATATACCCTACCCACAGTCATTTCTTCGATGTCTGGGATACTCGTAATCTCCTTGTCATTTAATAGGCGTTGAATCGTTGCTATCTCCTTCAACCCATTGATTGGTTGTATATTCATTAACTTCTCTAATTTTTCTGCCATATAATTGATATCTGTTTGTGTATTCGCTAGTAAAATATTTGTATTTGTTAAAGAAGCTACCCGTTGGTAACCCATTGGTCCTTGCGCTGCTTTAGTTACCATTGCTTCAGCTTCTGTAATTGCTGCTTGCAGTTCATCTGTTGCTTTTTTAGGTAGCCATTGCTGTGCCTGTGGTACATCGAAGCCATTTACAGATATAGGGTGATCTCCATTTTGCAATGCTGCATGTCGTTCCTTGGCATTACTAATCATCTTCTTCAGGGTTGTCGTATCTACAGGTGTTGTTGTATTTCCTCCACCCGTGTTATTACCTCCCGAGATACTACCACTGTTACTACTTGAACCACTGTCTGTAGCCTCTAAAGGCGTTGGGTTAAAAGGTGTTTGTTGACCCTTCGCAGATGTTAATGTTTTAATTTGCCCTTGACGAACATTGGAAAACATTGCAAGTAGTGCTTCTCTAGAAATATCTGTCATCACATTATTAATGCGTACATCTGGTCCTAGAGTGACGGTTGAAACAGCAGGTGATGGTACAATGAAATTCCCAATGTTTAATGTCCCATTAATTTGTAAAGCAGTCTGAATTAGATTTTTAAAGTCTTCATTTTGTTGTTGCTGCTTTCTTGACGCTTCTTGTATCTGTCGTATTATTTCCTCTATTTGTTTTGTTTGTTCGACAGAAGGAAATAATCCTGGCAAATTGGGTATACCTGCTGGGTTATTGCTAGGTTGCGGCTGGTTTGATAGTACTCTTAGAGAAAGTAGCTCATTTTCTATCTGTTGCAATTTTTGTCTTAATAGAGCTAATTGATTGTCTTGTGCTGGTGTCCTTTTTACCTTTGTTAAATCATTAATCTGCTGCTGCAAGCCTACTGTCTCAGTTGTTAAATCACTAATTTTAGTCAATATTGCTTTTTTTGCCTGCTCCTGCAATTGTTGCTGTTCTCGTAAAAAGTCTTGACTGGCTTCGAGCTGCTTTTGCATTTGCTGTAACCTAAATTCATACTCAGCGCCAATCACGACTGTTCCAATAGTCGCCGTCCCACTTAATTGTGAACCTTCAGGTGGTGACTCCCAATTAAGTATGCTCACACTAGGTGCAATAATCTGTAAATTACTGCCTAAATGAGTTACGACTGGTAACGGTGAATCTGAATTAATAAATGCCCTTCCTTTTACAATTAGAGCTACTAATTCACTTCTAGTCATTTCCACCGAAATAGGATTTTCATTAATAACGGCTACTTTAGTAAGTGATGCCGTTCTTGATGCTTCAGCTTCTTCTAGTAGTAGCTCCCCTTTTACCTTTAGCTGATTCAGTGTTAAATGTGTTGCTCGCCCTGTGACACGTAAATCCGCTGTAACGACCATGTTTTTTAGCTCAACAAAATCTGCATGAACCGCAATATTTCCGATAGAGGTATTGCCACCATCTAGCACAACTTTTGCACCTTGCTGTCCAGATGTGTGTAAGTCAATCGCTAATACCTCAGTGATTTCACCATTGACCACAATCACATCTAGCTGTGCATTTACTAAAGCAGCAGCGTTTTTATCATTTAAAATAGTCTTTGCATTCTTGCCAATTGACCATTCATGCCCTTCAATTGTTATCTTGTTGTTGTGGATGCGCTCCACTGTAACGGTTGCTCCCGCAATATTTGTATCTGTCGATGCTCGCTTTATGAACTGCTCAGCTCTTACAATGAAGGAAGCAAGCTGTCCTCTTGTCACAAATTTGTCTCCGCTAAAAGTAGTAGCTGATGTTCCTTTTGTAATCCCATATTCAAATAGTGCTGCCACTGCCTGCTGATGTTCTGCCATCACATCTGTAAAGGGGATTGACACACTACCAGATGGGGTAAGCCCTAATGATTTCGCAATAACCTTTGCCATGTCATTGCGTGTAATAGAATCATTTGGGTTTACTGTGCTATCCATAAGACCTGCTGCTTGCAAAGCTGCCCATTCTTGTTCATCACTTGCATCTAAATTGAGTATACCTGCAATGATTTTCGCTGTTTGCTTAAATGTGACAAACTCATTTGGCTTAAATGTGCCATCTGGGAAACCATGAATAATATTACGCTGTGCTAAATCCATAATGGCTGCATAATGACTATTTGTCTCTTGTACATCTGAAAAATTGGTCGTTGCTGCCTCTACTGTAGTGCTTGTGCCTGTTATTATAGTACTTACTCCCACCACAGTAGATGCCGCTACAATAAATAGCTTGTTTTTTTTCATAATTTTCCTCCTAGCAAGAAAGCCATCACACCTTAACACATAATGTTTAAAGTAGATGAGCGACTGTCCTACATTTTTATAAAATTCATCTTTTTATCAAAATCCTCATTACGTTTATTATTCATGCTTTGTAGACGCAGTAACTCCATTTGCTGCGAGTTACTCTGGCTGTCATTATGATTTTTTAGGTCGGTGCTTTGTTTATCCAGTGCTGTATGATTTTCTAAATCTTCTTTAGATAAAGGGCTTTTTCCTTATTTAATCCTACAAATTGTGCATTAAGCTTAGCTATTTGTTGATTTCTTTGTTGAAAAGCTACCTCTTCATCATTACCTCCTAAAACTTTTAATGTTATCTACAATTGGAAAATCCTCATCATCATACATAATAAAGGTTAAAATTAGGTTAAAAAAAAGAATTTTCTTAAAACGAACGCTAATAATTAGTTAGACCACAATTGTTTAAGTTCCCTGTACTTGTGACGCTTTTCGACATTACATCTCCACACTTTACTACCATTTTTGTCACAACCAAACTCCCTTCGTTAGCTCTGGTTGCACAGGATAATGGGTACTTAAAAACTTCCACCTTTTCTTTTTTTTCTTAATCCATGTAATAACTACTTATAGTGGTAAGTAAATACTTCCTAAATGTACTATAGATAAAAAGAAGGCAATACTGATGAATGTTAATGATTTCAGTATTAATATTTAAAATGAGCACTCTATCAAATAGAATATACGATTCGATTTAGCTATGATTAATCAGAAAGCGCTGTGTCCATACAACCATAACCTCAAGCTGTAGTTGGTCAGCCCTTCGCTCACAATAATAAAAAAACTTTCATTCAAAAGTAAGATTCTTTTGAATGAAAGTTCATTGATCCATGCTATTAATTTGATGTACGATAAAAAATTTCTTCATATATAACGGTTAAGATAAACGCATTCATAAAAGCAAACACTAAAAATAAGGGCATCCCACCCAATTGTGGCTGTGTCAGCTCCTTACTAAATACCATTACCGTGCTAATTTGTGCTAAAAAGAAAATAAAACCAATACCAACTTGCCAGATAGGACGCTTGACCTTTCTTTTTTCATACCAAAATATTCTTTTACATATTTTTCGGACATCCTCAGCGATAATTAAACTTAATAAAAACAAAGTGACAAAAAATACTGGTATATGATAAACACTTTTCGTTAACCATTCAAAATCTGATAGACGGAAGAAAAGTGTAAACAACGATGCAATACTACAGGCTATGCCTAAATTTTGTAGCCAGGTGCTAATTTGAAATTTCACAGCTATTACCTCCATTTTTTCATTCTAAACATCATTATTCTATCAGATTATAGTAATCTACGATATATAAAATTATAAATTTCTATTATTTTCTTAATATATGAATTTATAATAATAAAAATTTATAAGTTTACACATTATCAAAAAGCAGAGAAGTCGCCACACCAAAATGGTGGCGACTTCTTATGTGAATCCCTGCAAGGATTAGAAAATTATTTGATATAGCCAGATAATATTTTTGCATACGGTGAAGTAGATGGCAAAATAATAACCGTATCTTCACCGACAGTTTTCTTATAGGATTCTAATGTACGATAAAGTGAATAGAATTCCGGATCTTGTGAAAATGACTTATTATAGATTTTCGCTGCCTCCGCTTCTCCTTCTGCTTGAATTAATGCAGCATCTTTTTTAGCTGTTGCCAGCATTTCTTGCACTTTTCTATCTGTTTGAGCTTCAATACGACGCTTCCCAGCATCACCTTCTGATAGATATTTTTGAGCGATTGATTCACGATCTGAAATCATATTTGTAAATACAGCTTGCTCATTTTCTTTTGGCAAATCAATACGACGAATTCGAACATCTACAACCTCTATACCATATTTATCTTGTGCCAGTAATTCATTTACACGTTCAGTAACTTGGTCATTTATACTCCCACGAGAAGAGTTTTCATCATTAATGATTTGTGTATATTCTATTCGTCCAAGTTCAGAGCGAATAACAGAATAGATAAACTCTTCCATACGAGATTCTACTTTTTCAATCGTACCTGCATTTGAAATTAATAACTTTGGATCTGTAATACGCCATACCGCATAATTATCAATAATAATTCTCTTTTTATCCTTTGTATTAATTTCCTCTTCCGATATTTCATAAGTCATTTGGTTTTTTGGTAATCTCGTTACACTTTGAATAAATGGAACCTTCATTTTAAGACCTGGCTCACGTTCAAATTTCACTACTTCCCCAAACTGCCTAACTACAGCATACTCAGATTCTTTTACAATATAAATATTTGCAAATAATATTATAGCAATGGCAAAAACAGCTGTTAAGGTTACAACAATGGAAATATATTTCTTTGGATTCATCGGACCCTTTTTCGACATCTTGATTACATTATCCTCTGAATTCCCTTCTTTTGGAGTAGTATTTTTGGATTTGCCTGATAAAAAATGTAGGAATTTTTCAAGATCCTTATTTTTTTGATCCATTAGTTACCGCTCCCTTCTTTTTTCTGCTCTTGCTTCTGCTCTTGCTTTTGTTCTACGGGCTGTAGTGCTTGAAGAGGTAAGTATTTCATTGTGCTGCCATCATCATTCATCATGTAAATTTGTGCTTTCGGTAACACATTCTCAAGTGTTTCTAAGATTAAACGCTCACGGGTAATTTGCTGATTGCCTTTATACTGCTCATACATTTTATTAAAGACAGCTACATCCCCTTGAGCCTGCTCGATACGGGCTGTTTTTTCACCTTCTGCCTTCGAAATAATGGCGTCTTTTTCACCTTCTGCCTCATTTGTACGTTGATTTTCATATTTTTCTGCTTGATTGATTTTTGTATTTTTCATTTCACGTGCATCTGTAACTGCTGTAAAAGCAGCACGTACATCAGCATTTGGTAATTCTACATCCTGCAATTTAACACCCAAAATGCTTATCCCGATATCATATTTTTCAATAAGCGAAACAAGTAATGTTCTTGTGTTTGCTTCTATGTCCGCTTTTCCCTCTGTTAACGCAGCATCGATTTTGGAGCTTCCGATAATTGATCGAATTGCACTCGACGTAGCGCTATGTAAAATCTCTTCTGGGTCCTGAGCATTAAATAGAAATTTGTTCGGTTCTGTAATTTTCCATTGAACGACAAGATCTGTTAAGACAATATTTTCGTCTCCCGTTATCATTTTCGTTTCAGCATCATAAGCTTCCAATTCCCCTTTTTTATTTTGCTTATAGCCAAACTGTAAACTAAATGTTTCTTTTGATAAAATCTCAACTGATTGAACAGGCCAAGGTAATTTAAAATGTAAACCTGGTTCTGTTACTGTATCATCAGCACGACCGAATGTTATAACAACTGCTTGTTCTGATTCATCTACTGTGTACCAAGATGTAAATACAGCAATAAGTGCAACAATGCCGAAAATTCCAAGTACCACCATCATTAGTGTCCTTTTCACACTCATGTCTGTTCCTCCCTTATGCTTAGTACTATTGTATACGGAACACTTTTTAAAAGGTTTCAAAATATTTTAATAAACTAATATTTTATTGTAGGCAGTTTGACATATGCCCTATTACATTAATATTGAGGTGAGGTTCATCAAGTGTTTCTTGACTAACATACCGATTTCTTTTTGACTAACTCGTTTGTCAGCATCTCCATCCAAAACAAAATATCCTGTCACCATTTAAGGCAACAGGATATTAACAACTAAATGCTCAAACGCTGGGAACAATGTTGTAGAAAGCACGAGGCTAATTAAGGCTGCTACAATCATCGCAAGGCTGGCAAAGGTTCCTTCAAGTTCACCAAATTCGAAGGCTTTAGAGGTACCTGTACCATGTGCTCCCATTCCTAACATTAAACCTCTAGATGAGGGTCTATGAAAGCGAAAAACCTTTATGATTAACGGAGCAAGCAGACTTCCTAATATTCCCGTTGTCATCACAAAAACCGCAGTCAGGGTAGGAGAGCCGCCTATCATATTAGAAATATCCATCGCAATTGGTGTAGTAACTGAGCGTGGTACTAGGCTATGAACAAGCTCATTATTTAGGCCAACAACTAATGCCATCATAAATGAGGAGATAATAGCGACGGCTGAACCAACTGCGATGCTAAGTAATATTTCAAGAGCATGCTTTTTTAATAAATTAAAATTTTTATAAATTGGAACAGCAAATGCAACTGTTGCTGGTCCTAATAAATTAGATAAAATATTTGCTCCTGCATTATAGGATTGATAGGATGTACCTGTTAATAATAATAGTAAAATTATTATTATTGGTGTGACTAGCATAGGCGTTAGCCACTCTTTCTTATATTTTACATAAAACATTTTACACACGTAAAAAATGGCAACGGTCCCCGCTAAGCTTGCTATAGCTACGAAAAAACTCATGCAGTATCACCCTTCTTTCGTTGCTCTAGCCATTGTGCTGTAAAGCCTGTTGTAAACATAACAACAATAGCACTCACGACAATCACTAGCACAACCTTCACACCCTGTACACCAAATAGTGCATCATAATCGATTACACCAATTGCAGATGGAATAAAAAACAACAATAGCTCACTTAGCAATAATCCTGCTCCTAGTTCAATCCATTCAAGCTTAATCACATGAAACTGCAAAAGTAAAAACAATAAAACTAGTCCAATTATGCTCCCAGGAATCGGCAAGTGAAGTAGACGTGCAATACTATTTCCAACAAATAATAGTATATAAAGATAGCCGATTTGCACGATACTTTTGACGATTTTCATGGTCATCCTTCTTTCAATTTTGTCCTGCTTCTAAGGAAAACACAGTAATAGCTGTATTCATTTCACTGTCCATAAAAGCCCAATTATTTAGTTCAACTTAACAATGAAATTGTAAGTTAAACTTTATGCTACTATACTTTACACCTATTTTCATCAAGTGTAAAACAGAAAAGAATCTATCACCAAAAAAATTTGGCAATAGATTCTTCCGTGGCGATTGCAAAGCTGCGCCATCAAAATGTAATGAATGATACATAATTTATTTACAGACTTGTCGATTATATAGGGGGTTTCTACTAAATAAGTATAAGCTCCCTTTGTGAATGTTACATGTTGCTTTTGTAAAGAGATTGTTAATTCTTCGGAATCATGACAATCATTTTAGTTCCAACTCCAACTTCACTTTCTACCTGAATACGTCCATGATGTGCCTCTACTAAATGCTTCACAATAGCAAGCCCTAAGCCTGTCCCTCCAGAGTTTCGACTTCGGGCACGATCCACACGATAAAATCGTTCAAAGACACGAGCAATTTCGTGTTTTTCGATACCAATTCCTTGATCCTCTATTTCAATTATCCCATACTTATCATTTTCCTTTAAACGGATTGTTACAGTTGTATTTTCTGGAGAATACGTAATCGCATTGGTAATTAAATTCGTTACGATTTGGATAATACGATTGGCATCTCCCATCACTTCAACATCTCGTTCGATATCTACATGGAAACTCATATTTTTTTCATCCAAACGTGGTCCTGTTAATTCAGCACCTCTAATAAGTACGTCCTGCAAGCCCATCGACATAATATTCACGGTAAAACCATGCTGTTCGATTTTCGATAATTCCAATAAATCCTGAATCAGCATTTGTAGACGATTACTTTCTTTATAAATAATCTCTAAAAAGGATAGTAACATCTTTTCATCCTTATAGGCACCGTCCAATAAAGTTTCTGAAAAACCTTTAATCGATGTAATTGGTGTACGCAATTCATGGGAAACGTTTGCCACAAAGTCCTTCCGAATTTGCTCTAAACGGACAAGCTCTGTAATATCATGCATGACAATGACAACACCAAGCCAGCGACCATGATCGCCAATAACAGGAGCACCATACACTTCCTTATTGTATAGCTCCTGTTGTACTTCCATTTTAATTTGCTGTCGATAAGGCATTTCTGTTAGAAAGACATGGTCAATAAATTGCTCCAGTGATTTAGGTAAGCCTATTGTACGAAAGACCTTCCCTTGAACATCGTCAATCTGCATACCAAAGCGCTCTAAAAATACACGATTCACGATTGATATATTGCCTTCACGTCCAATCATCATAAGTGAACTTCCCATATTCTCAATTAATGTTTTTAGACGCTCCTCTTCTACTTCACGTATTGTCGTAATGTCCTGTAAATTTCGCGCTAAAATATTAATAGAATGACTTAATGGCATCATGCGTTCCTGCTCGTTCTCATGGGCACGTGCACGGTAGTTCCCTTTTGCCAGCTCCAGCGCTGTTTCTGTTACATTATCGATTGGCGCAGTGAAATTACGAATCATATACCGACTGACAATTGCTATCAAAATTAGTGCAATAGTAAAAAGAATAACGAGAACCACATATAATCGAGCGTGAACACTCGGTAAAATTAAAGGCTGTACCACTGTATTTTGGACTGTATTTAAGGACTCTCTATCTTCCTTTGAGAGTTCAATCTTTCGATCATCCAAGATTTGATTGATTGATTCTTGCATCTGCAGGCTCGCCTGTTCATTATACTGCTCTATATAAACAGGAAAAAGCTGACCTATTACAATCATTAGGACAGCTAGTATTGTTCCGAGTAAAAGCATGAATGTCAAGAATAAGCGATTGCTCATTGATTTCATGTTGTCTTCGGCTCCTCAAATTTATAGCCAAGACCGCGAATTGTTTTAATAAACATTGGTTTTCGGCTATTTTCCTCAATTTTATCTCGAAGGTGACTGATGTGTACATCCACAATTCGTGTATCACCAGCAAAATCATATTTCCATACAGCACTTAATAGCTGATCACGTGTTAAAACACGATTTTTATTTTCAAGCAAATAAATCAATAGCTCAAATTCTTTCGGTGTGAATTCCAATGCTTCATCCTGTAAAAATACTTCAAAACGCTCAGGAAAGACACGTAATTGTCCAAACTCATACATTTTCTCTTGAGGTTCATCTTTATCATCTAATACAACATTTTGTGTGAAACGTCTTAATACAGCCTTTACTCGTGCCAAAACCTCACGCGGGCTAAATGGCTTCGTCATATAATCATCTGCGCCCAGCTCCAGACCAAGAACCTTATCGAATTCATCGTCCTTTGCGGTTAACATAATTATAGGTGTGTTCATACGTTGTTGACGTATTTGTTTACATACCTCCATACCATCAAGCCTTGGAAGCATTAAGTCCAAGAGAATTAAATCTGGTTGCAAGTCAATTGCTTTATCCAGTCCTTCTTGACCATCGACAGCTGTTTCTACAACATAACCTGCCTGTTCTAAATTATATTTCAATAGTGTCGCAATAGAAAATTCATCTTCTACAACTAAAATCGTTTTTGTCATGTAATAATGCCTCCGTTAGTGATTTGAAACCCCCATTTCAAATCTCAAGACGTCTATAGCGCAAGTGGTGGTGTCACCAATAAGGTTCCTTCAATCACAAGCTGTTTTTGCTCATTATAGGAATGGATTGATACAGTTATTATATTTTGGAATTTATTTATTTCCGTTACCTCTAAAAGCGTATCAAATAATTCATAATGATAGAGAGGTCCTAAATATTTTAAATGCTGCTCAATAATTCGTGCACCTGGTCCAGGAATGTACTTCGACACAGCTGATGTAATGATACCATTTAACATAATTGTTGGTACGATTGGCTTTTGAAAAGGTGTCATCGCAGCATAATCATGTTGAATATAAAGCGGATTACTATCATTCGTAAGACCTAAATAAAGCAGTAAATCCTTATCCTCTATTTTTTCAGTAATATGAATCTTCTCACCAACTGTAATTTCATCTATTGTGAGACCAAGCTTACTGTTTTTTTGAAGCAAAGATACGCCAACCCCTTTTCTATCATACTACCTTCATAGTATCAATTTTATTCTAAAAGTACAACGAAAAGCAGAATAACCATTTTATTGATATGCATACGATGCATTAGTACAGTTAATTTAAAGAAATATGGTTTAAAAAGATATCTGTCATATATGCTTTAATAGAACTATTACTAAACAAAAAATCGAGTAGGAATGATTCCCACTCGATTTCATAAGCTTTTTATTAAGCTAAAATTTTCATAACATTGCGGACTGCTTCTGCCGAATTATCTAAAGCTGCTTTTTCTTTGTCTGTTAAGTCAAGCTCAAAGATTTTTTCGATGCCATTTGCACCAAGTAAAGTTGGAACGCCTAAATACAAATCATTATAGCCATATTCACCTTCTAAATATGCAATAGATGGTAAGATACGTTTTTGATCCTTAATAATTGCTTCAGCCATTTCAACAAGTGCGGCTGCTGGAGCATAGTATGCTGAGCCATTACCAAGCAAATTAACGATTTCTGCACCACCATTACGAGTACGATTAACAATCTCTTCAAGACGATCAGCAGGTATTAATGTTTCTAATGGAATTCCACCAGCAAATGAATAGCGAGTAAGTGGTACCATTGTATCACCGTGACCACCTAAAACAAAGCCAGTAATGTCTTTAACTGAGATATTAAGTTCTTCTGCAACAAACGCACAGAAGCGAGCTGTATCAAGTACGCCGGATTGACCAATAACACGATTTTTTGGGAAACCAGTTTCTTTGTAAACTGTGTAAGTCATAGCATCTACTGGGTTTGTGAGTACGATAATCGTTGCATTTGGTGAATGTGCAGCAATTTCTTTAGAAACAGCCTTCATTACACCTTGATTAATTTGAACAAGATCATCACGACTCATCCCTGGTTTACGAGCAACACCAGCAGTGATAAGGACTACATCAGAATCTGCTATATCTGCATAGTTAGAAGTACCCTTCACATATGAATCATAACCTTGCACTGGTGCCGCTTCCCACATATCTAGAGCTTTACCTTTTGTTGGGTTTTCTGCTTGTGGAATATCTACTAATACGACGTCGCCAAGTTCTTTCTGAGCTGCTAAAAATGCTGCTGTAGCACCTGTAAAACCACTACCGATTACTGAGATTTTTTTACGTTTCAGAGACATTTGAATACGCTCCTTTAAAATTAGGTTATATATTTAAAAAAGGGAGGAGAATATATCTCCTCCCTCGATTAATCAAGTTCATCATAATGCTTTAATCAATTATGCCTCGGCATAATTGCGTCCGGAATCGGCTTTGTGCTTGCACAAAGAAATCCTTTTCGATTTCGTGACAGCTGCCAGAGGCTTTAACTTCTTTCAGTTTTGCTGAAAGAAGTTAAACTAAATACATTTTACCCTAATTATATCGACAGAATAAAGCATCCGCTTTACCTTTAATTTCTATATTACAATAGGAATTATAGGTTTTTGATTAACTCATCTGCGAACTCAGAACATTTCACTTCTGTAGCGCCGTCCATTAAACGAGCGAAGTCATAAGTTACAACTTTAGAAGAGATTGTTTTCTCTACAGATGTATTGATCATGTCAGCTGCTTCTTGCCATCCTAAGTGTTCAAGCATTAATACACCTGAAAGCAATACTGAAGATGGGTTTACTTTATCTAAACCAGCATATTTTGGAGCTGTACCGTGAGTAGCTTCGAAGATCGCGTGACCAGTTACGTAGTTAATGTTCGCACCTGGAGCGATACCGATACCACCAACTTGTGCAGCTAATGCATCAGAAATATAGTCACCATTTAAGTTCATTGTAGCTACTACATCAAACTCTTTTGGACGAGTTAAAATTTGTTGTAAGAAGATATCAGCGATAGAATCTTTTACTAAGATTTTACCAGAAGCTAAAGCGTCAGCTTGAGCTTTGTTCGCTGCTTCTTCACCTTGTTCAGCTTTGATAGCGTCATATTGGTTCCATGTGAATGTTTGATCAGCAAATTCAGTTTCAGCTAATTCATAACCCCATTTTTTGAAACCACCTTCAGTGAATTTCATGATGTTTCCTTTATGAACTAATGTCACAGACGGACGGTTATGTTTAATTGCATATTCGATAGCAGAACGCACTAAACGCTCAGTACCTTCTTTAGATACTGGCTTCACACCGATACCTGAAGTTTCTGGGAAACGAATTTGTTTTACACCAAATTCAGATTGTAAGAAGTTGATGATTTTTTGAGCTTGTTCAGAACCAGATTCGAATTCGATACCAGCGTAGATGTCTTCTGTGTTTTCGCGGAAGATAACCATATCAACGTCTTCTGGGCGTTTAACTGGAGAAGGTACTCCGTCAAAGTGACGTACTGGACGTAAGCACACATATAGGTCAAGCTGTTGACGTAATGCTACGTTTAGAGAGCGGATACCACCACCGATTGGCGTAGTAAGAGGACCTTTAATTGCGATTAAGTATTCGTTAATTTTGTCTAAAGTTTCTTGTGGTAACCATTCACCAGTTTGGTTGAATGCTTTTTCACCAGCTAAAACTTCTAACCATTCGATTTTCTTTTCACCGTTGTAAGCTTTTTCTACTGCTGCGTCGATTACACGTGATGCTGCAGCCCAAATATCTGGACCAATTCCATCACCTTCGATGAAAGGAATCACTGGATTGTTTGGTACATTAAGTACGCCATTTTCAACTACAATTTTGTTTGACATTGCTGTTGCCTCCTAAATTCATAATCATAGGACTGTGTTATCAGTAACACAGTCCCAAATATTCTAGCATATTTTCCAAATTAGCGCTCGCTGATTGGAACATATTTTTGCATGCCTGGTCCAACATACTCTGCACGTGGACGGATCAGGCGGTTGTTAGCATATTGCTCTAAAATATGAGCTACCCAACCAGAAGTACGTGATACTGCGAAAATTGGTGTGAATAGGTCATGATCAATACCTAAAGAATCATACACTGACGCAGAGAAGAAGTCTACGTTTGCAGGTAATTTCTTTTGTTCTACGATCATGTCATGGATTTTAACTGACATTTCATATAACTCTGGTTTACCAGTTAGTTCAGTTAATTTTTGTGACATTACACGTAAGTGTGGTGCACGTGGGTCACCTTTACGGTATACACGGTGACCGAAGCCCATGATTTTTTCTTTGTTGTCTAATTTATTTTGAATGTAAGATTCAACTTTTTCAAGTGAGCCAATTTCAGTTAACATTTTCATAACTTGCTCATTTGCACCACCATGAAGTGGTCCTTTTAATGCTCCAATAGCTGCTGTAACACCAGAATATACATCCGATAATGTAGCTACACATACACGTGCTGTGAATGTAGATGCATTTAATTCATGGTCAGCATGTAATACTAATGCTTTGTCAAATGCTTCAACTTCGATTGCTGCTGGTTCTTCACCTTTAAGCATGTATAAGAAGTTTGCTGCATATCCTAATTCTGGTTTTGGCGCAACTGGCTCTAAACCTTTACGAACACGTGCAAATGCAGTAACTACTGTAGCAATTTTAGCTTGTAAACGGATAGCTTTGCGGTAGTTAGCTTCTGGATCCATAACATCTGCCTCTTCATCGAATACACCAAGTAAAGATACTGCAGTACGTAGTGCAGCCATTGGATGTACAGTTGAAAGTGGGTATGTTTTGAATTGCTCTACAATTGCTTGCGGAATTGTCATGTTGTCTGCTAATTGTTGTTTTAATTCAGCTAGCTCGTCCGCTTTCGGTAAACGAGTGTGCCATAATAAATAAACTACTTCTTCAAACGACGCGTTCTCTGCTAAATCATCAATGTTGTAACCAACATATGTAAGTGTGTCATCGATAATTGAACTGATTTTAGATTCCGCTGCTACGATACCTTCCAAACCTTTAGTTGCTGACATAATAATTATCGCTCCCTCATACTTATTTTTTTGGTTGTAAATGTATTTTGTATGTCACATTTACGTTTTTTGCTCATATGAACCATTAAGTAAATCGCTTACATTGCTATTATAATCATTTTTGACAGCTTTGTGAATGAAAATCCGCCAAATAAAGAAAAAGGCGCCCGAGCGATTATATATGTGCTCTAAAGAGGTTTTTTTGTATATTTTGACATTAATTTAACTTTTGAAATGGGGTGAATTTGTAAAAATGAGGAATATTAAGCATTTTTCATACGAAAGAACTACGAGTATTTTATTTTTTATATTCTATTTAGTAATACTTTGGTTCGTATTACCTGTATCACTTGCAATTTTTTTGTCTTTTTCAACGTATCCTATCATAAAATTTCTTCATACCTATTGTAGGATCGCCTATTGGCTTGCAGCAATTATTGTGGAAATTTTGATACTTTCTTGTATCTTTTTTCTCGCTATTATATCCATCAACAGCGTAATTCATATCTTTCCTGAGATCCGAGATACACTACAAAATTTCCCACTTTTTGATGAATATGAATCCATGTTTATCCAAGTTTTAAAGGAAAAATCGTTGTCTATTTTTGATTCGATTTTAGTTTATATAGCGAATATTGTTCAATTAATTATGAAGCATGTTATTGAAGTATTTATATTCCTTGTTGCATACTATTTCGCCCTATTGGAAACTCGGAAATCCCGTTATTGGTTTTTCCAATATGCGCCAAAAAAATATCGCAATGAGTGGCAGTCACATTTTTCTAAAGTAATGCAGTTGTTTCATTATTTTCTTTTCGTGGAATTTCAGCTTTTCACAATCACATTGCTCATACTATGTGCAGGATTTATGCTGCTTCAATTTGAACAAGCTATCATCAAAGCCTTTATAGTAGCCTTCGCAGATGTACTTCCGTTCTTTGGCATTGGTGTATTTCTTGTACCCATGAGCATATATTTTTACTTCACTGGCAATACCTTTTTATGTGTCGCAATTTTAGTATTATATTTATTCGTCCAATTAACAAGGCAGCTAGCTGAATCTATGCTTTGGTCAAATACGCTCCAATTACGTACCTTCCACACCTTTTTCATCAGTGCTGCCTCCATTTTATTATTTGGTTTTTATGGTATTTTACTGAGCCCATTTTTTTTATTTTTAGCAGTTAAGTTAAAGGAAAATGCTATTTTTGAACGATAATAAAGTTCCCTTTTTTCATTTTTTTACGCATCCAATAATAAAAAATTGGTTGGAACATTTTACGAGAAAAAGGCATGAGTAGTAACAAACCAATCAAATCCGTTAAAAATCCTGGCAGAGCTAGTAATACACCACCGCTGAATGTTAACACGGTATCAATTAAGGCAGGGCCTGGAGCCTCTCCTCGTGCTATCGTATTTTTAACGTTTTGCACAGAATTCATACCTTTATTTTTCACTACATAAATACCTATAATACTTGTTGCAACAATGAGCAATAATGTATTGAAAACACCAATATTTTGACCAATTACTATTAATAACGCCAATTCGGCTAATGCATAGACAATGAAACCAAGAAAAACTTTTCTCATATTTTTCTCCCTTCTATCAAAAAAGCTATACCTCTTATACGTTATTATAGCCTATTTTGTTTCATTAAAAAAAATAAATGAAACACATGCAGAGAGATCAATCAGTTATATTCAAGCAGGGATACGAATGAAAGAAGAAAACCGTTTATGTATAAAAAGGAGTTAATGTTTAGAAAAAGCTCTAGTACTGCCGTTCGCACTAGAGCTTCTTTATCTTTCTTAAAGAACGCTGGCATGTCCTTTATAAATAACGCCCGTTTCTGCATCCATTGTGATTTCTTGACCATGACGAATCAATGTTGTAGCTTCTTTTACCCCGACAATAACAGGGATACCTAGGCTTAGACCTACAACAGCTGCATGGCTTGTAAGTCCACCTTCCTCAGTAATCAAACCAAGGCAGTTTTCAAGCGCTGGCATCATATCGCGATCGGACCCAACTGTTACTATAATACAACCATCTGTATCGTAGGCTAGTGCCTCTGCTGCATTTTTTGCAACAACTGTTTTTCCTACTACTGAAGCTTTTCCAATTCCTTGGCCACGAGCTAGTAAATCTCCAATAATGTGAACTTTCATTAAGTTAGTTGTACCTGCTTCACCAACTGGTACACCTGCAGTAATAACAACTGCATCACCATGTGTTACATAGCCATGCTTTAAGCTTTCATCAACAGCTAGCTCTAAAATTTCATCTGTAGTTGTCACACGTTGACAAACAACTGGATATACACCCCAAACTAGTGTTAATGTATGAGCTGTATTTGAGGACCCCGTTACAGCAACAACTGGTACTCCTGGACGATATTTTGCAATCATTCTAGCTGTATTACCACTTTCAGTCGGTGCTAAAACTGCCTTTACCCCTAAGTTAATCGACGTATACGCTACAGCCTGAGATATAGCCTCCGTCATATTTGCCTCTTTTTCTCTACTACGTGTAGAAACAATTGCCTTATAGTCTAAAGAATTTTCTGTACGCTGTGCAATTTTATTCATTGTTTGTACAGATTCCACTGGATATAGACCTGCCGCTGTTTCTCCAGATAACATAATTGCATCTGTGCCATCAATAATAGCATTCGCTACATCACTTGCCTCTGCTCGTGTTGGACGCGGGTTACGCTGCATTGAATCTAGCATTTGTGTAGCTGTAATTACTGGTTTCCCTACTTGATTACATTTTAAAATTAATTTCTTTTGTACTAATGGTACTTCTTCAGCTGGAATTTCAACCCCTAGATCACCACGAGCTACCATTAATCCATCTGACACTAAGATGATTTCATCAATATTGTCTACACCCTCTTGGTTCTCTATTTTCGGGATGATTTGAATATGACTGCCGCCATTTTGTTCAAGTAGCTCTCGAATTTCTAGCACATCTTTCGCACGACGCACGAACGAAGCTGCAATAAAATCTACATCTTGCTCAATACCGAATAAAATATCTTGTGCATCCTTCTCTGTGATACCAGGAAGCTGGACAGAAACGCCAGGTACATTTACACCTTTTTTATTTTTTAAAACACCAGCATTTTCAACAATTGTATGAATAAGACCTTTTTCCATGTCTGTTGCTAAAACACGTAACTGAATGAGGCCATCATCTAGCAAAATAATGGAGTTTTGTTCAACATCCTCAATCAATCGTTCATATGTGACAGAGAAGCTAGTCTCTGTACCCTCAATCTCAGTCATTGAAATATCAATTACTTGACCTGCTGTTAAATGTAGCTCCCCGTTTTGCATATTATGTGTACGAATTTCAGGACCTTTAGTATCAAGTAATATCCCAACTGGCTTTCCTAATTTTTGTGCAACTTCTCGAATTAAATTAATCCGTACCTCATGCTCCTCATGCGAACCATGTGAAAAATTTAAGCGGGCAACATTCATACCTGCCTCAATCAGTTTTTCTAACGTTTCTGGCGACTCACTTGCCGGACCAATTGTACATACGATTTTAGTTTTTCTCATTTTCTGCCCCACTCCGTTTTTATACCAAATTATATTGATAGTTCTTTCATTAACGTATATAAACTTACATCTGCCTCATGATTTTTTTCGAAAGCCTCAGGCATATCATAGTCAATTACTTGATGATTGCGGATTCCTACCGCTCTGCCAGACTTTCCTTCCATTAGTAATTCAACTGCATGAGCACCGAATTGACTTGCCAAAACACGATCACGTGCAGTAGGAGAACCACCTCGTTGAATATGGCCAAGAACAGAAACACGTGTCTCTTTTCCTGTTTTTTCCTTTAATAATTTTGCCAAATCACTGCCTGTCATGACTCCCTCAGCAACAATAATAATGCTATGCTTTTTGCCACGTGCTGCTCCTCGATCTAAGCGTGCCACAATATCATCTAAATTATAATCTTCTTCTGGAATTAAAACTGTTTCAGCACCTGCTGCAAGTCCTGCCCATAAAGCAATATCTCCAGCATCTCTTCCCATTACCTCCACTATAAAGGAGTTTTCATGAGAGGTCGCTGTATCACGAATTTTATCAATAGATTCTACAACTGTATTAAGTGCCGTATCAAATCCTATTGTATATTCTGTGCCTGGTACATCATTATCAATTGTTCCTGGCACACCAACAACTGGAAAGCCTTTCTTCACTAAATCCATAGCACCTCTGTAGGAACCATCTCCACCAATAACGACTAATCCTTCAATTCCTGCTGCTCGCAAGTTGTCAATACCACGCTGTTGGACTGCTTCTTCTTTAAATTCAGGACATCTCGCTGAATTTAACTGTGTACCACCTCGTTGAATTATGCCACCTACTGAACCTAGATCAAGATTCTCCATGTAACCTTTTACTAAGCCTTCATAGCCATGCTTAATTCCGACAACATCGATTCCATGAAATGCTGCCTTACGAACGACTGCACGAATAGCTGCGTTCATTCCTGGCGCGTCTCCACCACTTGTTAATACGGCAATTTTTTTCATTGTCGAACCTCCTGCAGTTACTATTATTATTCACATTAACATGAAAAAACAAACTATGTAAGGGTTCTAAGACTATAAAAACATAACTTTTACATAAAAAATGAAAAGAATGCGCTTTCACACACTCTTTCCATTCAAAAACATCCGAAATCTAACATTTTTTCAAGAAGTCTGGCGTTATTTTTGCGCTACTATCTTCTTATAACATAAAAGCTTTTCTTCAACTAAAAGACAAAATTAATCTCTTTACGAGCAGATTTTTCAACTAACAATTTTGATTTAAAACTTAAATCACGAAATATTTTCTTATCTTTTATACTTCTGTTTCTGTATATTGACCAATTTTCTTAAATTTCTCGTAACGATCTTCTACTAATTGTTCACCATTTAAAGAATTCAATGCTTTCAGTGTGTCACTTATACATTCTTTTAGATAAAGCGCTTGTTTCGCTACATTGCGATGTGCACCACCTGCAATTTCTGGGATGATGCCATCAATGACTCCTAGCTCCTTTAAATCAGGCGCTGTTATACGCATTGCCTCTGCAGCTTGTTTTGCAAGGCTTCCATCACGCCATAAGATGGATGCTGCTCCCTCAGGAGAAATAACAGAATAAGTTGAGTTCTCCAACATAAAGACGCGATTAGCTACCCCTAGTGCAAGTGCACCACCGCTACCACCTTCACCAATAACAATGCTGATTACTGGTACTTGTAAGCCTGCCATCTCAATAAGATTTCTAGCAATTGCTTCACTTTGGCCACGTTCCTCAGCTGCCTTACCTGGATATGCACCTTTGGTATCAATAAAGCATATAATTGGGCGTTTAAATTTCTCAGCCTGCTTCATTAATCGTAATGCTTTTCGATAGCCTTCTGGGTGTGGCATACCGAAATTACGACGAATATTTTCTTTCGTAGATTTTCCACGTTGATGTCCAATAATTGTGACTGGTTGTCCTTCAAAAAGCGCAATACCTCCAAGAATGGCGGCATCGTCACCAAACGTTCGATCCCCATGCAATTCTATAAAATTTTCACACATTGCTTCTATATATTGTAATGTCGTTGGTCTTTCTGGATGTCTAGCTACCTGCACACGATCCCATGGCTTCATATTGGCATATATGGATTGCTCCAGCTGAGTCAGACGAGTTTCAAGCTTTTCAATTTCACCTGTCATATCTACATCTGCTTCAGCAGCTATTGATTTTAATTCATTTATTTTTTCACGTAATTGTATTACTGGTTCTTCAAAAGCTAAATTTTTAGACATGCTGTACGCCGCCTTTCGTATGCATTTTTACAAGTACTGCTACTTGATCTCGCAAATCCTTACGTGGAAAGATGGCATCAAGCTGACCATGCTCAAGTAAAAATTCCGCTGTTTGGAAATCATTTGGTAATTTTTCTCTAACCGTTTCTTCAATAACACGACGACCAGCAAAGCCAATTAATGCTTGAGGTTCTGCTATATTAATATCTCCAACAGAGGCAAAGCTTGCTGAAACACCACCTGTTGTTGGGTGCGTCAATATCGAAATAAACAATAAACCTTGGTCACTATGTCGTTTTAATGCCACACTCGTTTTTGCCATCTGCATTAATGATAGAACGCCTTCCTGCATGCGCGCCCCACCGCTAGCTGTAAAGATAATAAACGGTACACGTAATTCAGTTGCCTTTTCAACAGCACGTGTAATTTTTTCTCCAACAACCGAGCCCATGGAGCCCATACGGAAATGAGAATCCATAATTGCTATGACAATTTCTTCTCCGTCTAACGTGCCTACTCCTGTCAATACAGCCTCATTTAAGCCCGTTTTTTGTTGATCCACAGAAATTTTCTCCACATACGCTGGGAAATTCAGTGGATTACTTGTTTGTAAATGATCATCCATAGAAACAAACGAGCCTTCATCTAAGAAATAATCTACACGTTCCTGTGCAGTCATTTTGAAGTGATAACTGCATTTTGTACATACTTTATGATTTTTCTCTAATTCCTTCGTTAATTGAATATGGCGGCATTCAGGACATTTTGTCATCAATCCTTCTGGAAATGCCTTTTCTTGTCCACTCTCTTTCTTTTTTTTATTACCACTAAATAAGCTGCGTATTGCCATGTTTGACTCCCCCTTTGTTGTCTAAATGCTTTGTTCAGTATTCATCCACTGTTCATAAGCTTTTAATGCTTCTTTTTCGTAGCCGAGCTGCATTGATTTCACCATCGTTTGAATGATTAACTTTTCTTCTTCTGTTGAGTTTCGATTTAAACGGTCACCATCATAGGCTGCTAATTGAAACCAGATTTTTAAAGAAAGTCGATTTCCTGCCGTAATTATTAGCTCTCGTAAAATATCTTGACAATTAACGGCACCTTCAATTTCTAGTTTCACAAAAAAACTGTCCCACACAGGTAGTGTGCGAAGAATCTCTGTACAACTTATTACGCGAATAGCTTCCTTTTCATGAATTTGTCGTGTTAATTCGACATCCTTTTTTGATTTTTCATCTTCTAATATAAACATCGACAGTATTTCTACGAGCTGATGTTTATGAGTGGATGCTAGAAAAGTACCACCACCATGTCTTGTTTCAATCAGACCGAGCAATTCTAAACTTCGCAATGCCTCTCTTACAGAGGATCGCCCGACACCTAGACGCTCTGACAGAACTCGTTCAGAAGGTAGCTTCTCACCAGCTTGTATTTTTTCTATTTTAATGAGTTGACGTAATTGTTGGACGATTTCTAAAAACACTTTCTTTTGTTCGGTTTTTTTATCCATACGACTAACTCCCCTTATCAAAAAGTGGTCAGACCACTTTTAACGTTGTTACTAGCTTACAAAATAACTGATGAAATGTAAAGAAAAAACTGCATAAAAATTTATGCAGTTTCTAAATTCTTGTTTCCTTTTATATTTTTTTCGTCGTTTGTGCGTGTTTTACTTTCACCTGTGGCTTTCCAAAACGTCTTTCCACTGTGCCCTCAATATAAAGTATTTCATCCTCCTGTAAAAACTCTTGCACAAGCTGAAATACTTGTGGAAATAAGGTTATGGACACTAAGCCATATTCATCTTGAAGTTGAACAAAAGCCATTTGCTCCCCTTTTTTTGTTCGAATTTTTTTTACCTCTTCAATCAAGCCAATCATTTTGACATAAGTTCCATCTCGTGTATGTTTTAACTCCCTACATGTAACATTGACTTCCCGCCAGAAAACTCGCTCTTCTGTTACAGGATGTGCGGATATATAGAACCCTAAACTATCCTTCTCATGCATCAGTTTTTCTTTTTGTGTCATTTCTTGAGCTTCCATATATTTGGGCTTACCAAAGCTAAAGGCAGTTGCTGATGCCCAATCTATATCTTCTGTAGGTCTCATTAGCTCTGCATGCTTCAAAGCTGCTTCTACCGTCTTAATAAGAACTGCACGATCTCTACCCAAATAATCGAACGCTCCTGCAAATATCAAAGCTTCTATTACTTTCGGTTTAAAATGCTGGGCACTTAAAGCAACCGCTAAATCAAATAAATTATTTAATGTCTCAGCATTCGATTGTCGTATGGCCTTCACTGTCTCAATAAAGGTATGAGGAACACCTTTAATACCTGATAAGCTATAACGAATGCCATCCTTTTCAACAGCGAAATATTTAGTACTATGTTTTAATGAAGGTGGATAGAAAGCTATACCTTGTTCTTTGGCTTCATTCACAAGCTGCTGAATCTTGTCCGCATTTCCTGTTGCATTTGACAATAGCGCTGCATAAAAGCTTTTTGGGTAATGCGCCTTTAAATAGGCCATTTGATAAGAGATAACACTATATGCAACTGCATGGCTTTTAGGGAAGCCATAATCCGCAAAGCGCACAATCAGTGCATACACCTCTTCTGCTATATGGATATCGTAGCCTTGCTTCATCGCTCCATTCACAAATACCGCTCGTTGCTCTTCTAATACTTGGCGATTTTTCTTGCTGACCGCTCGACGCAGTAAATCTGCCTGTCCCATCGTAAAGCCTGCCATTTTAGAAGCAATTTGCATTATCTGTTCCTGATAAACGATAACGCCAAATGTTTCTCGTAAAATTGGCTCTAATACTGGATGCGGCATAATCACTAGTTCCTGTCCTGATTTACGTCTTGCATAGATTGGGATAAAATCCATTGGACCTGGCCGATATAATGCATTGACCGCTACTATATCTAAAAAATGCGTCGGCTGAATATCTCGCAATGCTTGCTTCATACCCTCAGATTCTAATTGGAAAATGCCTAATGTATCTCCCCTCTGAAGAAGCTGGAATGTTTTTTCATCCTGCATAGGAATTCGCTCAAACTCTATCCATGGTCCTCCAACTTTATAAATGGACCAGCGTATCTGCTCTAAAATTGTTAAGTTACGCAAGCCTAAAAAGTCCATTTTTACAAGACCACACGCTTCTACATCGCCCATGGGCCATTGGGTACAATAAATATCATCATGCCCCTTCTCTATAGGCATTGTATTGACCAAGGGGGATGGTGCTAATACAACACCTGCCGCGTGCGTAGAGGAATTCCTTGGCAATCCTTCTAATTTTAAAGCTACTTCTAACCACCGACGATGTTTTTCATCCTCTGCTAACCAGCCTTGTAAGCCATGTGATTCAGCCACCGCTTTTTGTAGCGTTATCCCAGGTTTATTGGGAATCCATTTCGAAATCTTTTCTAATGTTTCAGCTTCAAAGCCTAAAACCCGAGCCACATCCCGGGCTACAGCTTTTGCTGATAATGTACCAAATGTGATGATCTGTGCGACATTTGCCTTGCCATATTTATGTGTCACATATTGAATGACTTTTTGTCTTTTATTATCAACAAAATCTATATCAATATCTGGTAAAGAGATACGTTCTGGATTTAAAAAACGCTCGAATAGTAATCCGTAAGCAAGAGGATCTACTTGTGTTATAGAAAGACTATAGGCTGCAAGTGACCCCGCTGACGAACCTCGACCTGGGCCAGTTAAAATATGATTCTCTTTGGCATAACGCATAAAATCTGCAACAATTAAAAAATAATCCGCAAAGCCCATTGAACAGATAATTTCAAGCTCATATTGTAGTCGCTCTTTATAAACATGCGGAATTTCATTTTGATTGAAACGCAACGCTAAACCTGAAAATGCCTCCTTAACCAGTAATTTTTCAGCTGTTTCTCCTACTGGCACTGGAAATTTAGGCATTTGCACAGGCATATTAGGGATTTTTGCTGTACAGCCAGCTAACATTGCTGCACTCGCTTCAAGCCATTCAGGACAATCAACAAACCAGCTGCTCCATTCATCCACCGTTGGCACAAAATAACCATGCAAATGGGCGGATTCCTCTATATCAGTGCACTTTTCACCTGTATCAATCGCTCTTGCCACCTCGAAAGCAAAATGGTCTTCTGGTCGTAAAAAATAACAACTCTGTGAAGCCACTAATGGGATGCTTTCGTTCTTACACCATATAACATAATCCTGTTCTTTTTCTGCAATCATCCCTGCCGGTCTAGCAATCCCCATAAATAAATACTGACCAAACAATGCTTTTAGAGCGCTTGCCACCTCTGTCCAATTTCCAATTTCCGCTATATCATTAGAGGAAAGCAATGCTATACAGCCTGCTGCATACCCTTCTAGCCATTTCCACGGCAAAACCTCATCTTCTCTTATTGAAACGGCACTACTAATCTTTAATAAATGCTGATAGCCTTCTTGTGTCTTTGCATATAAAACTAAAGGAATTTGTAGCTCCTGCCATTGTATGTTTACAGAAAGACCAATTACAGCATGAATATTCGCTTGCTGTAACGCCTTACAAAAAGGCAAAAGCCCGTACAATTTCGAATTGACGATTGCACAGGCCTGCGTTTTTTGCTCTTTTAAAAAAGGGATCAATTGTTCAAGCCGAATCGTGCTATTCAATAAATCCGCGCTCGTATGCATCTTCGTATATACATGTGTCAAATGAATCCCTTCCTTTCTTGGTATTACTTCGTTTTTGATTATGATAATACCTATAGAATATTGTTAGTTATTTAAGCGATACGTTTGACAAATTGCCTGTAAACGATTTATCACACAATCCGCTTCCTCCCATGAATGAGCAGTTGCACCTGAAGCTAATGGGTGTCCTCCACCATTGAATTCCTTCGCTAGCGTATTAATAATAGGGCCTTTCGAGCGCAAACGTACTCTAATTTGTTCTCCCTCCTCTATAAACACAACCCATGCACAAATACCTTTTACACTACCAAGGCAGCCTACTAAAAGAGAAGCCTCTGACGGAACAGCATCGAATTTTGTTAGCAATTCCTTCGTCAATTTTATATGCGCGGCCCCATGCTCATTCATTTCAAAATTTTGATAAATATAGCCCTGTAAATTTAATAATTTTTGTTCCATTTCATACATACCATCAAAAATCTGATTTCGATCAAAATCATATGTAATGAGTTCTGCAGCAATTTTAAATGTTTTCGCTGTTGTACTTGGAAATTGAAATCTTCCTGTATCACCCACAATACCAGCAAATAACAATCTAGCAGTAGCCGTAGATAGCGACCAGTTGGCTACATTGCGACCTTCCTCAAAAAGCTCATAAATCATTTCACTACAAGAGCTAGCTGTCGTGTCCACCCACAATAGATCACCATATGCATCATCATTTGGATGATGATCGATTTTTATGACCATCTTGCCCTTTGTATAGCGTTGGTCGTCGACACGTTCAGTATTTGCAGTATCCGTAACAATTACTAGAGCATTATCATAAACATCATCAGTAACTTGATCAGGCTGTGCCATAAATGTTAAAGAATCATCATGCTCACCTACAGCAAAAACTTTTTTTCCTGGATAGTTGGCTAAAATTAATTCTTTTAAACCTTGTTGAGAACCATAAGCATCTGGATCAGGACGTACATGGCGATGAATAATAATTGTCTCATATAAAGCAATTGTGTCGATGATTTGTCGTTTCAATATAATTTCCCCCAAAATGATAGTAATAACCGTTAGCATTTTTCATCAATAATCGTTACAATAATGTCTAGTTATGCTAGGAGGTTTACTATGCTCAATTTAATTTTTGTGTTTACCATAATCATATCATTTGTTTTTTATTTTTATTTTAAAACAAAACAATTCCGCTCTCCATTACCGATTGCGAAAAATTGGTACAAAAGCAAAGCGAATGTAAGTTTTGGTGCCTTTATACTTGTTTTTGGTTTAAACCAAGCTTATTTATTCCCTGGATTATACACATTTATTATTGTAGCAATTCTTGTCGTTTTAGGCATCTTTGTTATTATTGAAAATATCAAAAAGGTACGACACTACGGTCAATTTGTTGAAGAGGAGTACCGTATTAATCGATAAGCAAAAAATAAGGGATGGCCTAATATTCTCACTAGGCCATCCCTTTTGCCAGCTTAGCGTTCCAAGAGCTGGAACATCATCATTGCCTTCCCAACTAGCATTTGCTGATTAAACACCTCAAAGTCCATTTTCACAAATTTACGACTCATGTCTAAAATTCGAGGTTTTACAGTAAGTGTACTTTCCATTTGCACAGGTTTGATGAAATAAATCGTCATGTTTTCGGCAACGGCATCGCCTCGCTTACGGCGTTTTAATGCAAATGAACCAACTTCTGCTAATAAAGTAGTAAATGCTCCGTAAGAAATTGCCCCATATTGGTTTGTCATTTGAGGTGTTACTTTAAACTCTACGATTAAATCTTCATCTCCAAGTACCTTCATTTCATTTTTTACTAAATCATCAATCGTTTCCCCATGCTGAGGCTGTCTTTGTGCAAGCTGAAGTGCCTTAAGCACATCTTGACGGCTGATTACACCTTGTAAAATCGTATCATCATTAACGATCGGTAACAAATCAATGCCTTCCCAAATCATACGGTGTCCTGCAGACGCAACACTCATTTTCATTGACCCAGCAATTGGATTTTTAGTCATTACCTTTTCAATAAGCTCGGTTTCTTCTCGACCAATTACGTCTTTCACAGTAATCATCCCGACAAGCTTATTATTAGCTGTCACCACTGGAAAAGCACCGTGTGTAGTTCGTTCGTTCAGCTTTTGGAAATGATGAATTGTTTCATCATTTTTTAGGACCGCTGTATCTGTCATTGGGACATAAATATCCTCGATAAATAAAATATCCTTTTTGATTAATTGGTCATAAATTGCTCTGTTAATCATCGTCGCTACTGTAAACGTATCGTAGCTTGTTGAAATGATTGGCAGATCTAATGAATCTGCAAGTTGCTTATTATCCTCCGTTGTATCAAAACCACCAGTTATTAAAACAGCCGCACCAGCTCGTAGCGCATTCTCATGGGCTTTAATACGGTTACCAACGATGAGCAAGCTTCCTGCATCTGTATAACGCATCATATCCTCTAATTGCATCGCCCCAATCACAAATTTTGTCAACGTTTTATGTAGTCCTGATTTCCCACCTAAAACCTGGCCATCAACAATATTTACAATTTCAGCAAATGTTAAGCGTTCAATATTTTCTTTCTTTTTCTTTTCAATACGAATTGTTCCAACCCGTTCAATAGAGCTAACTAAACGGCGATTCTCCGCTTCCTTAATAGCACGGTAAGCCGTTCCTTCGCTAACTTGCATTTCTTTTGCAATTTGACGTACTGAAATTTTATCGCCCACGGGTAGTGATTCGATGTATTGTAAAATTTTCTCATGTTTTGTAGACAAAATATCACCTATTCCTCAAGCATCATTTCTGCTCTTAGTGTACCATATATTTTAGAAAAATATTTAATATAAAGTGATGAATTTGTTTAACTTTTCCCATCGTTTCAACTATGCACGTGGTGTCAATTTATATAGTACAGCAGTGTCACAGATTAGGAACAGTTTACTTTTTCACCCGCTTTTAAAATTTGAACCTCTGAATTCTGCACTAGCTCCGCAAAAATTTGTGGATCCTGCTCGATTGGAGGAAATGTATTGTAATGAATTGGTACAACAATTTTCGGCTTTAAAAATGCAACTGCACATGCAGCATCTTCTGGTCCCATAGTGAAATTATCCCCAATTGGTATAAAGGCAATATCAATCGGATGACGTTCACCAATTAATTTCATATCACTAAACAGCGCTGTATCTCCTGCATGATAGATGGTTAATCCTTCAATAAATAATAAAACTCCAGCTGGCATGCCCATATAAATAATTTCATTACTTTCAGTTATATAAGAAGAACCATGGAATGCCTGCGTGAATTTCACTTTTCCAAAATCAAATTCCCTAGCACCCCCAATATGCATTGGATGCGCTTTCACTCCTTGCCAAGAAATCCAATTGGCTAGCTCATTTGGTGCAATAACAAGTGCGTCTTTCTTCTTTGCAAGCTCGACCGTATCACCAACGTGATCATTATGTCCATGAGTCAATATAATAATATCTGGTGCCTCTTCCGCAACCTTTAAATCTGTTTGTCCATTCCCATTAATGAAAGGATCAATCAATATTGTTTTCCCATGAGTTTGGATTTTAACAACGGAATGTCCATGATAGCTTATTTCCATTTATAATTCCTCCTTGCACTATTGTTACGAATAAATGTATCGAAAAGGTCAAATTGGTTAGCTGGTAATTAGTAAAACATTGCGATTACCATTAAACAATATGCTCTCTTTAATTTTTATTCGCTATTCATGCGCATTTTCCCTTTTTTTGATATGCTTATAGGGAGAATAATATTGTCTTATGTAACAAACTTTACGTTTAAGAGACAATTATTCATTTCATTAGCTATAAAAAGCATCGAGGCTGATTTGAATAAAGGTGATGACTCGCTCAAAAGTCGAAGCCTCATCAAGAAAGCTTCAGCAGTAAAAAATCTTTTCAGCAACAAGAGGAGGATATATCTATGTCAAAGGTTGAAGAAATTCAAAACTATTTACAACAAAACCAAATTGATGCCGCTTTCGTAACAACACCAGATAATGTTTTTTACGTTTCTGGCTTTAAAAGTAATCCACATGAGCGATTACTAGGCGTGATGGTTTTCAAAAACGCAGATCCTTTTTTAATTTGTCCTCAAATGGAGATTCCAGATGCGAAGGCTGCTGGCTGGTCATATGAGGTGATTGGTCACCAAGATACGGAAAACTCCATGGAAGTTCTTGCCCAAGCTATAAAAGAACGAAATGCGAATCCATCAGCATTTGCCATTGAAAAAGCTCACCTCAATGTAGAGCGTTTAGAAGCGCTGCAACAATCATTTTTGGAAGCGAATTTTGTCCGTCTTGATGAAAAAATTAATACTATGCGTGTTATTAAAGATGAAAATGAGTTAGAAAAATTACGTAAAGCTGCTGAACTAGCAGACTATGCAATTGAAGTTGGCTGTAAGGAAATCGCTGAAGGAAAAACAGAAATGGAAATTTTAACAGCTATTGAAAGTGCTATTCAAGAAAAAGGCTGTAAAATGTCCTTTGAAACAACGGTATTGAGTGGACCAAAAACAGCCTCTCCACACGGTATACCAGGTTCTCGCAAAATTGAAAAAGGCGATATGGTATTATTTGATCTTGGTGTTAATTACGATGGTTATTGCTCTGATATTACACGTACAGTTGCCTTTGGTGAACCAAGTGAAGCGCAAAAGGAAATTTATAATACTGTCTTAGCTGCCAATACAAATGCTATTGCCGCTGTAAAGCCAGGTGTCCGTGCAATGGAGTTAGATAAAATTGCCCGTGACACGATTACTGATGCTGGTTTTGGAGAGTATTTCACACATCGACTAGGTCATGGCCTTGGCATTTCCGTACATGAATTCCCTTCAGTGACAGGTGCAAATGAACTGATTATGGAAGAAGGAATGGTCTTTACAATTGAACCAGGTATCTACAAATCTGATGTAACAGGTGTCCGCATTGAAGATGACGTGGTTGTTACAAAAGACGGAGTAGAAGTGCTGACAAAGTTCCAAAAGGAATTAATTGTGCTTTAATTGATTACTAACTACATTTAAATCAAAAAAGGAAGCACAATGAGTTTTCTCATAGTTGCTTCCTTTTGCTATATCAATTATTGAATTAATTCATCCACATCAACAAATGGTAGACCTTGAGAATCAGCTACCGCCTTGTAAACAAGTTGTCCATCTAACGTATTTACCCCTTTTTTCAGTGCAGGGTTATCAAGGCATGCTTGTTTATATCCCTTATTCGCAATTTGCAGTGCATAAGGAATTGTATTATTTGTTAAAGCAATCGTTGAAGTACGAGGAACTGCACCTGGCATGTTTGCTACAGCATAATGCACAACACCATGTTTAACATATGTTGGGTCATCATGTGTCGTCACACGATCAGATGTTGCAAAAATTCCACCTTGATCAATGGCAATATCCACAACTACTGAGCCTGGCTGCATAGACTTAATCATTTCCTCAGAAACAAGCTTTGGTGCCTTAGCTCCAGGAATTAAAACAGCTCCAACTACTAAATCTGAGTTTTTCACTGATTCTGCAATATTATATGGATTAGACATTAAAGTTTGAACATCCCGACCAAATAAATCTTCTAATTGTCGTAAACGCTCTGGGCTTAAATCAATTACTGTTACATCGGCACCCATACCAACAGCTATTTTTGCTGCATTTGTTCCAGCAATACCACCACCAATAACAGTTACTTTACCGCGGGGTACACCAGATACTCCGCCTAGTAAAATTCCTTTACCTGCGTGGTTTCTCTCAAGGAACTGTGCACCGATTTGTGTTGCCATTTTACCTGCAACCTCACTCATTGGTGTTAATAGAGGTAAAGAACCATTTGCTAATTGTACTGTTTCATAAGCGATACCAACAACTTTTTTATTTAAAAGAGCCTGCGTTAATTCAATCTCTGGTGCTAAATGCAAATAAGTGAATAGGATTTGACCCTCATTGAAGTAATCATATTCTGATGCAACAGGTTCCTTTACCTTCATGATCATTTCTTGTGACCATGCCTCTTTTGCCGTTTCAACAATGTGAGCACCTGCTGCTTGGTAGTCTGCATCTGTAAAGCTTGATCCTAAGCCTGCACCTGTTTCAATGAACACTTCATGACCAGCATGTGTTAATGTAACAACCCCAGCTGGTGTCATTGCTACACGATTTTCATTGTTTTTAATCTCTTTTGGAATACCAATCTTCATCTTCCCTATCCCCTTCCATTGCCTAAGAAATTAGCATCATTTTTGTTAAATACGATTTTCCGTATTGATGCACCCCTTGCATTTCCATATTACCAAACATAATCAAAAAATGCTTTAAATAAAGCGATTACAACTAAAATTAACAACATTTCCAAAATACAAAATTTTCAAATTATTTACAATATACTTTAAAGAAGCACATAATTATTATTCAAAAAAATGCAAACTCACCAACACACCTATAACGAAATGTAATCTTCGTTTTTATGGAGGATTTCTATAGCAGAAGTACTGTTCTTTGAACAATATTATATGAGGAAAATTGATATTATTGCATTTTCACAATAAAAACCTTCACTTTTTCACATTTTTTCTTTCGGAAAGTATTTCCTTTAGAAAATCATTTGGTATAATCAGAATATATAAATCAGGGAGGTAATTCAAATGGCTAATCATTATAAAAGCATTGTAGTTGCAGTAGACGGTTCTAAGGAGGCAGAATACGCTTTCCGTAAATCAATTGACGTGGCAAAACGTAACGAAGGTGCTGTGTTAAACCTAGTAAATGTTATTGACACACGTTCATTTGCTGCAATCGAAGCTTATGATCGTTCAATTGCTGAGCGTGCTCAAGCATTCTCTGAGGAACTATTAAATGGTTACAAAAAACAAGCTGAAGATGAAGGCTTAACAAACATTAACCTTGTAATTGAATATGGCTCACCAAAAAATATCATTACGAAAGAGCTTTCTAACATCGTAGACGCAGATTTAATCATCTGTGGTGCAACTGGTCTAAATGCAGTAGAACGCTTCCTAATCGGTTCAGTATCTGAAGCAATCGTACGCTCAGCAAAATGTGACGTACTTGTTATCCGTACACCTGAAAATAATTAGTACATAAAAAGGTATCCAATATTGGATACCTTTTTAATTATTTACCGTCTCTCCACATTTTCACTTTTTCAAAGAACATTGCTAGGGCTTGTTTATTTTGCATATTTGGAACCTTTGCCAGCAATACCTCTTTAGGAGCCTTAAAGTCTTGAGCCTGCTTTTGCAGGATAACAATGCTTTTCTCAAGTGCTCTATTGGCAAACATTGTATCGGGCAGCTGAATAATTGCTTGAATCCAAGCATGCTTCTGGATATATTTATGCAATTGCTTAGATTGCTCAGAATCAAAAAGATGTGATGGTGCAAGGAAGAATAAATAGCCCCCATCCTTCGTGTAGTTAATGGATTGCTCAATAAACAAGTGATGGGCAAAACTCATTCCTTCTGAAGGACACAATTCATAATTCAATGCTACTTCCTCGTTCGGATAGTAGCCGACTGGTAAATCACAAACAATAGCATCCACTGGGTTTACTAATAAATCTTCTAAAGCATCTTGACGGTATAAAGACACCGGTTGCTCTGTCAAATCAGCTGTTGCTGCAGCTAAACGAATAAGCAGTTCATCAATCTCGACACCAGTAGCTTCTATTTTTCCATCTAATAAATTCATAACCGTTAGTAGTAAATTCCCTGTACCAACCGCTGGATCCAACATAACTATTTTTTCTGCTGCTAGACGATCTGCAAAAATCTGCTCTACAAAATAGCCAACTAATAAACCCAGTGTATCCGGTGTCATTTGATGATTAGGCTGAGAGCCTTTTCGCATACCCTTTAAAATAGCAATTTGAATTGCTTTTCGCACATCTTCCTTTGTTGCACTTTCTTGCGAAAAATCAACTGCTCCATCTAGCCACGCCTCTAACCCATCTAGCACCCCTTCAAGCAAAGTAATATCTTGTTCTTTTTCTATTTTCTCAGCATGTTCATTAAGCATACCAAATAACTTCTCAATATTTTCCATAGCCAACTTCCTTTCACGCAGAAAAGAGCCGTGACAAAACCTTGTCACAGCCCCCTTTGTCTAGTAATATCTTAGCCTAAAAGCAGCATTTTATGCTAGTGCTTTGACAGCCTCAATCGCCGCTTCATAATTTGGATGGTTTGTTGCCTCTGGTACATATTCCACATATGTCACTTTGTCATTAGCATCCACCACAAAAACTGCACGCGCTAGAAGACGTAATTCTTGGATGTATACCCCATATGCTTCACCAAATGAAAGGTCACGGTGATCTGAAACTGTTTGAACAGCATCAATACCTGCAGCACCACACCAACGTTTTTGAGCAAATGGAAGATCAACAGATACTGTGTAAATCACAACATTGTCACCTAAGTTCGCCGCTTCCTCGTTAAAACGACGTGTTTGGGCATCACACACACCAGTATCTAATGATGGTACAACACTAAATAAACGAATTTTCCCCTCTGATTCTTTTAATGTAACAGGTGATAGGTCGTTCGCTAATACTGTGAAATCTGGTGCTTGATCTCCAACCTTTACTTCGTTACCTACAAGTGTTACTGGACCATTTTTAAATGTTACTTGTGCCATATAAACGCCTCCTAATCATCATATGTACATAATATTACTAAATGAAGGGAATTGTTTGCAACTAAGACAACTCCGTAATTCAATTCAGGTACCACAAAATAAGAGCTGCCTCATTTTCTAGAGACAGCTCAAATTACTATTCCTCTTTTTTTTCTTCCATAATGTCTATGTCTTTTTCTATGAGAGGTTCAGTTGTAAAGCTTTCCTCTCTGATTGGAAGTGATGTTTGTGTTAATTCCTTTTCAATAAACGTATTTTCATGCACTACGGTTGTATCTGCAAAGAAATCATGTAAACCTTTATTGTCAGGTAAAATAACTACAAGAATATATAGCGGCATAAAAATATTACAAATAATTCGCCCAATCCAATCACGAAATATCACATCAGACCAAGTGAGCTTATCATGCTTTAATGAAACCACACGCAATCCAAATACCATTTTCCCCAATGTTTGCCCAAAAAACTTAGTCATCAGGACAAAATAACTATAATAGAAGATGGCAGTGATTATTGAAATCGGTGCATACCATACTGTTTCAGATAATGACCAATCCATTAGATAAAAAATAGGGTTTACAAAAATACCACCAACTGCTGTAATGATAAATCCATCTAATAAAAATGCCCAAAAACGTATCCAAAATCCTGCTGTTTTTTTAGCATAGTTTTTACTCGTGTTCGTTTCTTCTGGATCAATTAGTAGCGTATTGCTGAGAGAGGGTGAACCTTGCATAACAATTTCATGGTTTGTCATTGTACTCCCTCCTTAGTATTCGCCGTATAAGTACATCATTTTCGGTGCTTTATAATCTGTCATAATTTTCATCAGCATTTTTTCCTCAGTAGATGGACCAAACACAGATCCAATCTTCATTCCGACATATGATTGCCAGCCACCCATTTCATATGAATACTCAAATAGTTCAGCATCTTGTAAACCAAAGTCTTCACGTAATGCAGTAATCGTTGCTTCCTCATCACCAATTTCATCGATTAAGCCTGATTCAAGTGCCTTTGTACCACTTAGTATTCGACCATCAGCAACTTTTTTCACATCTGCCTCAGACATATTACGCCCTTTTTCAACAATATTCACGAATTCCTCATACGTTTCATTAATCATATCCTGCATCATGGCACGCTCGTCTGCCGTTACTTCACGCATAGGACTTAGCATGTCCTTATGCTCACCGGATTTAAACGTTTCATACTTAATACCAACTTTTTCTGCCAAAGCCTGATAATTAATTGATTGCATAATGACACCTATTGAACCCGTTATTGTATCCCGTTGTGCAAATATCTTATCGGCTGGTGCTGAAATGTAATAACCTCCTGAGGCAGCCATAGAATCCATTGAAACATAAATTGGAATTTGTCGCTCTTCTTTAATTTTTAAAAGTTTTTTATAAATTTCTGCTGATTCTTTAACACCACCACCTGGTGAATTAACACTTAAAACAACACCTTGTATTGAATCATCATTTAAAATATTATCTAATTGGTCTAAAAAGAATTGATGATCATATGCTACTGGTTGCCATAACGAACTTGAACCAATATCTTGTATCGCCCCATCAACCTTTAAATAGGCTATCCGCTTATTTATACTACCGTTTTCAATAACTGTCTCCATTACTGATAAATTATCACCAGCCATTAAGCTATCAAAATTACCAAAGAAATCTGATTTAAAAATTGCAAAAACAGTGTTTATACCTAATGAAAATACAAGTAATACACCTGCAATAATTAAAGCAGTCCACCTTTTTACATTCATGTCTTTCCGCCTCCTCTACACGTTATACGAATAACTTTCTAATATGTTTCATTTTTTTTGCAATACTATACAAAAGGTTATGCTCATTAACATTACCGAATATCATAAAAAAAATCAAAGCTCAATAAAAATACATGAACTTTGATTTTCGTCATTATTTCCTAGGAAATATTTACTTTCGACAAAATGTAAAGCTGTAAACTATTTAATAGTACATTTATTTTTTTCTTGTTGACGTAGTTCAATACGACGGATTTTACCTGATGAAGTCTTTGGCAATTCCGTTATAAATTCAATGGCACGAGGATATTTATAGGGAGCTGTTAAAGTTTTTACATGATTTTGAAGCTGCTTGATAAGACTAGCATTTCCTATCTCTCCTTCATTAAGCACCACAAATGCCTTCACAATATTTCCCCGAACTTCATCTGGACTTGCTACAACTGCCGCTTCTTTTACTGCTGCATGTTTCATCAAAGCATCTTCTACTTCAAATGGTCCTATTGTATAGCCAGATGAAATAATAACATCGTCTCCTCGCCCCTCAAACCAAAAATAACCATCTACATCTTTATATGCTCGATCACCAGTGATATACCAATCACCTCTAAATTGTAAGCTAGTGCGCTCAGGATCATGTAAATATTTTTTAAATAACGCAGGTGTTTCACGATGTACTGCAATATCACCTACTTCTCCTACTGAAACAGGATTTCCTAAATCATCAATAATATCAATTGTATTCCCTGGAGTTGGTTTACCCATTGAGCCGATTCTAGCCTCCATACCTACCATTGTTCCGACTAATAATGTATTTTCAGTTTGCCCATAACCATCTCTTACCTGTAAATGGAAAACATTCGAAAATACTTTTATTACATCACTATTTAAAGGTTCTCCTGCTGAGACAGCCTGACGAACACTCTCTAAATTAAAATCCTGTAAGTTTTCTAATGCAGCCATAAATCGGTATTCAGTTGGTGTACAGCACAGGATATTAATATTGAATTTTTCAAGAAGTGTAAGATATGTTGTCGCATCAAATTTACCTTTGTACACAAATGCGGTTGCACCACTTCCTAATGTTGCGAGGAACGGACTCCAAATCCATTTTTGCCAGCCTGGAGCTGCTGTAGCCCAAACGATGTCATTTTCCTGTACGCCTAACCAATTCGGTGCTGTTGTTCGTAAATGTGCATATCCCCAGCTATGTGTATGTACTGCTGCCTTAGGATTGCCTGTTGTACCACTTGTATAAGCTAAAAATGCATTATCTGTACTTTTCGTTGGAGTAGAACTTATGTAATTTGTTGGTTGATCTTGCATTTTTTGAAGTAATGACTGCCAAGGTTCATGTGCATTTCCTATTACGAATTGCTGCAAGCCCTGTAAGTTTTTCACGTTATCAAATTGCTCAATATATGGCTCATAAGCAACTATACCCTTTGCATTAGCATGGTGTATGCGATATTCAATATCCTTCGTTCTTAGCATTTCCGAACTAGGAATAATCGTTAAACCTACTTTCAGTGCAGCAATATAGACAATATAGGCTTCTACTGATCTAGGCACCATCACGATTAATACATCACCTTTTGTTAATCCTTGGTTTGTAAAAACATGTGCAGCCTGATTTGCCTTTGCAAGTAGATGTGCGTATGTAATAAATTGTACATCATTATTTTCATCATAAATAATTAGTGCATTCTTGGTTACATCCTGTGCATATTTTTCAATTTCCTCTGTAATATTATACAATTCTGGTGCAATTAAATCTTGTCTTTTCATGGAAATGCCTCCCTTTTACTATGATTCATTATAAAACTCCATTTTTATCATTTTCAATGGTTCACACTCTATTTTAGAAAAGTCATGACAACTATCATACTCTGCTGTATGGCAACAGTCACGTTCATCAATCAATTTCACCTTTGCGTAATTGTAGCTGTCGCTTTTCCTTCGATACAGATAAACAATGTGTCCAGATTTTGAAGTGTGCCCGGGCCTGCAGATGTTTTTTACTTTCGATACAGAAAACATTTGTATCTGCCGCTATACTTTCGATACAGAAGACATTTGCTGGATGAAGGTAAAAACTTCTATTGAACAGGAAAGAAAAATATGGTACATTTTGGTCAACTAAAAGCAAGATTGCAGGGGGACTCATTTGGAGTTGAGAAGGTAAAACCTGACCCTTTGAACCTGTTAGTTAATACTGACGTAGGGAGCAATTCACATCTAATTCACTGATGAAAGGCTCTTTTGCGTGTTTTTTTTACACAAAAAAGAGCCTTTTTTGCACGCTTACGTCCATCCAACAAAGGAGGACTTAGAATGATTTTTCAAACTATCCGTAAAAAAAATCCACTAATTCATTGCATTACAAATTATGTGGTGGCAAATTTTCAGGCAAACGGCCTATTAGCAATCGGTGCCTCGCCAGTTATGGCTGATGGCTGTGACGAGGTCGAGGAAATGGTTGCAATTGCCTCAAGCTTATTGATTAATATCGGTACACTTAATGACAAATCGAAAGAATCCATGTTACTTGCTGGGAAAAAGGCCAATGCACTTGGCATACCTGTAGTATTAGATCCTGTTGGTGCTGGAGCTACAACCTATCGAAAACAAACCGTACAACATCTGTTAAAAGAGATTGAATTTGCAGTAATTCGCTGCAATATTGGAGAACTTGCCGCCATTGCCAATGTAGAATGGCAGCAAAAGGGTGTAGACAGTGGAACAGGTTCAATATCCTTGGTGCATGAAGCGATGAGAATTGCTCAGCTTTATCATTGTATAGTGATTGTCACAGGTGAAAAGGATTTTATAACTGATGGAAATCAACAGCAATGGATTATAGGCGGGAATTCTCATATGACAGAGGTCACTGGGACTGGCTGCTTATTAAGTGCCATTTGTTGTGCTGCTTACGTGACTGGTCATCAACCCTATAACCAATTAATAAATGTACTACAACTTTATAAAAAAATAGCTGAACAAGCTGGTTCTACTACGCAATACATCGGTGATTTTCAAATTTCTGTATTGAATGAACTATACCGTCTTTCAAAGGCTGGTGAACAATAATGCAAGTTGTTACGACAATTGCTGGCTCTGATAGTGGCGGCGGTGCAGGTATACAGGCTGATTTAAAAACCTTTCAGGAATTAAAGGTTTTTGGAACTTCCGTCATTACAGCATTGACTGCTCAAAATACGCTTGGTGTCTCAGGTGTCATGCCCATTGACGCAAGCTTTGTTGAGCAACAGCTACAAGCACTATTAGAAGATTTTTCAATTAGTGCAGTGAAAACAGGCATGCTGTTTTCTTCAGACATCATTCAAACTATCGCACAAATAATGGCTGATGCAAAGATTCCGCTTATTGTAGATCCTGTGATGATTGCGAAAGGTGGTGAAAGTTTATTACAACAAGATGCAATTGATGCCATCATGAAGCTTTTACTGCCAATTGCAACCATTGTAACTCCGAATATTCCTGAAGCTGAAACGCTTACTGGTAGAGAAATTAGAACTTTAACTGATATGAAAGAAGTAGCCTATCTCTTACTACAAACAGGAGTACAATGTGTCATTTTAAAAGGAGGTCATTTAACAGATATGGGTTTCGCCATTGATTATATATTTCTTAAAGATGGATCGTCGTTTTCTATGCAAACTCCTCGTATTACAACAAAAAATACACATGGTACTGGCTGTACATTTTCAGCAGCCTTAACTGCTTTTATGGGCAGCGGTCTTCCTATAAAAGAGGCGATTATCGAAGCAAAAAGATTTATTCAATTAGCAATAACGTATGATTTAGCTCTGGGTAATGGGCATGGGCCGACAAATCATTTTGCCTATCAAACCTATAGAGAGTCATGTGAGGTGACTATTCATGAATCGTGAAGATTTACAGCTATATTTTATAATGGGCACAGAAAATGTTGTACATCAGGAGCCATTACATGTTCTTGAAAAAGCTTTACAGCATGGAACTACCATGTTTCAACTACGAGAAAAGGGGCCTCGTGCATTAACAGGACAAGAATATGAAAATTTTGCTCGTCAATGTCAAAATCTTTGTCAGCGGTATAATGTGCCGTTTATTATCAACGATGATGTAGAGCTTGCAGTAAAACTCGAAGCAGATGGAATTCATATTGGTCAAGAGGATTTCCCTGTATCTAAAATTCGAGAAAAAATTGGAAAGATGATACTTGGTGTTTCAGTTCATTCTCAAGCTGAATTGCAAACTGCTCTACAATATGGGGCAGATTATGTAGGAATTGGTCCGATTTTTGCAACCACTTCTAAAAGTGATGCGAATCCGCCAAGTGGAACAAAATTTTTGCAGGATGTTCGCATTGAAAATCCTGAGCTCCCCATTGTTGCAATTGGAGGCATAAATTGTTCAAATGGACAATCAGTTGTTAACGCTGGTGCGGATGGCATCGCCGTTATTTCTGCGATTTGTGAAAGTGAGGATATTTCCAATACCGTAGCAATATTCAAATCATTGTTCATTGAGGATAAAAAGATCTAAATATAAGCAAACTAAAACCAGTGCCTTTTACGGCACTGGTTTTAAGTTTAATAATTACTTATTCAGCAATTATTGATTGTTTGGCATACCTTTTAATTGAGATTCTGCCATTTGTACAAGACGTTTAGTGATTTCACCACCAACGGAACCGTTAGCACGAGCTGAAGCTTCAGCTCCTAATTGAACACCAAATTCTTGTGCAATTTCGTATTTCATTTGATCTAGTGCTTGTTGTACACCAGGTACTGCAAGTTTGTTTGAACTGCGGTTGTTGTTTGAAGTCATGTCTCTCACCTCCTTGTGAATATAGAATGTGCGATATTAGATTTTTAATACAAAATTTTTAGAGGTAAATTGTACCTCTAAAGGAAATAGAGAAAAAACTAAAAAAACCGCCTCAAAATATGCTTTTGAGACGACTTTCAATCAATTGTGCTCCAGCGTAATTACGTTCAGGTTTTTTCGAGCTCGCTCGGAAAGCGCCTCTCCAAAATCCGTGACATCTGCTAGGGCTTTATCTTGATTCAGTGGATGTTGAATCAAGACAAACTTCTTCTATTTATAAAAGATCTGCAAATTTATCGGCTTCTTGTTCTTTTTTCGGGAAAATATAGACCTCTCGATTTTTCACAGCTCGTTCAATTAATTCATCAAAATCCGAGAAGCTTTCATAATGCTCAACCTTCTCTAGCTTTGGTTTTGTTTTTGGGCTTGCAGGTGTAAAGATGGTGCAGCAATCTTCAAATGGCTGAATAGATGTTTCGTATGTGCCAATTTTCTCAGCAATATTGATAATTTCTAATTTGTCAGTTGAGATTAAGGGACGTAAAATTGGTGTATTGGTTACAGCATTTATAGCTGTAAGACTTTCAAGTGTTTGACTCGCCACTTGTCCAAGGCTTTCACCTGTTACAATGGCCAGTGCATTTATTTCCTCTCTTACCTTATCAGCAACTTTTAACATCATGCGACGAGTAGTTGTCATTGATACATTAGAAGGTACCTTTTCTTTAATCAATACTTGAATTTCAGTAAAAGGAATAACATGTAAACGAATACTTGCGCCAAACTTTGTTAATTCATTTGCTAGTACCTTAACTTTTTCCAGTGAATTTTGACTTGTATATGGTGGACTAAAGAAATGAATGGCCTCTAAGCGTACACCACGCTTCATCATTAAATAGCCCGCGACAGGACTGTCTATTCCGCCAGAAAGCATTAAAAGCGATTTCCCATTAGAACCTACCGGCATTCCTCCTGCACCAGGAATCACTTGTGCCATCATATAAGTTGCATCATGACGTACTTCGACACGAAGCTCAATATCAGGTTTTTTTACTTTTACCGATAGATTTTTGTAATTTGGTAAAACATAGCCACCAATTTCACGTTGAATAGCATGTGATTCTAATGGAAATGACTTATCTGTGCGCTTCACTTCTACTTTAAAGGTAAGTTGCTCATTTTTAAATGTATCCATAATTGTAATGGCTAGTTTTTTCATAGCTTCAATATCTTTTTCACATGCTGCCACTGGGCTAAAAGATTGGATGCCAAAAATTTTAGGTAATCCTTCTAATAAAGCATTCATTTGAACTTCACTTTGTATAGCGATAAACATACGATCACGCTCTGTACGAATGTGTAAATGTCCTAAATCAGCAAAAGCATGACGAATATTTTCGCGCAAACGACGGATAAAATCCATCTTATTACGCCCTTTTGTTGAAAGCTCGCCATAACGAATTAAAATTTCTTTCCAAATCATTGTGTATATTCTCCTTTAAGTTCCATCAATACTTCTTTTAATACATATTTAAATTTCATTATATCCTCATCCGTTACATAGGCACCAAAGCTAATACGGATAACACCCTTTTTAAAATGCTCATCAAGTTTTAGGGCTTCTACCACATGGCTTGTTTTTGTTTGCTTTGATGAACAAGCGCTTGATGTAGAAACGATTACCTGACGTTTTTGCATGGCATTAATAATAACCTCACCTTTTAAATCACGAATGCTAAAGGATAAAATATGTGCTGCTCCCTGAGGCGTCGATAAAATATGCACGGCATCACCATATTCACGTAACTGGAGACATATTTCATCATGCCATTTACGATATTTTTTTTCCTGATCAACTCTAGATTCCACTGCAATACGAGCAGCTTTGGATAAAGCGACAGCCTGTGGAACGGCAACAGTTCCACTTCGTAATCCATATTCCTGACCACCGCCAAGTGCATATGGCTGCCACTTCAATTGCGTCCGAAATGCTAACACGCCTGAGCCCTTAAATCCATGAATTTTATGACCAGAAATGGAAATGCAGTCGGGTCCATCTTCATAATTAAATGCTAAAGGTAATTTTCCGAAACTTTGAACGGCATCCACATGAAAAGCCGCTCTGCTCATTTCATGAATAATCTTAGCCGCTTCAAATATAGGCTGAATTGCACCCATTTCATTATTGACGTGCATTATGCTTACTAAAATAGTATCCTTACGTATCTTTGCCCGAAGCTCATCTAATGAAATCACTCCATGATGATCCACTGCCAGATATTCCACTTCAAAGCCCTCTATTTTAAGTTGCTTAACGGACTCTAGAACAGAGGGATGTTCAATTTCAGTCGTTATTATATGCTTTCCTTTATGTGTATTGCTGCGTGCTAAACCAAAAATTGCTGTATTATTGGATTCAGTACCACCTGATGTAAATAGCACATTTTTTGCTTCTGTCTGCAAAATATCTGCTACTTGCTCACGTGCACGCATTAATAAGTCATTCGCTTCAACACCCATTGCATGTATGGAAGCGGGATTGGCATAATACTGCTCATTCACTACCATAAATGCTTGCATGACCTCTTTTAAAGGCTTTGTGGTTGCACTATTGTCTAAATAGATTGTATTTACTTCCATTAAAATTCACACACTTTCAAAACGTTGATTTAACGGTATTTATCATAACGCAATCTTGAACAATTGACTACTAACTTTAACAATTATTCTAATTTAGTCGTTTATTTGTTTGCTTTCTCACCCTTTATTGAACGACTTCTAATTCATATAACCACTGTATTTCTCGCATATTGCTTATTCAATATAATAAGGCTGCCTAAAAGTTAACTTTTAGACAGCCTATAGCTTTTAATCATTTCATATAATTATTTTGATATGGTTTGCTCAGTAACCATTGTTTGAATTCGTTTTAAAGCTCCAGGCTCCATTTCTTCAACCGCAGTTCCAGCTTCTTCCAACGCCTTAGAATATCGGAATTGATGGAAAGCTACTTCCGCCTCTTTTAATCGAGCATTTAATTTAGGATTTGTTGCACGATGACGATTACCATACTGAATAATTCGTTCTATCAGCATGACATTTTCAATCAATTCGTGTGCCTTTGCTTTTACATCCTCCACACAAAGGGTTGCAGCCGTTAAATTATTATGTACTGTTCCCATATTAAGAGGTACTTCTTGTAAGCTTTGCATCACTACATAGATATGCTCTGCAGCCTCATCTAAACGTGCATCCATTTCATCTGGTATACCAGGAATATTGGCCTTATTTAAAAGTCGATCTGTCTCTTGCAATGCTTTCTTTAGGCTTTCTACTTGTGTACGTGCCTTATTCTCATCAATACGAAGTTTTTTCATCGTATTTGATAAATGCCCTTGTTCCTCATGAATACGTTCAAGCTCATCACTAATTTCAATTAATTCCTCCTGCAAGCTTGAGTAAGCAGACTTTTCCTCTTTCACACGGATTGCTAATAACTCATAACGTCGCTGTAATGCCTCTAATTGCTTTAAAGCTACTTTTGGAATTTCTGCATCTTTTTCATTTAAATGATAGCTTTGTTGCACATAAGTCGCTTCATCACTAACCAATCTTGTAGAAGTAATAACATTGGTAATTGAACTTAGTAAGCGATCACAATTTTGGTCAACATAGTTTTTAGCTATAACCTCTTTTTCAAGCAAATCATAGAATTTATCAATTTCTTCATTTATTTCAGCAACACGTGGCTTCACATCTGTCAAGTTAAGCTCTGCCAGCTCATTTTTTAATGTTTTAAATTCTTCATCGAACTTATTCAACGCCTCTGCTAACTCTAAATGCTGTAAATAATAGGACTGGTCCTCCATTTCTCGCTGACCACTTCGCAATTCCTGTACAGCTCCAGGTAGCTTTACTTGCAGCTCTGTTAATATTGTTGGTACATCATTGATATAGTCAAATGTTTGTTGCGATTCATGGTTTAGGCTGATTACAATCTCTCTTGCCTGCAAATAATTCCCTTCGCTTGTAAGGACATCAAATTCCTCAAATTTTTGAACAAATGTCTCCAGTCTTTTTTCTAATGCTGGTAAGGCAACACCAAATGAATGTTGATGGGCTAACAAGGTTTTACGCGCAGAGCGATAATATTCTTTTAATTGTTCAATTTCTATACGATTTTTTTCTTCGCTGCCAATTAATTCATTTAATTCTTCTAAAATTTTATCTTTATCCTGTTCACACTTTTGAATATAATCCTCTATCTCACGTTCAATGAATGTTGCTTTTTTAAAGCGCAGTCTATTAATTTGGTCCTCTGCATCAAATAACAGCGAATCAATTTTTGTCATATGTACATCGATGACTTCATCCCAGCTATTACGCCATCGTTCAAACATTTCTTCTGTTTCACCGTTCATGTTTAAAGATTTAACCTTTGAAATTTCTTCATTTATGGGGTTGTTTTGTATTTGTAATTTTTCATTTTCAAGCTTTGCAATGATTGTTGTATGTTTTCGTCGCATCATAAATCCCACTATAGCTAAAATTAATAGTAGGATAACCGGAATGATGATATACTCCATCGTAAGCCTCCTATTCTACAATAAACGAATTGGCTAGTTGTATTTATTATATACTATGTTTTCGCCTTTTGTACTAAAATTTAAGGGTTTTTCAGAAAAGTGTATGACAACATTCAAGTATAATCAATTACGCCCCAGCACGTAATTGCGTCTGGATTTTTTCGAGCTTGCTCGAAAAGCTCCTCTTCAAGAAACTTGACATCCGTCAGGGCTTTATCTCGGTAGATTTCAAAAGCAAAGGAAGTGGAAATTTTATGAAACGTGACGGACATATTCATAGTCCTTATTGTCCACATGGTACTTCTGATACATTTAAGCAATATATTGAAAAAGCAATTGCTAATTGCTTCACTGATATTACGTTTACGGAGCATGCACCTTTACCATCAAGTTTTATTGACCCTACACCAGAACAAGATAGTGGTATGAATCCAGAATTTCTAATGTCTTATCTCGAAGATTTACAGAGCCTTCAACAGCAATATGTACGAGACATTCGTATACATATTGGATTAGAGGTTGATTATATTCAAGGCTTCGAACAAGAAACACGTGAATTTTTGGATACATATGGACACTATTTAAATGACTCTATTTTATCTGTTCACTTTTTATCATGGCAAAATACATTTGAATGTATCGACTATTCTCCAGAAAGCTTTATCAATTTTTCTAAAAAAGTGGGCTCTGTTGAACAAGTTTATCATTTATACTATGATACGGTTCTAAAATCCATTCAAGCAGATTTAGGAAAGTATAAACCTAAACGTATTGGACATCCATCACTTGTTCACAAGTTCCAGCTAGCACATAAAGTGAAAATTGATGATTCTGCGAGGATTCGGGAAGTTTTAGATTGTATGAAGCTAGAAGGCTATGAGCTAGATGTCAATAGTGCTGGTTTAAGTAAAGCACATTGTCAGGAACCTTATCCACCATTAGCCTTTATTGATTATAGTAAATCTATAGGATTGCCTGCAGTTTTTGGCTCAGATGCGCACAGTGCCAGTGATTTACATCAACACTACCATGTTATATTTCCAAAATAATTAACTTTTAAACGAGGTGCTATTATGTTTACAAAAATTCGTTATGAAGGACCCATCGCTGAACAGTATCATTCATTGACTAAACAGTTGGATGCCCTACTTACAGGAGAAACAGATTACATTGCGAATTTAAGCAATGCCTCTGCATTATTGAATCAATTTTTAACAAACATTAACTGGGTTGGCTTTTATATCTTACAAGGAGAAGAGTTAGTGTTAGGTCCATTCCAAGGCTTACCTGCCTGCGTTAGAATACCAACTGGGCGCGGTGTTTGCGGAACAGCTGTAGCTCAAAAGGAAACAATCGTTGTTAAAGATGTACATGAATTCCCAGGACATATTGCCTGTGATGCTGCATCCCAATCAGAAATCGTTATCCCTTTGATAAAAAACGGTGAGGTAATAGGTGTTCTTGACATTGACAGTCCAGTTGTTAATCGATTTTCTCAAGACGATCAAGACGGATTAGAGCTATTCGTAAATACGCTACTATTACATTTATAAAAAACATCAATGACGCTCCAGCGTAAATTTTTTCGAGCGAGAAGCTCCACTTGGCACCCGCTGAATAGGAAAAAAGCGCATTCGTCTCACTACCTTTTGAGGTAGGAAATATTCTGTACCTAACGCTTCGCTTTTTAATACAGTAAAGATCTGCTGAAATCAAGATAAAAATTGCCCTGAAATGGTTTAACAATTGTCATTTCAGGGCAATTCATTTATATAGATAAATGCTATGTTATTCAATCAAACATTGGTTTTTATGGATTCGCGGTCATGAATACAGAAGCGATTTTTACCACTGTTTTTTGCTTGATATAATGCTGTATCAGCATGTAAAAATACAGATTGAAACGCTGGGCGATACTGTTCATCCCAAGTAATAAGACCTGCTGAAATAGTCACTTGCGGGTCTGTTGCTTTTGGAATGACTGCAACGATTGTTGCTGCCAATTCTATGGCTTCTTTTTCATTAATATTTGGCACATATATAGACATTTCTTCTCCACCCCAGCGTGCACAAATACCCCGAGTACCAATGGTTTCTTTTAATTGTACCGCAATTTGTATAAGAATCTTATCACCAATTTGATGACCGTACGTATCATTAACACGCTTAAAATTATCAATATCAATAAGCAAGAACATTCCTGATTTATCGTTCTTAAGTGATTTTTCAACATACTGATCTAAATAGCTTCTTGCATATAATTTTGTCAAATGATCCAAATCTACCATTTCCTGAAGCTGGTTTCGTAAAATTGAGTTTGCAATTGCTAAAGATGAGTGATGAATTAAGGATTGCATTAATTTAAAGCTGTCAAATGAAAAGAAATAAGGCTCTTTGTGTAACACAATACTAAAGCCATTTATTTTTTCTTCCATTAAAATTGGGATTGCCATAATTGAGCGATATTCAATTTGAATTGGGGTTAATCTGCTGAAATCGGCAATAAATAGTGGATCATTGGTATGCTCAAAATGTTGTTCAACATGTTTTATATAGGTTTGACCCTCTTGTGAATTAAATAATGCTGTACTAGCGCCAGTCACTTCAAAGGATTCATTATTTTTAAAAGCAAAACAGACTTCCATTGGCTGAAAAGATTTCATTAATTGTTTTTGTAGGAAAAGTAACATTTCATGAATGTCAATCCTCATATTTAGTCGATGTGATGTTTCATTGATGAGTTGTAAGTCACTTACGAGGCGGTGCGATTGATGATATAATTTTGCATTTTCGAGTGCATTCCCTGATGCTTGCGCTAGCATACGCACAAAATCCTTTTCAGTCGTTGAAAAAAGATACGTTGTAGGTGCACTTACCTGTAATATGCCATAAATTGCTTGCCTCCCTTTTATAGGAGCATTCAATAATCGACAATTCAAATCGCCTGCAAGTTCCGTTGTCAGTTCTCCTGAGACAAAAGCCTCAATCGTTGCTGGTCTTTCAGATAAATAATCAAATAGCTTAATCTCGATAGTTGTATGTCGGTCCTGATCATTCGATAATATGAGCTCTACATTAAATTCCGGGAAATTATCCTTAATATTCTTCAAGACATTTTCCAAAATTAAATCAATATCCATCGTGGAATGGAATAGATCGGTCATATTATACAATTTTCTATACTGATCTTCATTCACCTTTACTTCTAGATTTTCTCTAATCATCTGTAAAACCTTCGTAAGCGTTTCCACACATTCTTCCCCATAATCTGAGGTCATAAAGTCTGTCCAAGCATCTGATGCCTCCACGAGTAACACCCCGATTGGATTTTTGCCATCTGCTTGAAAAAGCACCATATCTGTCATCATCGTATAGGCTTCTTTTTCTTTTAATATATAAGGAATTTTCACCACTTTTTGTTGATAAAAGCCAGCTTCAATCATTAGCCATGACACAGCATTTAGTTTAGTTTCAATCGTCAAAGCAGCCATTTCTTCGACAGGTATTAAGGAATTCCCCTCGAAACTGAGAAAAGCAGCATTAGCAATTTTCAAGTGCTTCTTTAGACACTGTTTTAATGAATAAAAATACTCATTAAAACCGGCTTGTTCTTCCTTCGAACTCACCCAAAAGCTCAAAACATCTGATTTTATATATTTTAGCGTTTGTAAATGGTCTGTCATGAAATCACCTTTTCTATATAACGTCCAAATCAATTACTATTAACTTATAATATATTATACATAATTTGTGTCATTTTGACTATGTAATTCTGTTTTACTTTTACATTTTACATTTCTCACCGTAACTTTAACTATTTCGAGATAGTGTAAAATGTATAGAGAGGAATTTTCTACTATTGACCATTTCTAAAATTAGGCCATCTAATAATTGACGTCGATGACATAAACAGTTACAATATAGGTTGTGTAAAATAAACGCAGCAGTGGTATAAGCTTATACCTGTATTTTATTCCTCTATTGAGAGTCGTATAACTTCTTAGTTCAAATAACAACAAATAGATGGTGTATTGTGTAACCTAACGGCTGCATAGGCGAAAATACATGAAAATAAAATGCATATAAGAATGGGTACTACTGGTTTTTGTTTTACAACAAAAAAACCAAATTTAAAGGAGGAGACAACAATATGTCTCGTTATACAGGTCCATCTTGGAAATTATCACGTCGTCTTGGTATCTCACTAAGCGGTACAGGTAAAGAAATCGAAAAACGCCCTTACGCACCAGGTCAACACGGTCCTAACCAACGTAAAAAATTATCTGAATACGGTTTACAACTTCAAGAGAAGCAAAAACTTCGTCACATGTACGGCATGAACGAACGTCAATTCCGTACTCTATTTGACCGCGCTGGTAAAATGAAAGGTGTACATGGTGAAAACTTCATGATCCTTCTTGAAACTCGCCTTGATAACCTTGTTTACCGTTTAGGTTTATCTCGTACTCGTCGTGGTGCTCGTCAATTAGTTAACCACGGTCATATCTTAGTAGATGGCAAACGCGTAGATATCCCATCATACAGCGTGAAACCAGGTCAATCGATTTCTCTTCGTGAAAAATCTCAAAACCTTGCTGTAGTAACAGAAGCAATCGAAGTAAACAACTTCGTGCCAGACTACTTATCATTTGATGCAGACAAAAAAGAAGGTACATTCACTCGCCTTCCAGAACGTTCTGAATTATCAGCTGAAATCAACGAAGCATTCATCGTAGAGTTCTACTCTCGTTAATTTTTTCGGGTTTCAAACATACTCAAAAACAAACCGCCAATGCTTATACATCAAGTATTGGGCGGTTTTTTATTATTTTCAACTACTCAAATTCACTCAAACTTACTCAATAATTTGAGGGATTTGCTGGGGAACATAAAATTATACAAATGAAAAACATCACTAGCGTCGCATTTAAAATAATTCAACGTATTTCAAAAAACTGAATTTTCCGCAATATTATCCGTGCTTAAAAAAAGCCTTTATAATGGTTGGGCGGTAGTAAACCATCCAAATCCAAAATAAAGGACATAAGCATGGATAAGTTTACACGAAAAATATCATTTGAACAATGGTTTTCACCTATTTCTTCTACACAAATGGAAAAATTAGTTGAAACCCATCAATTAAATACCTATACAAAGAAGCTTCACATCGCTTCATTCTTGAGATTATTACTGTTTGCCCAGCTCATTGAAACCGAAAGTCTACGTGCCATCAGTGATACGCTGTTATCAGACGACTTAAAAAGCAACGTATTTAGAGTCCATCAGCTTTTCGCAGCTAGGTCGTCGATTAAATCAAGTGCCATCTGAGTTTTTCCAACAGATTTTTCTAAACTTAGTCATGCAAATCCATAAGAAAACAGATTTTGAGCAGCGTCGAAAAATCACAACACCACTGAAAATCATTGATTCCAGCACACTGCCATTGAACTTAAAGAACCATAGATGGGCTGAATTCCAAAAAACAAAATCAGGTGTGAAGTTGCATTTGCGCCTTATTTATCTAGAAAAAGGTTGTTCATACCCTGATAAAGCGGTGCTAACGAACGCGAAAGAACATGATCGTGGTCAGCTTGAAATTCTCGTTGATAACAAGGAATGCATGTACGTGTTTGACCGATGCTACCTAGATTATGAGCGCTTTGACCGCATGACAGATGATGGATTTTTCTTTGTCTCACGCTTACGAAAAAATGCCGTAACACGGATGATTGAATCATTTGAAGTACCTGAACAGTCATCTGTGTTATCGGATGAAATGATTCTGGCAACACGCAAAATCATGCTGAAAATGTATTTCGCCGTATCGAAGTACTGGATCCAACTGGTAAAGAGCTATATCTGATGACGAATCGTTTTGATTAAAAAGTGCAGATGAAGTCGCTGAACTTTATAAGTCACGCTGGGCAATTTTTCAAATGGATGAAACAGCATCTGAACATTAAAAAGTTCTACGGGCAAAGCGAGCAAGCTGTGCACAATCAGGTGTACATTGCAATGATCGTATACTGCTTAAACGTGCTAGCACAGCTTCACACAAACAGTTCACGGACGTATCTACAAATTACTAGGTACTTAAAAGCAGTACTATGGAAACCGGCACGTATTTGGTTTCGGAAAATAGAAGGAAATACAGTACCCTAAGGATTTTGAACCGTCAGTTGCCCCAGTCAACGGTTATAGTAAAAAAATGGATGTTTACTATCTCTATTTAAGTGTCTTTCATTTTCTTTAAAAACGGAAGAAATAGAAAACAGAAAATTCAATTAAAATTCACGCGACGTTAGTGGAAAAACATAATAATTTAAAGTTTTTTACTGGGGGATCTAAGAAAAGTAGTAATACCAAGGTGGGGGCAATTTATAATTCATTTATATTATATCTGGTGAGTGTATATGAGGGGATTATTTAAAGCAACTTTCTAGCTCCGTTTTAAATAAGGTTATTAATTATAGTTATATATAACAACAAAAGGCCCAGGCTCAAAATTAATTGAGTACCTGGGCTTTTTGTTGTCACAATTATTCCCCTGTTTACTTGAGTGGGGTAGGTAGTTAAAATAATAAATATATTTTTATTTATCTATAGAATGCAAAACAATAGGAATGCATAAGAGAATAAGAGCTGTGGCATAAACCACTTTATATCCAATACTATTTTGAGTATTATTTTTTTTCTTACTTATATAGGTAACAAAGTAACTAATACTTACAAGCATTAATAGTATCGAAATTATTGTTAATGCCATATAGAACACCTCCCTTAAGATTAATTAGATTATAGAGGTTCGATATCAAACACAGCAACCCAAGAACAAGCTACATAAATGCCGTTCCCTTTATTATTTGCACTTGCTCTAGCACCCATTAAAGAAAAATAACCTGCTGACAATCCAGTAACTGCTGCAACTGGTGGGAAAAATGCACCTATTCCAGTTGCCATCCCTGCACCACCTGCAATAGAATAGCAATAATCGGAGAATTCCCCAGCCTCCTTATTAGTAAATTTTCGGTCATACCCCCACCAATGAGTCTCCCATTGACCATAAGAAGCAAAAGTAGTGATACCCGTCTTTGTAATAGATAAATCTTCATTAATAGAAATAGTATTTTTGTCAACGCCAGCATTTAATACATCAAAATGTTTTTCCAACGACTGTAAATTGTATTCTTCATACAATCCTTGAGGTACATCTTTCAAACTTAGTTTACCATTTTCACCAACTTGTACGTAAGGTTCAATAACACTAATTAAATTGTTCATCTCAACATAATTACTTGCATTTTCTTGAATGTTTGTGTCAACTGCGGCTTCTTGTGGTATTGCCTTTGTTTCTTCTGCCATTGCAGGTACAACGCTAGATCCTACCAAAGCCAAAGATAAAACAGACACAGTAACCGATTTAATAAATTTCATAAGATATCGCTCCCAAATTATATTTTAAGTATTTTAATTTACGTAAATAATGTCTTACCCTCGAGTTACTTAATCCTATCATTACCATTTAATACAGTTCAATGGTAATTTACCGCCACTTTTTTTGGCGGTATTAACATTTTTTTTGGCGTTACCATTTAATTTACAATAAATCACGCCAAATCACGCCAGTACACCGCTATAAAGTGGCGGTATTTTTATTATCTCTCAATACTAAAGTAATGAATTTTGTGGATTTTTCACCAAAACACTTGATATTTTTTCTCATATCATTATTCTGAACAGATGCAATTGTTCACTAAACTGTCAAATTATTGAGATGAATTTTAAAAAAAGACCAAGACGGCAATTAAGCTTTCTTGGTCATTAATCTTTATTTACTGCATCTTTGTTGAATAGTAATATACAAGCCCATTATACGGTCAGTCGTCATTGTACCATTCTGTAAATTCTTTAAATGTGATTCCTGAATGATGCCTTCTTTAACTGCCTGTGCAATATAGTTTTCTGTTTCAGTTTTCATAGCTGGTGAACCCGGATTCCAATTTGTCACTTTGATTTCCTCCTTTTTATCCTCTACGATTAATTGAACTTGTCCTTTGCTGTTGCTTGGAATGTTTAATTTACCCTCTAACTTATAACCTGCAGGTATTTTCCACGATGATTTAACTTCAAAGTGTGGTCGGTCGATTCTACCAACCCAATCACCGCCCCATGTAATACCTAGCTTTCGAGCAATGGCTCCTACTCAAGTAAGTATAGTTACATCGTAAAGAGAATGTGGAGGACCAACAGCAATATCCCAAGCTATGCGTGATTTGTGATTGCTATCTAACGTCCAAGTAACAATCTGCCCAGATCTAGTACGACCCTGAGCGTATAAATATTTTTGGCGTTCTTGGCTGCGGTAAGCCTCTGTGATAAAGATATTTTTAATTCCGGCTTTAAATCACTCTTGGAATAGCAATCGGCAAGCTGTTTGTGCTGCAGGTAATAACTCAGTAAGATCTCGGCATGTTGTTGTTACGTTTGAGCTCATTTAACATCATCCTTTGGTTTGTCGTATTTTAACGCCTGAGAGCTGTCGTTGGGTCAATAACCACTCCAATTAGCACTAAAAAAGCGAGAACAGTGTTAAATAACTCTGTTACTCGCTCGTTATAGATGGTCGTATCGTAGCCGAATAATGTACCAATTTGCTGCACCAATAATAGTATTAATGCAAATGCTGCCACTAAAAATGGCTTGTGTTTTAAACGTACTTTCCAATTGATTTTCATAATATCATCCTCCCAAAATCGAATTTTGTAATGCAATAAATACAATGCCTACAACGCCACTTATTGCTGAGGCAAAAAAATAACCTTTAATTTTGTCGCTATTCTTTTCCATTTTCTCCACTGATTTCTCTATTTGTTTAACACTCGAAGTCATAAACAATTGGTTTGACTTTCTTCATATCCTTTTCAAGCTCAACAATTCGTCTCTCATGATCGGCAATAGATACAGCTTGTTGAAATTCATTCATTTTTCCATCCAATGTTCTCACCTACTTAATAAAAAATAGCCCTCTCACTAATAATCTAGAAGGTAAATTCCCAAACGTTTGTGAATTTACCTTCTACATGAGTTTCAAAATCTCCCTTTGTGATTTCTTTATAATGCTCCGGAGTAATTTCACCGAAAGGATTAGTATCGGTTTTTACAGCAATATGTAATTGTTCTGCAGTTACCCATCTTGAGACAAAAGCAATTTGCCAAAAATTCATCAGTCTCCACCACCTTTCATTGAAATCACATCGAGTTTTAGTTGTGTTAACTGGGTACCTAGATTGTTTATAAGAATGTCCTTTTGAATATTTTTCACTTTCTCTTGGGCTAACTGTTCACCTAAAGACATGACTTGTTCTTCTGTTGTGGGTATGGTACCTACTTATTCAAGCTCACCAAATGTATCATCAGGCAATCTTCTCCGTCTGAGCATTATTCAACAATACATAAATCGGGCATAAGAAATAGCCTCAAATTCGGCTCCTAATAAGCGCACACGTTCAATTGTTGTTAAAGTAGGTATAAAATACACCTCACTTTCATATTAGTTCCCTTTAATTTCAGCAATTTGAGCATCAATAGCAGCTAAAACCGTTTTGCGTTTCTCATCTTCTTTAAATTTCTCTAAAAATTCGATAGAAAACGTATCTTTTACAAGTTTCATTGCTTCATCTGCATCTAAATCCTTTAAAGAAGCGGTTTTTTTGCTCCATACTCACTCCTCAGTTTTTTTTCGTTTCATCCGTAATAGCCATCCTACTATGAGATATAGACAAGTTGTTAAAATTCCTGCCGATGGAGAAACAAGAAATTCTTTTCCCTGAGCAATTTTGATATAGCCATCAAGAATAAGTGGATTTACAAGTGCATCCTCTGTCATATGCATAAGGACAAGCGGCCAAATACTCCTTGTCATTAAGTAAATTTCTGTGTACATCACCGTCCAACAAATCATTGTAATGATGCCTACTATTGTAAATAGCCATCTATTCACAGGAAGCACACTGATAATATCACTTTCTGATAAAAACATAAGAAAATATGGGATATGCCAGGCTCCCCAAACACCACCAACAATTAGATAGAGCCAAAAATCATTCAACTTTAAATTCGAAAGCTTACTTGTCAGATAACCTCTCCATACTGACTCCTCGAAAAAGTTTTTAATGAATTGAATAAGCAATCCACCAATGAACACAGATAATACAGTGTTTAAATTAAAGGCTGAAAAGTCCATCCAGCCGAATACATAGCTAATTAATAGCACTACAGATGTAACAGCAGGATAAATGAATAGAGCAATAACATACCATTTTAAATTGCCCTTGAAATTAGGCAATAAACCTATATCCCGCCAGCCATCTCCTGCAAAAGAACGTAACAATATGGTTGCAAGCAGCGGAGAAATAAGCCAAATTCCCATACCAAGAGTATCTCCTTGAGGCTGCTCTGGAATCAATTTATCCACTAACACACCAAGCCAACCACACAGGAACACAACAACAATAAAGATCACTATGTTTCTACGGGATGTTTTCACCTTCAATCAACCTCCTTGTTTTCAAGTATCGAAAGAATCCACATTGTATTAGGACAAGGTGTATCTGGATGCAGCGCAATATATTGAGCGATTCCTTGTATAGAACACCAAAATGTCACAGCAAGGGCTTCTGGGTTCCCTTGCCTTATTTCACCTAACAATTGTCCCTTTTCAATTAAAGGGATACTCCTTTTTATTAATTTGTCTGCTTCAGAAAGCATTTCCTTTAAATCCTCTGACAAATGTTCAAGATGCTGGGCATTTTCCATCAATACAAACATTTTTGCAGCAGATGGATTTGTACAAATCATATTAAATAACTCCTCAACAACTACCTTAAACGTGTCCAATGGTGATTCATCAGTAAAGTGAAAATCCATTTTAAGTCGTTCACAGCCTATTCGAATAAGCTCTTCATAAAGTTTTTCCTTAGAGTCGAAATAATGAAAAAGCAATCCCATACTCATATCAGCAGCTTTGGCAATATCGGCAACTTTTGTTTCCCCATATCCCTTCCGTATAAACAAATCCAGTGCAGATGTTAAAATAACGGCCTTTCGTTGCTCCTTCTGTTCATGTCGTAATGACATTGTAAGCACCCCTTCATTAAAAATATATTCATTGAAATAATATTCAATGAATATTTAAAAATCCCTGCAATAAATATGATTTTTTAATTATAAGAAACTAATGGAACTTTTTTGCTTTAAAGTAGTCAAGCGTAGGAAATATTCGGAGTAAAAGGAGGATAGTATGAAGTTTGATGAATTGGCTGTACTGACCTTTATTTTTAGTGGGTTAATGATTTATTTCATCGTGCCTTTGGATAGGAATAGACGCTTTGAACATCCATGCACAGCTTTTTCTACTTTTTTCAAAGAAAATCTTATGCAGCTCATTTTCCATAAAAAGACGGCATTTGCTGCTATATTATTCATTCTGCTATCAACAGGTATTTGGTTTGGCATTAAACAACAGGAATACCATATCCACGCTCATAGCATAAATCACCCTATTCATACAAATACAACAGCAATTTTCTATATGTGAGGATTATTCCTCTATACAATTGTTCTATATTTACTACTTGCATTGACTACAACTTTGAAAGCTTATAAAAAACAATGACATTTTATATACTTTAAAATAGTAATTGTACAAATAAAAACAATATAAACACTACCAATACACTTAAAACAAAATATCAGTTATTTACTATGCAAATCAATTTAATTTTAGAACAAACTTTCAAAAAATATATTTTACTTTTATAATAAAATATTTCAAAAACATTGTTAAAACAACAACATTAAACAAATCAATTGTTTAACCACAAATAAAACCAACTATCTCTTTTGTAAAATAACAACATGGTAAAAGAGGTTAATTTTAATAAAAATATGAGTTGAACTTTCATAAAAAATAGAATACGATGAATTTCGAAAGATGGTTCACCATCATTCAAGCAATAACAATTTTTTTAAAGGGGTTGGAAATATGTCAGACGTTCTAAAGCAATTTGTAATGCCGAAAACAAACTTATTTGGACCTGGAGCAATTCAAGAAGTTGGTAAACGCTTAAATGATTTAGAAGTGAAAAAGACATTAATCGTAACAGATGAGGGCTTACACAAATTAGGTCTCTCTGAACAAATTGCTAACATCATTACAGCTGCTGGAATTGATGTAGCAATTTTCCCGAAAGCAGAACCAAATCCAACAGATCAGAACATTGAAGATGGTATTGCAGTGTATCATGCAGAAAACTGTGATTCTATCGTTTCTCTTGGAGGAGGTAGTGCACACGATGCAGCGAAAGGTATCGGACTTATTGCTTCGAATGGTGGACGTATTCATGATTATGAAGGCGTTGACAAATCACAAAACCCACTAGTACCATTAATCGCAATTAATACGACTGCTGGTACAGCTAGTGAGATGACTCGCTTTACGATTATCACGGATACAGCTCGTAAGGTGAAGATGGCAATTGTGGACAAACATGTTACACCACTTTTGTCTATTAATGATCCAGAGTTAATGATTGGCTTACCTCCTGCTCTAACCGCGGCAACTGGTTTAGATGCCTTAACACACGCAATCGAATCATTTGTGTCGACAAATGCTACACCAATTACGGATGCATGTGCTGAAAAGGTACTTCAGTTAGTACCTGAATATTTGCCGCGTGCCTATGCAAATGGTGCAGATTTAGAAGCACGTGAGCAAATGGTATATGCCCAATTTTTAGCTGGTATGGCATTTAACAATGCATCACTTGGTTACGTACATGCCATTGCACATCAATTAGGTGGCTTCTATAACCTTCCACACGGTGTATGTAATGCCATTTTATTACCGCATGTTTGCCGCTTCAACTTAACAGCTCGTACTGAACGTTTTGCAACGATTGCTGAGTTATTAGGGGAAAATGTAGAGGGCTTAAGTAAACGTGATGCTGCCGAAAAGGCGATTGAAGCTATTGAAAAATTATCAAATGATTTAAATATCCCTAGTGGCTTCCGTGAATTAGGTGCGAAGGATGAAGATATTGAAACTTTAGCGAAAAATGCGATGTTAGATGTTTGTGCTGCAACAAACCCACGTAAAGCAACATTAGAAGATATTAAACAAATTATTACAAATGCGATGGGTCCAGTAACGAAAAAAGAAGAGTCACTCGAAGCTGTTGCACTTTCATAATAAAACGATTAAAAGGTATGTCTATTGCAGACATACCTTTTTTATCTTAATTAACCAAATATTTACTGTGCGAAAGCGCAGCGACAGCAACAATTCTTTACTGGATTGAGTGGCTGGACAAACGCCCACTGAAATAGAGGAACTTAGGCTAAGATCTTCATATCCTGTGAAAACGCCTGAGTGTCCAACATCGTGTTGGCCTAAATCTCCTGGTGGATGTCATGGATTTTGAAGAGGGACATTTCGAGGGAGCTCGAAAAAATCCGAACGCATTATTTAAGTTGAGGCGTGATTGATTTCAGGTAAATGCATTTGTTCATTGTATGTAACGCCTACACTCGCTATACTTTTCTTAAAAACAATGGGGGTATAGGCATATGCGTTTAATTTCAATTTGTCCTAGTAATACTGAGCTAGTAGCTTATTTGGGCTTGCTGGATCAGCTTGTTGGCGTTGATGATTTTTCTGATTGGCCATTAGCAGTGAAAGGCTTACCTCAGCTCGGACCAGATTTATCGATTAATATGGACGCATTAGAGGCATTACAGCCGGATCTTGTACTAGCATCCTTAAGTGTCCCTGGTATGGAAAAGAATATTGAAGCATTACAAGCTAGAAATATACCACACATTGTGTTTAATTCTAATTCCTTAGTGGAAATTGCACAGGATCTTCATACATTAGGCAAAGCATGTGGTGTTGAGGATCGCGCTAAAAACATAGCTGAGAGTTATTTACAATGTATTGAACACTTACGTTCAATCGCTCAAACAGTAGCTAAGAGACCTACACTCTATTGGGAATGGTGGCCAAACCCTATTTTTACAGCTGGGAAATTGAACTGGCTAACTGAAATTAGTGCCATTGCTGGTGGTCAAAATTGTTTTCAGGATGTGGCATTAGCAAATGTACAAACTGATTGGACAAATATAGTAAAACGTAATCCTGACTATATTATGATGGCTTGGGTAGGTGTTGCCTTTGAGCGTATACAACCAGCAAATCTATTGAAACGTCCTCGAGCGCAGGAGCTAAAAGCCGTTCAAATGCAACAGCTTCATGTGATGGAGGAATGGCTTTATTGTCGCCCATCACCGCGTCTACTAGAGGGAGCATTAAAGCTCGCTAAATTGCTCCATCCTGAGAAGTATGAAGATGTAAAACTTCCAATTTTCTTAAATAATTGAAGCAAAATATCTTTATTAGAGGGCACAGGGGAAAACTAGGTTTCCTACAAACGGCTATGTGATGAGCTTATTTTAGAACTTACGAACTTAACGTTTAAGAGTGTACAGGAAATTAAGAAAAATAATAAGTCCAAACCCTCTACTATCGATGAAGAAATTTAAGAAAAAGTCGATTTGCATCACAGTTCTGTGGCAAATCGACTTTTTCAGTGTCTTCTATTTTAAAGAGTGTCTATTTATTAATTATACAAACTTCACCATATGGTATTTTTTCTTACCACGACGAACAATGCTAAATGCGTCCTCTAAACGATCCTTACTATCAATTACATAATCTAAATCAGTGACCTTTTCACCGTTCACACTAATCGCTCCATTCGTTACATCCTCACGAGCCTGACGTTTTGAAGGTGAGATAGCCGCTTCCACAAGTAAGTCCACAATGTTTTTATCTTCTTTCGCCATTTCAATAGAAGGAACATCTTTAAAAGCATCCTTCATTTCCTCAGCAGAAAGTGCTTTTAAATCTCCTGAGAATAATGCAGCTGTAATGCGGATTGCTTGATCTAATGCTTCTTGACCATGAATTAAGCGAGTCATTTCTTCAGCTAGTGCTTTTTGTGCCTTACGTAAATGTGGTTCCTCTTCTACAGATACTGCCAATGCTTCTATTTCTTCACGAGAAAGGAATGTGAAGATTTTTAAGTATTTTATAACATCTGCATCTGCAGCATTAATCCAGAATTGGTAGAACTCGTACGGAGATGTTTTCTTGCCATCTAACCAAACAGCACCACCTGCTGTTTTACCAAATTTCGTACCATCTGCTTTTGTTACTAATGGAATTGTTATCCCAAACGCTTTTGTCTCTTCCTCATGCGTTTTACGAATAACTTCTAAACCTGTTGTAATATTTCCCCACTGATCAGAACCACCTACTTGAATACGACAGTTGTAATGGTTGTATAAATGATTGTAATCAATACCTTGAATTAGCGTGTATGCAAATTCAGTGAAGGAAATACCCGTATCAAGACGAGATGCAATCGTATCTTTCGCAAGCATGTAGTTAACATTAATTAGTTTCCCATAATCACGTAAAAATTCAATCGTGTTCATTTCGCCAATCCAGTCACGGTTATTCACTAACTGAGCACCATTGCCATCCTCTGCAAATTCAAAAATACGTTCTAATTGGCCACGGATACCTTGAACATTTTTATCAATTTGCTCAACAGTTTGTAATTGGCGTTCTTCAGAGCGTCCAGATGGATCTCCAATCATTCCAGTCGCACCACCAACTAATAAAATTGGACGGTGGCCAGCTTTTTGGAACCGACGTAGCGTTAAAAGAGGCACAATATGTCCAATATGCATAGAATCCGCAGTAGGATCAACACCACAGTATAAAGAAACTGATTGTTCATCTAATAATTTGGCCATACCTTCAGCATCAGTTTGTTGGTATAACAATCCGCGCCATTCTAAGTCTTGTAATAATTCGTTCGTCATTTTTATTCCTCCTAAGTGTTTAATAATTCCGTGTAGGGAGAAACAAAAAAGTCCCTACACGCAAAATATTGCATGCAGGGACGTTATAAACTAACGCGGTACCACCCAGCTTGAAGATGTCATCCATCTTCCACTTCATTCAACCGCCTTTATCGCAGGCGCGCACGTCTAAGCTCCAAGCACGTAATTCGTCTCTACACTTTGACCAGCTTCCACCAACCGCTGGCTCTCTAAACAGGGAATATAGATACTACTGCAAGCTCTTCTTCACTAGAAAACTATAAGCATTATTCTATACGATTCTTTTTGATTGTCAATAACTATGTTCGAGCCAAATCAATATGTGCTATAATAGACAAGATTTTAGGAGGTCGATACATTGAAAGATTGGATTGAGAAAATCAATGCAAAGATCGATGAATTAATTCAACAAAAATGGATGAAGAGATTACGTATTTCAGGTAGTATTACCTGGAACTTATTTTTACTATTTTTAGTCTTTGCATTGGTAGGCACTGTATTTGCCGGTTCAGTGGGTGCCGGGTATTTTGCTTCTCTCGTAAAAGAAGAACCGCTGCGCACTAAGAAAGATTTGCGAGAGCTTATTTTTAACTACGACTCAACTAGTGAGATTTATTTTGCCAATGATATTTATATTGGAAAATTGCGAACTGATTTAGACCGTCGTGAAACATCTCTTAATAACGTGTCACCTGATGTTATTAACGCCGTTCTCGCAACAGAGGATGAATACTTCCGTGAGCATGATGGGATTGTTCCAAAAGCAGTTATTCGGGGACTGCTTCAGGACGTTACAAACTCTGCAACACAGACAGGTGGCTCTACATTAACACAACAACTTATCAAAAACCAAGTATTAACAAATGAAGTGTCCTATGAACGAAAAGCAAAAGAACTTTTGCTTGCTATGCGATTAGAGCACTTTATGACAAAGGATGAAATTTTAGAAGCCTATTTAAACATTATTCCTTATGGTCGTAATTCGTCAGGGCGAAATATTGCAGGGGTGGAGACGGCAGCAGAAGGAATATTTGGTGTCAAAGCAAAAGATTTAACGCTACCACAAGCGGCGTACATAGCTGGTATTCCACAAGCACCTTTTGCCTATACGCCTTTTACAAATAAAGGTGTACTTAAAAGTGAAGAAGCACTTCAACCTGGCATTGATCGTATGAAAACCGTGCTTTATCGTATGAAGGATGCGGGTTACATCGATGAAACTCAGTATCAAACAGCACTAAACTATGACATCACAGCTGACTTCCGTTCACCAGAAATGCGTCCAGAAGATCGCTACCCATGGTTAACATATGAGTTGGAAAGTCGAGCAAAAGATATTATTGCTGAAAAACTAGCAGCAGAAGATGGGATTGATCCTGAACGCTTAAAGAATGAAGAAAAATTAAAAGATAAGTATATGATCTTAGCAGATCGTGATGTCCGCTCTAAAGGATATCGTATTTATTCAACCATCAATAAAGATATGTACGATGCCATGCAAAAAGCAGCAGATAACTTTAAATATTATGGTCATACCTATACAGGAAAAGATAAAGATCCTGTAACAGGTGAGGAAATAGATGTCGAAATGCCAGTACAGGTAGGTAGTATTTTAATTGAAAATACTACTGGGCGTATTTTAAGTTTTGTGGGTGGACGTGACTTTAAAACAACTGAAGTAAACCATGCAACACAGGCATTCCGTCCAAACGGTTCAACAATGAAGCCATTACTTGTCTATGCACCAGCTGTTGAATACGGTGTGATTGGCGCAGGTAGCCCATTAGTTGACGTAAAATTCTCTATCGGCAAATGGAGTCCAAACAACTATATTACAAGTGATGAGCGTGGCCTAATTCCTGCACGTGAAGCGTTAGCAGACTCACAAAACTTATCAGCATTACGTTTATACAATGATATTATTAATAAACGTCCTGCTGATTACTTAACAAAAATGGGCTTTACTAAATTAGCCCCTAATGATTATACAAACCTTTCAACAGGAATTGGTGCATTGGAAGTAGGAACAACTGTAGAGGAAAATACGAATGCCTTTGCAACCTTTGCAAATGGCGGTCAGTTCATTGATGCCTACATGATAGATAGAATTGAGGATCAAGAGGGTAATATTATTTATAAACACGAAGCTGAACCTGTACAAGTTTACAGTCCTGAAACTTCTTATATCGTTACAGATATGCTACGAGATGTTTTAACAAAGGGAACAGGTACAATGGCAAGAAACACGCTAAAATTCTCTGCAGATTTCGCTGCAAAAACAGGTACTACGCAAGAGTATAAAGATGTATGGCTGGTTGGCTATAACCCAAATGTGTCACTTGGTGTATGGTTAGGCTATGATCAACAAAGAACTTTATATGCATTTAATAATACGTACTTGCAGCCTAGTGTTCGTATAAACAAGCTATGGGGAACATTCATGAATTCGGTCTATGATGTTGATCCACAATTAATTGCCCCTAAAACAAGATTTAAGCAGCCAAAAAATGTAGTGTCTGCTTCATTCTGTGGTATTTCTGGCTTAGCACCGTCTGCAGCATGCTCTAGTGCTGGACTTGTGCGATCCGATTTGTTTAACGCAAAAGTATTTTTACCTTCACAAACTGATGATAGCCTTGCTTCTTCAAGTGTTGTAACGATTAAAGGCAAAACTTATAATGCGCTACCTAATACACCATCAGAATTTGTAAAACCAGGTGGTGCAGGTATTAATCAAGCATTTATCAAACGCATGCTTGGAAGACTTGGTGGTAACCCTGCTAGTCTACTGCCTAAAAATTCGACATTATCGAATTCATCTGTATCAGCTGTTGACTTCCCTGCAGATGGCAGCCCGCCAGCAGCAGTAAATGCATCGATTAATGGCAACACACTATCTTGGTCAGACTCTTCCAATGATGTTGTTGGTTACCGAATATATAATGTGACAAACGGTGGTCATACTCTTGTCAATTCAGTGCTTGAATCAACTCAAAGCATGACAGTAGCAAGTGGACAAGCCTATGCCGTTGTTGCAGTAGATATCACTGGTTTAACCTCCCCACAATCGAATGTCGTTTCGACTGGAGGAAGTGAGGAAGAACCTGATCAGGAAGACGATCAAGAAACAATTCCTCCAATTACTCCACCTGATAATGGCAATGGCTCTGGAGATGGAACCGGTGGTAATAATGGGAATGGCACTAATAATGGCAATGGTTCCGGCAATAATGGCAACGGCACGAACAGTGGCAATAACGGAAATAATGGAAATAATGGCAACGGCTCAAATAACGGCAATGGCTCTGGCAATAATGGCAATGGCTCTACTGGAGGAGAGAATGGTAATACAACTCCACCTCCTGAGACACCAACCCAATAATTACGCATTAACGAAGCACTTGGTTAAGAACGCCAGCGAAATTTTTTCTCATGCTTTGAAGATTTCTATAAAAAATCTTTAAATAAACAGACTTACTACAAGCACTTTTACATTGTAGTAAGTCTATTTTTTTGTCATGATAAAGAGGACTACTAATAAGGGGTGGAAAAAAATGAACATATTAGTAATAGGCGGTACACGTTTTTTTGGAAAAAAGCTTGTTGAGCTATGTCTTCAAAATGGACACAATGTTACTATATTAACACGCGGCCAAAGTGGGAATCCTTTTGGGACACAGGTAAAGCAACTAATTGTGAATCGTGATGATGCCGAAGCATTATCACAAGCTCTTGCAAGTTCCTCATGGGATATTGTTTTTGACAATATTTGTTATGCACCAGATGAAGCTCAAAAACTATGTGAAATTTTAGAAGGTAAAACAAAAAAACTCGTTTTCACCTCTACTCTATCCACCTACGAAGTAGATGGCAATGTAAAAACAGAAGAAGATTTTAATCCATATGATTATGAAGTTCGTATGGGGAGCCGCGAAGATTTTTCTTACGATGAAGGCAAACGACAAGCTGAAGCACTATTTTTCAAAGAGGCTACCTTCCCTATTGTCGCTGTGCGTTTTCCAATTGTAATGGGCGTGAATGATTATACACAACGTTTACATTTTCATGTGCAACGAATTATCAAGGAAGAGCCTATTTCATTACCAAATATCGAAGCGAAGATGAGTTACATCACAGATGAGGAAGCCGCAGCATTTTTATATTTTGCTGGTATTTCGCCAATTGAAGGTCCTTATAATGCTACAGCAACGGGTGCTATTTCTTTAAAGGATTTAATTGGGCTAATTGAAGAAGCCAGTGGAAAACATGCTAGAATATCGCTAATTGGCGGCGACGAGCATTCACAATCACCATATGGCGTTCCAGCAGATTGGTATATGTCAAATGCAAAGGCAGAAGCTGCTGGCTTCACATTTAGCCAACTCCATCATTGGCTCCCTGACTTAGTGAATACTTTGGTAAAACAGCAACAATAAACTACGACCAATGCAAAGAATCTGCTAGATTAAAACTAGCAGATTCCTCAATGATACAACTTAAAAAAATTAAAGCAATATTGTTTTTAAAATAGTAATCGCTTCATCAATTTCCTCTTTAGTCACTGTCAATGGTGGTAATAGACGAATAACGTTTGGTCCTGCTCCCACTAGTAATAAGCCCTTTTCCTCTGCCGCCACAATGTACTGCGCTACTTCGTTATCACCGCAACCAATACCAAGCAATAAACCTTGGCCCTGTACCGTATACGTAGATGGCAGATTTACCTTTAACTGACTTATAAAATAGGCAGATAGCTCCTGTACATTTTGTAAAAATGTGGCATCAAACACATGATCTAGTACAGTCTCTGCCACACTCATCGCCAGAGGGTTGCCACCAAATGTTGTGCCATGAGTTCCAGGACCAAATGTGTCATATAACTCTGCTGTTCCAAGCATACCACCGATAGGGAAACCGCCACCCAACCCTTTGGCTAATGTTACGATATTTGGTTTTAAAATCGTTTGTTCAAAGGCAAATCTTGTTCCTGTTCTTCCAATTCCCGTTTGAACCTCATCAACAATTAGTAGAATACCTTTATCCTCACAAATTTTTGCTATCGCTGCTGCAAATTCCGCAGAAACACTGTTTACGCCTCCCTCACCCTGAATCATTTCCAGCATTATAGCTGCCACAGAATCATCAATGGCTGCTTCAAGAGCGTCCACATCGTTAAAAGGTAGAATTGTAAATTTTCCAACAAGTGGTCCAAAGCCATTATGTACCTTGCCCTGACCTGTTGCAGACATTGCACCAAAAGTTCTTCCATGGAAGGATTTTTCAAAAGAAATCATATGATGTTTCCCTGTGTGCTTACGTGCCAGTTTAATAGCCGCTTCATTCGCTTCGGCACCACTATTACAGAAAAATGCATAGGAAAAATGTGAATCTGCTATTAGTTTTTGCGCAACCTTCTCTTGACCGGGTATATCAAATAAATTAGAAATATGCCATAGCTTTTCACTTTGCTCCTGGATTGCTTTCACAATCGCAGGGTGTGCGTGACCTAGACTTACGACAGCTATTCCACTAGTAAAATCTAAATATTTTTTTCCAGTAGTATCTTCTACAACTGTTCCTTGCCCCTTGACTATTTGGGCACGGCGTTTGCCATAGTTACCAAATAAAGCACTCATTCTCATCAGCCCCTATTTTACTAAATTTAATAATCCCTACAATGAGGTAGAAACTCTTTTACCGTCTAAAATGGTTGTCCCTACTAAAGATTCGCCAACAATTTGGACAGATGGGATACCTGCATTTAAGCATTCTAAGGCTCCTTGAACTTTAGGAATCATTCCCCCATAAATATGTCCCTCTTCAATCCATTGGTGGATTAAGGCTGGTGTTGCTTGTGATTGATATTCATCATGAATTCGAACACCACTTACATCTGTGACTAGTAATAGGCTGTCTGCTTTGATAGCTAATGCAATTTCACTAGCAACTGTATCTCCGTTAATATTCAGTGCCTGACCTGATTCATCTGCTCCTATACAAGCAATAACTGGCACAATATTTGCACTTATTAATGCTTCTAGTAAGGATGTATTAATTGTATTAACTTCACCTACAAATCCATATACATCTTTGTCAAGATAATCGGCTACCATTAATTGTCCATCAAAGCCATTTAACCCTATCGCAGCAATACCTGCTGATGTTAATTCATGAACAAGAGCCGGATTAACTTTCCCAATCAGTGTTGTCTGCACAATGTCAATTGCAGCTTCACTTGTGACACGAATTCCATTTAAGGCATGGGATTCTATTCCTTGAGCAGCAAGTTCACGATTAATGGCTGGGCCACCACCATGTGTGATGATAAGCTCTATACCGCTTTCTTGAAGCTTCTTAAAATTATCAAAAAACGACTCATTTAAGCCTTCAAGCGTACTGCCACCAAGCTTGATGACCATACGTTTACGAGCGGTATGATGCGTTGATTTGAACGTAGTCATAAGTTAAATCACATCCCCACGCATGCCCCTTACCCTCACCTAAACCAAGTGACACATAAATTTTTACTTCATGCATTTTTAAAATTTGAATTAACTCATCTTCTGAGAATGGTATTGGCTCACCGTTTTCAACCATCGTTGCACCACCAATTTGAATCGTAATTTTATCTGGATCAACAATGGCCCCACTATAACCTACTGCCGCAATAATACGTCCCCAGTTGGCATCACAGCCAAATACCGCTGTTTTTACAAGAGGTGAACCAACTACCGTTTTAGCAATTTTACGTGCTTCTTCATGTGAGATGGCCCCTTCTACTTCAACCTCAATTAACTTCGTTGCTCCTTCACCATCTTTCGCAATCATCTTTGCAAGATCTTGAGCAACTGTTGTCAATGTATAATAAAAGTTTTGCCAATCTGGATGTGCAGGCGTTAAAGATTCATTTCCTGCTAAACCATTTGCCATAATCACAACTGTGTCATTTGTTGATGTATCTCCATCCACTGTAATGGCATTAAACGTCAAATTTGTTATATCGGATAATGCACTCTGCAATACTTCCGATTCGATATTCGCATCCGTTGTAATAAAACCAAGCATCGTTGCCATATTCGGTTCAATCATACCTGAACCTTTTGCCACTCCAGCGATAATAACCTCCTTACCATCGACTGTTGTACTATAGCTTGTGTTTTTCATAACCGTATCAGTTGTCATAATTGCCTGTGCAAAATCAATAGCACTTTCTAAATCATCCATCGGCTCTAATTGGGTAATCCCTTTTGTAACTGGCTCCATTTTCATAATTTCACCGATAACACCTGTTGAACAAACCCCTACTAGATTTGCTTCAATACCAAGCTTTTCTGCAGCAAGGAATTGCATTGTTTGTGCATCCTTCACACCCTGCTTTCCTGTACATGCATTCGCATTTCCAGAATTCACAATCATCGCTTGCATTTTCTTAGTTGTATAAACAACTTGCTTTGTTACCTTTAATGGTGCTGCTTGCACAGCGTTAGTTGTAAATACACCCGCAACACTTGCTGGCACTTCACTTACTAATATCGCCAAATCCTTTTTCTTATGTTTTAAGCCACAATGTAAACCAGCTGCTTTAAAACCTTTTGGTGAGACAATATTTTTACTTGATAATTTTTTCATAATATTCGTTGACGCTATTAGTGTCATATACTAATTCCTCCTTAAATTAAAAATAAGAGAAGCATACAGTTTCCTGCATGCTATACAGTGAAGGTTTTCTTCAACTCCCACGATTATTCGTCAATTGCGCTTTTACATGTTAAGGCTGGTAATCTTACTGCCTGCTTTTTTGGATTAAATAAAGAACGGCACAACATCCAACCCTGTTGTTTGCGGTAAATCAAATTGAACGTTCATGTTTTGAATGGCTTGCCCTGCCGCCCCTTTGACTAAATTATCGATAACCCCAACAATCGTGGCACGATTTGTTCGGCTGTCTACTTTCACAAAAATATCACAATAGTTTGAACCTTTTACACGATTTGTCCCTAGTCCGTTAACATCCGTAACAATTCGAACAAATGGATGTTTGTCATAGGTATTTTTTAAACAAGATATCAGTTGTTCCTCTGTGACACCAGGCATAATTGGTGCATAAGAGGACGATAAAATTCCTCGTGTCATTGGTACTAAATGCGTATTGAAGGTTATTGCTGTCTGAACTCCTGCAAATATCGAAATCGCCTGTTCGATTTCTGGTATATGCTGATGTGAATTTGTTTTATAGATTGAGAAATTCTCATTTGCCTCACTAAAATGTGTTGTCTGAGACGGTTTATTTCCAGCTCCTGAGATTCCACTTTTGGCATCTATTATTAAAAAGCTAGGATCGATTAATCGCTCCTTTATCAGTGGTAATAGGGATAATAGCACCGCAGTAGGGTAGCATCCAGGATTGGCAATAAGGGATGCATATTGAACATTTTCGGCATTCCATTCAGTTAAGCCATAAACACTTTGCTGAAGAATATCCAGCGGTGCTGCTTTTTTGCCATACCATGTTTCATAGCTTGCAGGATCTTTTAATCGAAAATCACCAGATAAGTCTATTAATTTAGGACCTTTCCCTACTAATGGGGGCAAAAGCTCACTAGTCACCCCAGAAGGTGTGCTTGCAAAAACTACATCATATTTCTCTAAAGCTTCATAATCAATTTTTTGTAACGGTGTATCAGCAATTTGAATGAGATGTCCAAACTTAGAAGAAAAAATTACACCCTCCTCAGAAGATGTAAATAACTCAATTTGCTCTACCGCTTTATGATTATGTAAAAATCGAATAAGCTCCAGTCCACCATAACCAGTTGCACCAACAATTCCTACTTTCAATACGCTCACCTCTGAAATAAGTTAAAATTAGTATACGACTGCATAATTATTAAGTCAATTGAATTTTTATTTATTTTTAGATTAATAATTTCAATGAATACATGATTTTGACTAACAATATAAACGAGTTTCTTCTAATCTTGCAGTAATAACCCATATTAAGCGCATATTTTGCTAACAATATGGATTTGGTTTTTAATATATTTAAATGTATGACCTACTAATTAATACAGTATAAATAATTAGAATTTTTCTAAAAATCAGTTCATTAATAATGAATACATATGGAGGACGTTTCATTTTGAAGCTAATAATATGTAACTTAATGTTTTTATTAGTACTGACAGGGTGCACATCTGCTATACCAGACAATCCAACAGCAAAATCTATTTTGAAAGAAAAACCTAAAGCAGATATTTTTCAATTTAATCAACTCATTTATATCAATATTACTAAACCAGAATTAGAAAAGGAAATTTTATAAAAAGTGGTAAATTAGGAGAAATCAAAAAGATGACGTCCTCCTCTTTATTTTTTAAAGATTTTTATGCAACGAAATTACCCATAGGAACTGAAATCTTTGCAACAAACGAGCATAACACCTACAGCATAATTGTAGAATTAGATGATGAACAAAGAATATATAAGGTACTTATAGAAGGGTAAATTCATGTAAAAAAACAGGAATTTTTCGTTGACTGAAAAAATTCCTGTTTAATAACGATACTATTAGTCTTCCATCGTCGATAAATCCCCAGTTGGCAGATTTAACTCCCATGCCTTTAACACACGACGCATAATCTTACCACTACGTGTTTTTGGCAGCTTATCCTTAAATTCGATTTCACGAGGAGCTGCGTGAGCTGATAAGCCCTTTTTGACAAAATTACGGATATCCTCAATCAAAGCATCCGATGGCTCAACACCTTCACGTAATGATACAAAGGCTTTAATTATTTCACCTCGTACAGGGTCTGGCTTACCAATAACACCTGCTTCAATTACATCTGGATGCTCAAGTAGTTTGCTTTCCACTTCGAAAGGACCAACACGTTCACCAGCTGTCATAATCACATCATCTACACGCCCCTGGAACCAGAAGTAACCTTCATCATCCATATAAGCAGAATCCCCAGACACATACCATTCACCTTTTAAGAAATACGATTCATAGCGCTCTGGATTGCCCCAAATTTGACGCATCATTGCTGGCCAGCCTCGACGAACTGCTAGATTCCCCATTGTAAACGGCGGCACTTCATTCCCAGCATCATCCACTATCGTTGCATGAATACCTGGCAATGGTTTCCCCATAGAACCTGGCTTAATATCCATGGAAGGATAGTTACAAATCATATGCGCACCAGTTTCCGTCATCCACCATGTATCATGTATACGATGACCTAGCTCTTCACTACCCCAACGAATTACCTCTGGATTTAATGGCTCACCTACGGATAAAACATGGCGTAAAGAAGACAAATCATAATTCTCAAGCATACCACTACCTGCACCCATCAACATTCTGAAAGCTGTTGGCGCACTATACCAAACTGTTACACTATAATCCTCAATCGCTTGATACCAGGCTTGTGGTGAAAATCTTCCACCAACAATAAGCATTGTCACACCATTTAACCATGGACCAAAAATACCGTATGCAGTTCCCGTTACCCATCCTGGATCAGCTGTACACCAATAAATGTCATCCTCACGTAAATCTAGTACCCATTGTGTTGATTGATATTGTTGAAGCATTGCGTTATGGACATGTAATACGCCCTTTGGTGCACCAGTTGATCCAGAAGTATAATGCAGAATCATGCCATCTTCTCTGTCTACCCATTCAATATCAAATTGAGATGAAGCTTCTTTCAGACGTTTATTAAAATCTAAAATTTGTGAAGTTTCCTCTATATCAGAGCCTACTAAAAAGACGTGCTGTAAATTTGGGAGCTTTTCTAAAGGTACTCGTTCAAGTAACTCTGGTGTCGTCACTAATGCTTTCGCTTCACTATCTGCTAGTCGATCATAAACCGCTCCCTCCATAAATGCTTCAAATAACGGTCCCACAATAACGCCCATTTTCAATGCACCTAATAATGAGAAATAAAGCTCAGGAGAACGTGGCATGAAAATAAATAAACGATCCCCTTTTTCTAAATTTGTCGCTGATTTTAAGACATTCGCAGCCTTATTAGTTTGCTTTTTCATTTCATTAAAAGAATAAGCCTCTTTTCGCTTTCCATCATTGAAATAAAGTGCAACCTTATTCTTACGATGTGTTTCCGTATGTCGATCAATCGCCTCATACGCCATATTCACACGACCTGTTTCGTACCAACTGAATCCTTTTTCTGTCTCTGCCCAATCATGTGTTGCTGCCGCTACCTCATAATTAGGTAAATTGTGTTGCCCTGGTATAGCTTTTAACTTCTCCATCATTTTCATCCCCATGAAACTACCCCTTTCTTTGCTATCGCTTTAGTACATTAGTAAGCAAACTTTAAATTATCCTATTTATAATTTTCCCCCTTTAAAATTTGCCACCTTCTCCAAAGACAATTACGTTATGTAGCAATTGTTATACAACAGTTTTAGCAGTAGAAAGTAAATGAATTCTTATTCACACTACATTTATCTGTTAAATAACAGATGCAATATAAATCTATTTTACACGAATTCACTAAGAATGTCCTAATATTTTTATTTTTCCAAAAATATAGGTATATTTTGCAAAAATAAGCGTTTTTCCGCAAGAAATCAGCTATAATGGAATTATTAAACTCAGGTGGTGTAATTATGGAACATAAAAAAACTTTTTTTTCTGTCACAAAGGAAACAAAGCATGGTACTGTGTATGTGGAAGGACCTGTTCCTCCAGAAAAATTAGCTACATATTCTTTCCATGAAGGCTTGGTTGCCTTTAGACCTCCTAAACAGCAGCAGCAAGCGATTATTGAAATTGCAGGACTTCCTGAAGGGCGAATTATTATTATTCGCCAAGAAGACATTATCGTAGGCTATGTCACCTATCTCTATCCAGACCCACTTGAACGCTGGGCCGAGGATCGTATTGATAACATGATTGAGCTAGGCGCAATTGAAGTTATACCTGACTATCGTGGTACAGGTGCTGGTAAAGCATTGCTGGCTGTTTCTTTTATGGGAGATGAAATGGAAGACTATCTTGTACTCACTACTGAATATTATTGGCATTGGGACCTTAAAGGAACTGGTTTAAATGTTTGGGATTATCGCAAGATGATGGAAAAAATGATGAGCTCCGCTGGCTTCGAATATTTTGCAACAGATGACCCAGAGATTACTTCACACCCAGCTAACTGCCTGATGGCACGCGAGGGAAAACGTGTGCCCCCTGAAACAATGGAAAGATTTGATAAGCTTCGTTTTAGAAATCGCTTCATGTATTAAAACCAACACAAAGGGGATGCGTATATGATCGTAGAAGAAATCATGAATGATGAGCCTTACACGCTGGCTCCAACCAATACAGTGCTTGAAGCGCTAAAGTTAATGCGTGAGAAAAAAGTACGACATTTGCCAGTTGTAGATGAAGAACGGCATGTTCTTGGTGTCATCACAGAACGAGACATTAAAGAAGCACTTCCTTCTTCATTGCAGGATGAGCCCAATTCTCCTGTATTTAATGCAAAAGTGGAAGAAGTAATGATTAAAAATCCATTAGTTGGTCATCCGCTTGATTTTGTAGAAGAGGTAGCCCTTACATTCTACGAATCTAAAGTAGGCTGCTTGCCAATTGTCTCTGGCGGCAAACTTGTTGGCATCGTCACAACTACCGATTTGCTCTATACTTATATTGAATTAACTGGTGCTACTGAGCCTGGCTCAAAAATTGAAATTCGTGTAACTGACACACCAGGGATTTTATTTGAAATCACAAAAATATTCCACGAACATCATGCAAATGTCCAAAGCGTCTTAGTTTATCCTGACTCTGAAAATACACAAAATAAAATTTTAAGTGTCCGAGTGAAAACACTGAATCCATTAGCGATGATAGAAGATCTTCGTAAAGAGGGCTTCGATGTACTATGGCCTAATTTACCGGGTGTTTCGTTACAATGAAAAAGGCAGTATTTATTTACTCACCGGAGCAACTCGGATATAAATTTTCAGATACCCACCCTTTTAATCATAAACGCTTGACGCTTACAATGGATTTGCTAAAAAAGATTGACGCCCTAGACGATGTCGATGTTGTTCCAGCTCGTGTAGCAACAGATGAAGAATTATTACTAGCACATGATCCTAAATATGTTGATATTGTCAAAAAGGCAGGCCATGGGGAACTTTCCGATTCACAAGGAGAAAGCTATGGCATTGGCACTGAGGATACACCCATTTTCGAGAATATGCATGAAGCAAGTGCACAGCTTGTAGGAGGAACGCTAACAGCTGTCGATTATGTTATGGAAGGAAAAGCTAAGCATGCCCTCAATCTAGGTGGAGGGCTACATCATGGCTTCCGTGGTCGAGCATCAGGCTTTTGTATTTATAACGATAGTACAGTGGCCATCCGCTATCTACAGGAAAAATATAATGCTCGTGTGCTGTATGTAGATACCGATGCGCATCATGGGGATGGTGTACAATGGAGCTTTTATGAAGATCCAGATGTTTGCACATTATCGATTCATGAAACAGGACGTTATCTTTTCCCTGGAACTGGTAATATTACAGAACGAGGAAATGGACAGGGCTATGGCACTTCTTTTAATTTTCCAATTGATGCTTTTACTGAGGATGAGAGTTTTCTAGAAATCTATGAAAAATCCATGAGGGAAATTTTTGAATTTTTCAAGCCAGATGTTGTACTGACGCAAAATGGTGCCGATGCACACTATTTTGATCCATTAACACATTTATATGGTACTATGAATCTCTACAGAGAAATCCCAAAACTTGCTCATCAATTGGCACATGAATATTGTGATGGGAAATGGATTGCCGTTGGTGGTGGCGGCTACGATATTTGGCGTGTTGTACCGCGCGCGTGGTCTATGCTATGGCTAGAAATGACAGATCAGCAATTGCCAACAGGGCCTCTTCCACAAGCTTGGTTAGATCGCTGGCAGCCTGAAGCGCCTGTACCATTTATTCCGACTTGGGAGGATCCGAATCCCTTATATGAGCCAATTCCGCGAAAGGCAGAGATTGAAGAAAAAAATGCGCAAATGTTAGCGAAAGCGCTGCACATTATTCGTAATGAAAAACGTGTTTAACTTTTTATGTGCCTCACGACTTCTCGTGGGGCTTTTTTATTGATTTGATGAAGTTGCACTCTATCCATCACTTTGAGGTTGCTATCCTCAAATACCGCAGTTCTATCCACCGTTTTAAGGTTGCTATCCGTCACATTGGATGTTTTATCCGTAACTTCAACAAAAAACACGCAAATCCTCAATAAGATTTACGTGTTTCTAACATTATTTACTTTTGACAGATTGACGATGTTCGATACGATGCGGTAAGATAACCGCTTCATCTTCTACCAGCTCTTTACTCATTAGTTTTGTTAGCAAGCGCATAGCAACGGCTCCAATATCATAAAGTGGCAGCGCTACACTAGTTAACTGCGGGCGAACCATTCGTGCTAATTTTGAGTTTTCAAAACTAATTACTTCGATATCCTCAGGTACATCTTTTCCTGCGTCCTGTGCACCATGAATCAGTCCAATTGCTAATTCATCACTGCCAGCGAAATATGCAGTTGGGGGATTTTCCAATGAGGATAAAGTTTCCCAGGCTTCTAGCCCCATATCATAGCTGGATTCCTCTGCAGCAATTAGTGAATCATCTATAGGTAAGCCTGCATCTTGCAAAGCCTTTTTATAAGCCTCAAGCTTAAATTTTCCGTTAATCGTATAAGTAAGTGGACCTGTTACAAAAGCAATACGCTTATGTCCATTTTGAATAAGTAATGTAATGGCCTCATAAGCCGCTTGGTAATAGTCAATATTAACTGTTGCAATGGTTTGTGATTCATCTACTGAACCTGCAAGCACAATTGGTACTGGTGAATGGTCCATTGTTTGCTGCATTTTTTCAGTTACTTCATCACTCATCATAACAATTCCATCAACCTGTTTGCCCAACATTGTATCCAGTAACTGTAGCTCTTTATCTTCATGTTGATCTGAGTTAGCTAAAATAATATTGTAACGGTACATGGTTGCAATATCCTCTACACCACGTGCCAGCTCCGCATAAACATTGTTTGCAATATCTGGGATAATCACGCCAACTGTTGTTGTTTTCTTACTTGCTAATCCTCGCGCTACTGCGTTTGGACGATATTCTAATCGTTCAATTACTTCTAATACTTTTTTTCGTGTTGCCGGTTTTACGTTTTGATTGCCATTGACTACACGAGAGACCGTTGCCATCGAAACATTTGCTTCTCTTGCAACATCATAAATTGTAACAGTCATCGTACGTGCCTCCCTTTTTCCTTTTATAGCCTTATCATACGATAATTTTCATATTCTTTTCAAGAAGAAGTACGTATACGATAAGAAAACCAAGTTCAAATAGTACTATTCTAGACATTATTTTGTCACGATATAGTAAAAACCGCCTGCTGATTTAGCAAGCGGTATATTTTAAAACGAATTAAGCATGAATTTCATAATTTTTCATGAATTTTTGCAGCGTTTCATAGAATGCGTCAAATGTAGGGATGTCCATTTGCTGTTGTGAATCGGAAAGTGCTACAGATGGATCAGGATGCACTTCAGCCATTACGCCATCAGCACCGATTGCAATAGCTGCTTTCGCACATGGTAATAATAAATCACGACGCCCTGTTGAATGTGTTACATCTACGAATACAGGCAAATGTGTTTCCTGTTTTAAAACTGGTACAGCTGAAATATCTAATGTATTACGTGTTGCTTTTTCGTAAGTACGGATACCACGCTCACAAAGGATAATGTTTTCATTTCCTTTAGACATAATGTATTCTGCTGCGTGAATGAACTCATCGATTGTTGCTGCTAAGCCTCGTTTTAATAGTACAGGTTTGTTTGTTGCACCTGCTGCTTTTAATAACTCGAAGTTTTGCATATTACGTGCACCAATTTGGATAACATCGATATAATCCAATGCTTCCTCTAAATGACCAGGTGTTACAATTTCCGTAATAACACCTAAACCGTATTCCTCTGACACACGTTTTAATATTTTAAGACCTTCTAATCCAAGACCTTGGAAGTCATATGGAGAAGTACGCGGCTTGTATGCACCACCACGAATTAATTTTTCACCTTTTGCTTTAATAGATGCTGCTACCGCTGCAACTTGCTCGTATGATTCAACTGCACAAGGACCAAATACGAAAGATGGCTTTCCTTGTCCAATTAACTCACCATTGATATTGATCACTGTATCTTCTGATTTCTTCTTACGAGATACAAGCAACTCCTTCTTCTTATCCGCTTCAAGTTGTTTTAAAGCAGTTTTAAAGATTTGCTTAAATATATAATCAACCGTCATTTGGTTTAATGGACCCTGATTGTTTTCCTTAATAAGATCAAGCATGTGTCTTTCACGTAGTGGATCATAGCGATTCACACCTTGCTTTTCTTTAATTTTACCGATTTCATTAACTACAGCTGCACGTTCGTTAATTAGACGAAGAATTTCTAAGTTTAAGCCGTCTATTTGACTACGTAAGCTTTCTAAATCTTTTTGGCTCATGCTTTCTTGCTCCTCTCCTCATGACAGACACTTTCAGAACTCTGAAATGTATGTTACATTTTTAGATATTAGCAATATTATAATCAATGTTGTTCAGAATGTCACGCATTTTTAATTTAGCGCTTCAACTCACTAAATTATTTTACAATATTACAAGAAAGGAAGCGATTACATTGAGTTCAAAACTATTTGCACTTGATATTGGAACACGTTCTGTTGTCGGCATAATCTTAACTGAAAATAATGACCATTTTCACGTCGAAGATATTTTAGTGAAAGAACATAAAGAACGGGCTATGGTCGATGGTCAAATACATAATGTCATGTATGTGGCAGATTTAATCAATGAAATAAAACATGAGCTTGAAGAAAAGCATGGTAGCTTAACAAAGGTAAGTGTAGCTGCAGCTGGCCGCTCATTGAAAACAGAACAGGCGAGCGTGACCATCAATATACGAAATCGTCCAATTTTTACAGAAGAGGATATAAGCCGATTAGAATTACAAGCTGTACAACAAGCACAGCAGCAACTTTTACAACAGAAAGAGGATGCAAAAATAAGCCACTACTATTGTGTAGGCTATTCTGTTTTATATTATCGATTAGATGGTGAAGAAATTGGTAGCTTGCTTGATCAGCAAGGAGATGAGGCGCAAATTGAAGTGATTGCCACGTTTTTACCACGAGTGGTCGTAGAATCACTTATTGCTGCATTGAAACGAGCTGATTTAGAAATGGACGCACTCACTTTGGAGCCAATTGCTGCCATTAATGTGCTTATTCCTCCGACAATGCGTCGTTTAAATGTGGCACTTGTTGATATCGGCGCAGGGACATCTGATATTGCCATCACCGATAAAAGCACAGTCGTTGCCTATGGGATGGTGCCTACAGCTGGAGATGAAATTACTGAGGCATTGAGCGATCATTATTTACTTGACTTCCCAGTGGCTGAAAAAGCAAAAAGGCAACTGCAAACAGAAGAAGAAATTTTAATTCAGGATATATTAGGTTTTGATCAATATTTCTCAAAAGAAGAAGTACTTAAAGCAATTGAATCTGCTGTCAAACTACTTGCTAAAGCCATCGGAGAAGAAATATTACGTCTTAATAACCGGACTGCTCCTAAGGCAGTCATGCTTGTTGGCGGTGGAAGCTTAACACCAAACCTCACAACTGAACTTGGAGCAGTATTAGACTTACCAGCAAATCGTATTGCCGTTCGAGGAATAGATGCCATACAAAATCTGACGAAGGAAGATCATATTAAAGCATCACCCGAATTGGTAACGCCAATCGGCATTGCCATTGCGGCAAAAAAAATGCCGATTCAATATATGAGCCTTACTGTTAATGATCAAGTGGTTCGTCTTTTTGAATTAAAAGAAATGACTGTTGCGGATGCTTTTTTAGCAGCAAATATTCGTGCAAAACAATTATATGGAAAACCAGGGCTTGGATTGTCAGTTAGCGTGAATGGACAAGATATTTTCATCCCAGGGGGTCACGGACAGCCTGCGGAAATTTTAGTAAATGGACAACAAGCAGCTACTAAAACAATGATTAAAACAGGTGACGCCATCCAACTAATTGAAGGTCAAGACGGGCAGCCTGCAGTAGCAACTGTAAGAGATATTGTTGACAATGCAGCTATCAAAACAATACACATTCAACATACTAAATATGTAATTGAACCTAAAATTACGGTTAATGGTTCTCCTGCCTCTCTCGATAGTGCTTTAAATGATCGAGATGTTGTTGCTTTTGAAATCGCAGATACAGTTGAAGAAATATTTAAGCTTACAAATAACTGGGCTTTATTAAAGCAATTTGAATCCTTTTATATTCAAGTAGATGGCAAACCACTTTACCTACCTGAGTTTTCCGCACAGTTAATGATTAATGATAAGCCAGCTAAACTGACATATGCAGTGCAGGATGAAGACGTGATTACCTTTCAGCAGCAAACATTACCAACCGTTCAACGAATAGCTGACCAAATGAATATCTTACTAGAGGATAAAATCATTATTCATTTTCAGAACGAGATCCTAGAGCTGAAAAAAATGGCAAATGAAGTGCTCGTCAACAATAGCGTGGTATCACCTCTGTCAACGGTTCCAAATGGAGCGACAGTTTCATTTATGGAGAAGGATCGAAGTCGTTGGATTTACCAGGATGTCTTCCGTTTCTCTAACTGGCAGCTACCTACGACATTTAAGGGCAACTTTACAATATTACGAAATGGACAACCTGCCAGCTTTGATATGGAAATTTTCGGTGGGGATAAATTAGAAATCTCGTTAGAGGAAGCAGCTATTTACTAAGAAATCAAAAAGGGTACGATATGTCCTTTAAAGGACGTATCGTACCCTATTTTCTAAACTATTAAGCGCGGACTTCTTCATTTTTTTCTTCGGCTTGTTCCTTTGTTTCAGCTGTCTCTTCTGCTTTAGGCTCTTCATTAGGAACATAATCCTCTAACGGTTCTTCACCTTCGAAAGAAACTGTGCCATCGTCAAAAACAGTTGGTGCTTTTGCAGTTTTTAACGTTTTTACTTTCTCTACTAATTGTGTAGATTGCTCTTGAATTTGTTTAGATAATTGAACTGTTTTATCTTTTGCTGTCGTTGAAAAATCTGCACTTTTATCTTTTAGGTTTACTGCTTGTACAGCTACATCGCTCCGTAAATCTTTTCCTGATTTTGGAGCTAGTAATAAGCCAGCAGCTGCACCGACTATACCCCCTACTAATGCGCCAATAACAAAATCTTTCATGTTCACACGCTCCTCTTCATAAATAGACTCTTGCGGATGATAAAGCTGCGGTAATGAACTTTCAAGCTGTTGTTCCTTCACTTCATTAAAATTTGGCTTTTGAGTTGTCATGCAACAATTCCTCCCCATCTTATATTCATGTGCCTAGACTGGTTGTCCATCTACTTTTTTGTTGATGCATCTTCAACTTATGTCTAAGGCTTTATTTTTATTCAGATGACACGAAATGTCTACTGAATAATAATCACTTTTTACGACCCCATTTTCTTTTTGGCTTCTCTGATTGTTCGGCTTCAAAAACATAACTGTCTTCTGAAACCAACTCTTGAGCCTGCTCAATTACTTTTCGCTTCTTCCATTTATCAGCAATACCCATTGCAACATTACTCCATTGAACAACCTGTGCGATTTTTTCCTCATTTTGCTCTACACTTTTTGAAATAGAGGAAGTAATATGCTGTACAGACGTATTTAAACCGTTCACAGAGTCACCAATTCCTTTGACTGCATGAACAACAGAATTTAACTGTTCTGATTTTTGCTGAATGTCCTCTGCCAAACTATTTGTTTTGGTTAATAAGGAAGTCGTTTCACGTGTAATTCCTTCCATTTGTCCTTCAATACCTGATAAAGTTCCTGCTAAGCTGTTTAAAATGGATTTTAGCGAGAATAATGTCATTCCGACACTCACACATAAAATTAAAAAACCGATTGCTGCTATAATCGCTGCAATATACAAAATTACTTCCATAAAAAGACCTCCTGCTAGTAAAATTCTCTTTACTATTACTTTCCCTATCTTCGACAAAAAAAACTGAATTCCTTCTCAATTTTTGAGAAAAAACAGCTTATTCCTTACGGACTAAGCTGTTTCGTTGTTTTTTAACACGTTTTCAAAAGCATCTTGGAATTTGTGAACATCGCCTGCGCCCATAAATAAAAATACTGCGCCCTCATGTTTTGTTAAAACTTCAATTCCTTCAGTGGTAATCACTGCACTGCCTTCAATTAACGACGCCAAATCATGGATTGATAACGCGCCTTGTGTTTCCCTTGCAGAACCAAATATATCACATAAATATGCTGTATCTGCAAGACTTAGACTATCCGCAAAATCCTGTAAAAAAGCTTGTGTACGTGTAAAAGTATGTGGTTGGAAAACAGCTACTAGCTCACGCTCCGGGAATTTTTGACGTGCAGATTGAATCGTTGCACGGATTTCAGTTGGATGGTGGGCATAGTCATCTATTAATACATTATTGCCAATATCCGTTTCAGTAAAACGTCTTTTTACACCTTTATAACTATTTAAACGTTCCTGGATAATATCTGGTGAGATACCTTCATACTGACAAAGTGTAATAACAGCTAATGTATTTAAAACTGCATGATCCCCAAACAATGGGATAAAGAATGTACTGTAAAATTCATTGCGCACAAAAACATCAAATTTAGTTCCTTCTGTTGTTTTATCAACATTACGTGCCTCAAAATCATTTTCTGCTCCAAAGCCATAATAAACAACTGGAACCTTTGCTTGAATGCGTTGTAAATGTTCATCATCACCACAAGCAATAATTGCTTTTTTTACCTGTAAAGCTAATGATTGAAAGGCAGAGTAAACATCCTCAATATTAGCGAAATAATCTGGATGGTCAAAATCGATATTAGTCATCACAGCATAATCAGGATTATATGCTAAGAAGTGACGGCGGTATTCACATGCTTCCATCACAAAGAAATCTGCATTTTCATGTCCGGCTCCTGTTCCATCACCGATTAAATAGGAAGTTGGTTTATATCCTCCGACAACATGTGACATTAAGCCGGTTGTGGAAGTTTTTCCATGTGCACCTGTAATGGCAATTGATGTGTAATTTCCGATGTATTCCCCTAAGAACTTATGATAGCGAATAATCTCTACACCAATTTCTCGTGCACGCACTAACTCCGGATGGTCATCAGGAAAAGCATTTCCTGCAATAATTGTCATACCTTCTTTAATATTATCTGGATTAAATGTAAAAATTGGAATATTCCGTTCACGTAACGGCTGTTCTGTGAAAAAATATTTATCAACATCTGAGCCCTGTACTTGTTCACCAGCATCAAATAAGATTTGTGCAAGTGAACTCATGCCAGAACCTTTAATGCCTGTGAAATGAAAAACTGTCATTAATTAAACCCCCCGGGAATATCAATATCCCATCTATCATCTATTAGGTGTACCGTATTATTTCACCAATTATTAGGTATTAATACCTTTAAACAAGCTAAAAAATACGTACTTGTCATCACATCTTGTCTATTATAGCACTATTTATGCATAAGGATAAATGTGTAACTTTTCTAAAAATACTAATTTCGACGTAAATCAGATAATCTATACGAAATCCATGCAATTCTTATTCAAACATAGTAATTAAATCTTCTTCTGTAATATAACTTTCTCGTGGTTTGCTGCCTCTAGCCTCTGATACAAAGCCATGAGATTCTAACATATCAATTAAACGGGCAGCACGATTATAGCCAATGTGGTATTTACGCTGAATAAGAGACGTAGAAGCTCCTCCCTGTTCAAACACAAATCGGCAAACTTCCTCAAATAAATCATCTTGCTCTGCAGAAATCTCCGTTTTTTTCAATAGCTCCTCCTGATCAAAAATATAATCAGGTTCACCTTGCTCACGGACATGCTCTATAATGGACTCGATTTCATCATCAGTCACAAATGTTCCCTGTAATCGTACTGGGGAAGACATACCATTCCCTAAATATAACATATCGCCTCGTCCAAGTAATCTTTCCGCTCCTTGCCCATCTAAAATCGTACGAGAATCTATTTGTGAAGATACTGCAAAGGCAATACGTGTAGGAATATTTGATTTAATGAGCCCTGTAATCACGTCAACGGACGGTCTTTGTGTCGCAACAATTAAATGGATACCACATGCACGTGCCTTTTGTGCAATACGACAAATCGCTTCCTCTACATCCGCTGGAGACATCATCATTAAATCAGCCAGCTCATCAATGACAATAAGCATGTAAGGTAATTTAAGGCTATGTTCATTATTTTTATCTGCTAATGCATTGTAACGAGTAATATCACGTGCACCTGCATGAGCAAATAGCTGATAACGCCGCTCCATTTCCTCCACTGCCCATTTTAATGCAGCTGTAGCCGCCTTAACATCTGTAATAACAGGGCTAACTAGATGAGGAATATGATTAAACGGTGCCAGCTCGACCATTTTAGGATCAATAAGCATAAGCTTTAATTCATGAGGGGCAGCTTTATATAACAAACTAACCAAAATTGAATTTATACAAACTGACTTACCTGAACCTGTTGCCCCTGCAATTAAACCATGAGGCATTTTACGTAAATCAATAGTTACAGGTTTCCCAGTTAAATCCAGACCCAAAGCAGCTTCTAATGGTGATTCTGATTCAAGGAAAGAGGCACTATTTGTTACTTCTGATAAACGAACAGCACGAGATACACGGTTCGGAATCTCAATCCCAATTGAACTCTTTCCAGGAATAGGCGCTTGAATACGGATATCTTTCGCCGCTAATGCGAGCTTTAAATCGTCTGCCAAATTACGGATTTTACTAACCTTTGTGCCATGACTCACTGTTATTTCAAATTGTGTGACGGCAGGTCCTTGCATGATAGACTCGATTTGAGCGGACACTTGGAAATAAGATAGTGCTTCAACTAAAGTATCTCCCTGCTGCTCCATCCACTCCGTATCCTGTGTTTTTTCCTCAGGTGGCTCTAAATATTCATCCGTTGGCTTTTGATACACATGAACAAGCTTTGGAGGATTTTCCTTCTCTTCAATTCCTTCGAGAGTTTCGTTTGAAGGCTGCTCTTGATCTTCCGCTTCAATAGGCTCTTCCTTTAGTAGCAACTCGACATTTTCACTGAGATATTCATGTTCAGTGATGGATGGTATCTCCATATCAGTAGTTGCGGAAATTTCTTGACGGCTATCTATTTCTATAGCTGTCTTTTCTAAGGTCGATACGCTAGACATTGTTGCTACTGGTGACATTGTAATGACAGATACACTATCTGACAAATCATTGATTGGAGAACTTTGAATAGATGACTCTTTTTTCTCCACCTGCTGAGATGTTACTTCTTCTTCCTCTAGCTCTAATCCAATAATTTGAGTAGAAACTGCATGTTTTATTTCTTCTTGTATGGATGGTATCAATAGATGTTCGTCATCTATACTTATCGTTTCAAAAGATTCCTTTTGTTCATCTTGTTTTTTTTCAACTACAGTAGATGGCTTTATATTTTTGGATTGTTGTTGAATTCGCCATTTTTCTTTATCCGTTTTTAACATTAATACATTAAAAGGAATACGACTTTTATCTTGCTTAGGAATAGCGTCAAATGATTGACCTTCTAACATTTCCTGCTCAATAACTTCATTTACTGGCGGTTGAACTACTGTTACTTCACCTATATGAATTGTAGAATTTTCAATTTGAACCTGCTCCACAATGACTTCTTTCACATGAATTTCTGATTGGTCCGCAGTAAGTTGCTCAACATCCAATTCATGCTGAACGGCCTCTTTTACTTGATCCTCAAATGCAACAGCAAAAGAGGTTGTTGGAGGAAGGGGCAGTTCTGCTTTCAGCTCTTCGTTTGAATCACTTATTTCTTGTGAAAAATCTTCATCAAACGTAATCGGTTGCTTCGTTGATGCTTCAAAGGTTTCTGGCATTTCAAATCGTTCAGGCACATCTTGCTGAACTGGGCGAATTGGCTCTTTTTCTATTAGTATATTTTCGAAAGCCTGATTTGTTGTCGTTTCTTTTAAAACCTTAGGCTCTGCAGGAATTGAAAACTCCTTTTTATCGAGTTCTTCCTTGCGTTTATCCAATAATTGTTCGATAGGACTAGGCTTTGCAAAACCATAAACCGGAGAAGGTACATCACTCGGTACAAAACGTTTTCGATTAGCAGGCATACTACTTTCTACCATTCTTTCCGGTGAACTATTATTCTCTTTTGGTTTAGGTATTGGCTGTTCATTTTGTGCATCTCGAAAAACAAGACTTGCTTTTGAACGGAACCCCTGTTCAGACTGACTTTTTGTCATGGTTGTTCTGCCCGTTCGCTTTGAACGATTAGCTAATAAATCCCGAATACCAGAAACCTCAACATCATAAACACTTGAATCAACAATATGATTATTTAAATGCTTTGGCAATGATAAGTCTTCGATTTGTCCATAATAATCATCTTCCATTTGATTAAATGATTCTTTTGGTTGCGATGTAGACGTTGGTGAAGGTGAGATTTCCATATCCTCAATCAATGGGAATCGAAAAGTTTTTTGCTTTGATGCAGGTGCTTCTTTCACATGCTGCTCAGTCTGTTCATCATAGTTTTCATACATTTCTTCATACTCATATTCGTATTCACTGTCATCTTTATTTATAAATTTATTAATTTGTTTTTTAAACCAATTCACTCTATTTCACTCATTTCTCATACACTTCATTTATAGCATTGTCTATAACAATTACGCCCAGCGTAATTGCGTCTTGTTTTTTTTCGAGCTCGTAGGCCAACGTGATGTTGGTCACTTAGGCGTTTTCACAGGATGTGAAGTTCTTAGCCTGAGTCCCTCTATTTCAGCGGGGCGTTTGTACGCCCACTGAATAGGAAAAAAACCGCACTCATCTCGCCACATATAGAGGTGGGAGTATTCTGCTGAATAAAGATAAACTAACACAATGTCTATATCAAAAAGCATACCATAAAAGTGGTATAGAAACTTGTATTTAGAGGCTCTCCATACAAAAAAATCGTTATGCTACCAGCATTTTTAGTAGCATAACGATTTTACGAATATATCTTTTATTTTAACGTGTTGGTGCTTCAAATGCACTACCAATTGTTGCATCTTCTGGTAACACTAAAATCCCTTTTTCTGAAGGGGCATTTGGTATAGCAAGTTCGCGCGCTGAGCACAGCATTCCATGTGAATCAACACCACGTAAATTGCCTTCTTTAATAAGCATCCCGGAAGGCATCACTGCGCCAATTTTCGCCACGACAACCTTTTGACCTGCTTCTACGTTCGGTGCTCCACAGACAATTTGTAATGTCTCCTCACCTACATTTACAGTACAAACGCTTAATTTGTCAGCATTGGGATGTTTGTCCTTTGTTTCTACAAGACCCACTACAAATTTTGGCGTAAAATCTACATCTAAGCTAATAGCAGCTCCATTTTTAGTAATAGCCATTTCTAACTGTGCTACTAATTCAGGTGTTACTTCAACAAGTCCCTTTGCATCTGTTTGTACATAGCTACTTGCATTAAATAAGTTAAATGCTTTTATTTCTCCTGTTTGTGCTTCCTTTAAAATGGCAATATCACCAGCACGCTCTACCTCTGTTTTTACAATTGACTCCGTTGCTAACTGGACTAGCAATACATCGCCAACATGCTCTTTGTTGTAAAATACGTTCATTGTTTTTCTTGCTCCTTTTTCACTCTGTTTTTTGCTAATATAAAAATTGGTTCTAGTTCCCCATCTTCATAGATAAAAGATAATGACGTAATAGGGACAGTTCCGACAGTAAAGAAATGCATTGTCATCTGCGCTAATACATCATACCCTGTTTCATTGCGAATATCACCTATGATTAGGACATCTTGATGCGGCACAGATAATGTCATATCCCCCTCAATTTGAGTACTCATTTCCTTTAAAAAGCTTTCATTTAAAATGCGGCTTGCATCATACCCGTCATTGGCATTGACAAAATAAAAAATATTTCCTGCCACTTCATCCTTCTTATAAACAGTCGGTAGTGTCTTCACAGAAAAACGTGCCATTTCACGTATCTGTTCCTCAGTTAATTGTAATACCTCTAACATAGATATATCTAGAAAACGATAGGTTTTTCCTAAATCAAGCGCATAAAAAATACGTGTCTCAGCTGTATGCTCTGTAGTAATGAATGCATGTCCTTCTTTTGAAGCTTTTGGGTAGGATGTGGAGCGAATGACAGGATAAATTTGAGTAGTTGCTTGGAATCCTTGTTCCTTTTCTTGCTCCATCGCCTGAAAGGTTTGCTCAATTGTATAAACAACTTCATCAACTGCAGCTTCCTGCTTTTCATTATACTTTGCTAAAATACCTGGAAGAGATAGCTCCATCCCTTTACCAATTTTTTTATGGTTCAAGCGCAATTTATCATGCTTCTTATCAAATTCAAAATTAAATTTTTCTTCATTTAATCGTTGTTTCAATAGAGAGACAAGTTGCTCTGATTTAATCTGTTTCACCTTGCTCACATCCTTTCTCTACAATTCATTTGGTGTAATTGCTAAATTCGACAAATAAAAGAATTTGAACCTTATGAAGCAGTTAGGAATTGAAATGAAGAGAAAACGGTTCACCTGTTTGTGAACCGTACTGTTCAAAACTATCCAATTATTTAATCTTAACTGAATGTACAATTTTCGTCATCTCTGATAAATTTTCTTCTATACGTTTTGCCTGAGAGATGGTCGTCATTTTAATACCACCACTGCTTACAATTAGCTCAAATTCATTCTCATTGTCTGTTTTGGAAACAGCCGAGAAACCGAAAATGCCATTCTTTTCATAGGTATTTTCCTTAATAATTTCTTTCGAGCTATCCTCTTTTAATAGATTATAATAAAGTTTACTATTCGCATCTTCACGATCATTAATAAAAAGAATAAAACTTTCTTTTCCCTTTGCTATTAATATATTATATGCATCCGAGCTATCTTCAACTTTAAAGTGAGAGGGTAAGTATAATTCTACATCCCCAATCTTATCTGTATGGTCTGCAGGCTCCTCTGCAAAAACTGTTTCTGTTATTTGAAGCCCATTGCTAATTTGATCATCAACAGACTGATTGCAGCCAGAAAGTCCCAATAGCACAACCATTAACCCTGCTGCACGTAGCCATGTATGAGACATGTCTCTCTTCCTTTCATTGCTAACTTTTTCTCTATTTTAAAAAAATTCTTGTAAAGTTGCAACTTCACTATCCCATTATCACTAATTCTATCATACTATTCATGTGCTAATGCGAACAAATATTGACCAACCAAAAGAGAGACAATATGCTCAAACATTACCTGACGGCTTACTATACCTTGCGTAAAAATACCCACTGCGCCTGCACCCTGACGAATATCTTTTTGTTGAGTGTATTGCTCCATCACAGGTCCTAGTTCCCAACCAGCTCTTATTTCCTGGGCAATCGATTCTGGTAATAGTATTTGTGCACCTGCAGCCGTATAGGTAGTGCCATTTGCTACAGCGAGAGCACCCCAATTGCAAACATACATTAAACCATCAATTTCTGTTATGCCACCCTCTAAGCCAAATGATAATTGTGCACTAGTTTCAATCATTGCATTTTTAGCACGATTAATAGCACCTAATCTTGTTTCTTCATGAGTCATAGGTTGATTAGACACTTGTGATGCAGCCTTAATATAAGTAAATGCAGGATTCTCTAAATATTTTCTAACAATTATTTCAACGGCCTCTATCTTTGCTTTATTTGTTGTCCCAATAGCGATATTCATGTCCAACTACCTCTTTTCTTACATAGAAAAAGATGCCCTTTAAGGCACCTTTTCATCCTATTTTATACATTAGCGTGTATCGTCTCTAATGTCGAACGATCTGCTTTTTTCACTAATTCTACAATTAAAGCCTTTGCAGCAGCATAGTCATCAATATGAATAATAGAAGCAGAAGTGTGAATATAACGTGAGCAAATACCAATAACTGCGCTTGGCACTCCGTCATTTGCTGTGTGCACACGACCTGCATCTGTGCCTCCTTGTGATACAAAATACTGATAAGGTATATGATTAGATTCAGCTGTATCTAAGATGAATTCACGCATCCCTCGATGTGTAACCATTGTACGGTCAAGAATACGTAATAAAGTCCCTTTACCCAATTGACCAAATTGATTTTTTTCTCCTGACATATCATTCGCAGGCGAAGCATCTAAAGCAAAGAACAGATCAGGTTTAATCATGTTTGCTGATACTTGAGCACCTCGTAAACCAACCTCTTCCATCACGTTTGCCCCAGAATATAAATGAACACCAAGTTTTTCATGTTGTACTTCCTTCATTAACTCGATTGCCAATCCGCATCCATAGCGATTATCCCATGCCTTTGCCATAATTTTTTTCGGATTAGCCATTGGTGTAAATGGACAAATAGGAATAATAGATTGTCCTGGTCGAACACCTATAGCAATCGCATCTTCCTTATTATCTGCACCTACATCTATCAACATGTTTTTAATTTCCATTGGCTTTGAACGCTCAGCATCTGTTAATAGATGTGGCGGGATCGATGAAATTACACCAGGTATAGCTCCATTTTTCGTAAACACTTCAACACGTTGTGCTAGCATTACCTGATTCCACCATCCACCTAATGTTTGAAAGCGAATCATTCCATTATCTGTAATCGATGTAACCATAAATGCTACTTCATCCATGTGACCAGCAACCAATACTTTTGGTGCGTCAGCAATTTCGCTATGCTTTACACCAAATATACCCCCTAAATTGTCCTGAACGATTTCATCCGAGTATTTTTCTAGCTCAGTACGCATAAACGAACGAATAGCATGCTCGTTCCCTGGAGCGCCTGGTAATTCTGTTAATGTTTTAAATAAATTTTTTGTTTCCTCATTCATGATGACTCTCTCCCCACGAAGTAGAATATTCTTCCTTGCCTATTGTATCATATTTATTTCCGATTTCGAAATATTGATACATTTCCTAAAACTGCTAAAGTGTGAACGTGCATTCACTCCCTGTCCTATGCTAAAATGAAGATATAGAAAAAGGAGGAAAGAAGCATGAAATTACGTGATTTTTTAATTGGTGTCGCAACTGGTCTAGCTGCCGCAGTCATTATTAAAGAAGCAAGTGAAAAAGTTTCTCCATATGTACCTGCAGGACAAGTACTCGAAAACATAAAAAAGGAATTTAAAAAAGATTCACCCATCGATGGGTCTTGGATTTATATGAAAACAGATGATTTCACAAATGGCATTATGACAATCCCAGTATATCGTGGAGGTATCTCTCGTATGCAAGCAGGAGAAATGCAAACATTTGAATTTGCCGCGGATGCCCGTTCTGGTGTAGTGGTAGAGCTAGTAGAAGTATAGTTATTATCCCATAAACAAAGAAGCCATCTCAGCTGAGATGGCTTCTTTGTTTTACTCGGATAGCCCTTTATTATTAAAGTACTTTTTATATTTTCGATAATAATTTAAATTATTTAACGTTAGCTTGACCCAACGCTTGGCATTCATATCCTCATTAAAATAAAGAGAATTTGTATATTTCCCTTCACGAATTAATTTTTTCGCTTCTAGTTTAAGCTTTTCATTGGATGCATACTTGAATAATACCCCTTTAGGAATAATCATCCATAAATGCTTATCCTGTACATATGTTAATTCCTGCTCAATATTTAACATATGGTCGTCAGCTACATACTTCATTAAATTATGGCCACTCGCTGTTACATAATAACTTGAGCGTCCATTACGTAAGTTAATTTCAAAAAGCTTATACTGTTTGTCACGAATATCGTATTTCATATCGAAGTTTGCAAAGCCTGTATAACCGATATCCTCTAAGAAGTTGCGTACTTGATCCAGTAGTTCTTTATCGTATGTAGTAACGATGGCTGCGTAACTACCAATACCTTCTGGTGAATGCTCTTCTAAAATTGGATTACCTAAACACATCAGCTTAACTTTGCCGTCTTTGCCAACATACGCATTTAATACACGCATATATGAATCGTCACCAGGAATAAATTCCTGAATGATCATTGTATCCTGATAGCTTGAGCTATAGATTGCTTTTAAAATGGCTGTTTTTTCAGCTTCATCATGTGCAACAAAAACTTTTTTCTTACCAGGGAACTTACATGCCCAGTATTCAACCGAATTCGAAGCCTTTAGAATAATCGGGTAATCGAATGGTGGTGTAAAATTTTCGTAATTATCAGCTGTAACTGTCGTTGTACCTGGGTACTTGAAATTGTACTTATCACACATTTTATAGAAATTTTCTTTTAACAAAATTTCATCCATCAGCGATTCATCAATATAAGGTACTGTAAAATGCTCCTGTAATGCTGGCTTATTTTTGATAATAAGCTTTGCGTAATCATCACCACAGGCTAATAGCAGTAGTTTTTTATTAGCATATTTTTTTGCTACCTGTGCAAGGGCGGGCGCAAATACATCCTGTTCATTTAAGCGATCTATCTCCTGGAAATCTAAAATATGGCTGTCTTGTGTAGCTGTTAAATGTGAACGTCCTAATACAAGTGGCTTTATGCCATATGCCTCATAGAACGCACGTGCCATACCGTATGCATTCATATCTGATCCTAATAGTATTGGTAAAAATGGTTGCTCAGTTGCCATGTAATTTCAACTCTCTTTTATGTTTTAGTATCGTTTTTAAGTGTATCATATTTTCTAAAATGTTCACGGAAAAAGGTCAAAAAAAGCAAGGTATAGACAATTAATCACCAATACTATAGATGGAAGTATTCTGTTAAATCAAGATAAACTAAAAAACGTGCAAACAGTTTAAGTTTACACGCTCTTTACTCATTAGAATGTAATGACAGCTTGTCTGCTACGCTCAAGCTTATCAACTATTTCCTTGCCTGTTTCGTCCCATTTAATCATGCGATAATATGCATCATGATAGAAGATAAAACCATAGCCATTTGCTAGTGCTTCTTTCATAATACGTTCTTTCGCAAAGACACTTGCCATCGGATAATCATCATATGCTAAAACCCATAATGGATTTTGATGAGCATGTGTTGGCATAATATCTGCCATATGCAACAGCACTTCACCATTTTGAGTTAATTTAATGATGGCATGTCCATCACTATGACCACCAGTATGAATCATTTCTATACCAGGAACTACCTCAAGCGTACCTTCATACGTTTCAACTAAATGCTGAACAGGCTCCCAGTTCTCTTTCCAATACGTATTTTTTGAGCGAATATTTGGCTCACGCATCTCATCCCATTCAATTTTCGTCACGAAAATTCTGGCATTCGGGAAAGTTGGAACAAGTATATCATCTTCCCATTGCGTTAAACCGCCAGCATGATCGAAATGCAAATGAGTCATTAATATTGCATCAATATCTGCCGTTGTTAATCCTAGCTCCTGTAAGCTATCCAATAATGTTGATTCTTCAGTAACACCAAAATTTCGAAGCTGCTTTTCATTTAACTTGTTAAAGCCAACACCTGTATCAACGAGATAATTTTTACCTTCAAATTGAATTAAAATTGGCTCAGTCGGTAACTCGATTTGATTTTTTTCGTTTACTGGATATTTGCGTGACCAAAGTGGTTTTGGCACGACTCCAAACATAGCACCGCCATCAAGGCAAGTGACACCCCCATTTAGCCATGATAATGACATATTGTGAAACTGTAACTGATCCATCCATACTCCCCCTATTTAGTAATGAATTGCGATTCTAGACGATAGATTGGCTGTCCTTTAGCAGAAAATTTCTGCTCATACTCAGTCATAACATTATCCTCAGGCATATTCGCATGTAGGTCGAGTGATACATACTTTAGTAACATACCATATTCAGAAATACTAGTTAATGAATACTCAAACAAACCACGGTTATCCGTTTTAAAATGGATTTCCCCATTATCCACTAAAATCGACTCATATAATTTCAAAAAATCCCCGTGCGTTAAACGTCGTTTCGCATGACGCGTTTTTGGCCAAGGATCTGAGAAATTCAGATACACACGATCTACATCATTTTTTGCGAAATATTTATATAAATCTGCGCCATTTACTTTTAATAATCGTAAATTCGCTGGAGATTTAGCCTCTACTATTTTTTCCAACGCACATACAATGACACTATCATAAAGTTCAATGCCAATGTAATTAATATCAGGATTTTGTAAGGCCATACCAGTAACAAATTGCCCTTTTCCAGTACCTACCTCAATATGCAGCGGGTTGTCGTTGCCAAAAACTGCCTGCCAATTCCCTTTAAAGTCCTCTGGATTTGGAATAATCACCTCTGGATGACTTGTAATCATTTCCTCCGCCCAAGGCTTATTTCTTAATCTCAATTTTTTTCCTCATTTCTTTCATGTAAAATTATTGATTTTTTATAGTATAACTTATTACCATAAAATTCGCATGAAATTATTGCGAAATGATATTTTTAGCTTCTTCTGCTACTACATGCCAAGCTTCACGTTGAACTGCACAATAGATGTTTGTTCCATGACCAATTTCCCCAATATAGTTACCATCTGTATGACAATCAATTTGCTGTGATTGCAGCAATATTTCAAATGCATTGCCTTGTAAAAATGTGATTTCTTTAAATTTAGTATGCTTGCCAAAAAATACAGTAATAAACACAAGCAATAACTTAAGACGTGAAATACCATGAACGATTGTTAGTTCTATTTTTCCATCATTAGGTTTGGAGCAAGGAGAGATTTTCATTCCTCCTCCGAAATAAGGATGATTACTCATAGCAACAAACCATGTCTTCTGGAACTGCCATTGTTGATTGTTTGTACGAATGGTTACATCAAAGCGCTGAAAGCTAAATAACCCTCTAACTACAGCTACAGCATAGGATAACTTACCAAGCCCGATTTTATTGAGATAAAACTTCAAACGAGATTTATTAATGTACTTCGTAACAAAAGCATCAAAGCCAACGCCCGCATTATTAACAAATATCCTGTCCTGAAGTGCTCCAAGCTGAATGGTACCAGCATCCATCGAAAGACTAGACATATTTGTCTGTAGATAAGTTTCAATTTGTTGAGCATTTTGAAATGTTGTGAAGTATCGCGCAAAGTCGTTCCCAGAGCCTGCACGCACCACACCAATAACTATATATTCATTATGTACAACGCCACTTACAACCTCATGTATTGTGCCGTCACCGCCAACAATAACAACTAGTTTTTTTGTTTGCGCATTTTGTGCCCATTGATTTGCAATTTTTTGTCCATGTCCTTCATATTCTGTGAAGACAGCTTGATAGTCGATTGTTAAATGGCGTTGAAGCTTACGCCAAACCTTCTTACCCTTTCCATTACCAGCTGCCTCATTCACAATAAATAATACCTGCATGCATTAGTCCTCAGCTTGTTGAGAAGATTGCTGCCAAATATCCCGATTAAAGGATGTCGTTTGTACATTATTTAAAATCGTTTGGGCAGCACGAATTTGCATATGCTTCATCGGAGAGGACACTTTTTTTAAATACTCCATCCATCCACCATAATTTCGATAATCAAAAAACTGTATACCATATGGTGATCCCGGATAATCAAAATAGCCATTACGTGTTAAAACAACCTTACGAATTGGCATGTCAATATTGTCCTGCTTAAATAATTGCGTTAATACAGATTCCATGCGACCTAAATTAATTGTTGGATTCAGGACCTTAGAATCCTTTGTCCCCACCTTTTTAATCCAGAATCGATCACTGCCTCCCACATAAACTGCCTGATTCTCCGCTTCTAATACAGTAATACAAATACATTCTGTTGGTGACATCAGTACAACATCAAGTTCTATCGGTGCTTTTCTAATTTGTAAAATCGGATAATAAAAAAGTAAATAATTATCAGGTAATTGCTGTAATAAATTACGCAGCAAAGAATCACGCATAAAACGAGGATCGACATATGATTTTTCACGTAAAGTTGAACTCGCCCATTTCATCTGAAAATGGAAAAATTGATCGATAAACATTCGTTTTAATTCATGGATAGACTGTGGTGCATAGACAATTTTCGGTTCAAATGTTAATGTTGTTTCCTCTTCTGGAATACTGTCCTCATCACTGACTAATTCATTTGAGATTTCGAGTTGTTCAATATCTTCTTTTTCTTCCTTGTGACGACCAGCAAATAATTTTTTTAATAAAGAAAAGCGTTCTTTTTCCTCAAAGGGTTCTTGTTCGACAACAGAATCATGCTGCCATTCAGTAATATCTTCTCCAAGCTCCCACTGTCTTTTGACACGCTCCCACTGATTTTTCTTTAAACGTACAAATTGTGTGGGATATCTTGCTAAATCAATTTGATAACGTGAAATATAATCTTGTAATTTCACCAATTGTGCCATTTTACGGTCACTCCATTCTTACTTGCCCTCTATGTAATTATTCCTTTTTGAATGAAGGAAATTAATCGCTACGCTTTTATTACATCGACATTTGCTTTCCAAATATAAATCTCTTTAGATTAATCTATCTTATTTATTTTACATGACGATACAGGAGAAAACATCCATAATTTGCTCTATAATGTAAAACTTCAATCAGCAAATCCTCACTTTTTCCATACTTATACCTTTTACGAGAAATCAATTACGCCCCAGCTTAATCGCGTTCAGATTTTTTTGAGCGCACTCAAAAAAATTCATTCAAAATCCGTGACATCCACCAGGGGGCAAAAACAAGATAAAAAAACTACCCTAATGGCTTGGAGTGAACCAAAATTAGGGTAGTTCTTTCGAGATATTTACTTTGCATTCATTGAAAGTGGTAATTTAGCCTCAAACACTTGCTGTAATTTACGAGTCCATTCACCTGGAATTCCAGCACCAATTTGCTTGCCATCCACGTCAATAACAGGCGTAACTTCAGAAGATACTGATGATACAATGATTTCATCCATTGTTAATAAATCTGCCTTCGTCATTGGCTCTTTAATGACTGTTAGATTAATTTCCTCAGCACATTTTAAAATCACTTGGCGTGTAATACCGTTTAAAATAAAGTTATTTGCTGGGTGTGTGTAAAGCTTACCATCTTTAATACCGTATACATTTGCAGAGGAACATTCTGTAACAATATCTCCACGATGTAAAATAGCTTCATAGCAGCCTTTTTCAGATGCTTCTTGTTTTGCTAATACTGCACCAAGTAAGTTTAAAGATTTGATATCGCAGCGTAACCAACGAATATCCTCTACAAAAGTGGCTTTTACGCCTTTTTCAAAGTTTTCATATGCACGCTCGCCGGCTTTCACATTACCTGTTAATACTGCTGGAACACTTGCATCTGGGAAGATATGATTACGAGAAATTGCTCCACGTGTGATTTGGAAGTATACATGACCTGTATCTAAATTATTTTTTTCAATAAGTTCATGTAATAATTTGTGTAATACATCTTTTGTATAAGGAATGACTAGACGAATTTTTTCGGCACTCGCGTAGAAACGATCAATATGTTCTTGTGCTGTGAACATGTTTCCGTTATAAACTTTGATTACTTCATAAATTCCGTCACCAAATTGGTAACCTCTATCTTCTGGTGATACTGTAATAGATCCTTCTTCAACGATTTGATCATTCCATAATGAATATGCCATGTTTCGCTCATCCTTTTCATATTTGAGTTATTTTTTTCCTGCAAGTTCAACAATTGCTTCAGCATAAATAGCTGCTGCTCTGACTAAGTTTTCAACGACAATAAACTCATCCGCACGATGCGCTACATCAGGTTCACCTGGGAATAACATACCAAATGCTACACCCTTCTTCATCACACGTGCATACGTACCACCACCTGTAGAAAGGAGTGGTGTTTCGTAATCACCTGTCTGACGTCTATAGATTTTCGTTAATGTTTGAATGAATGGATCATTTTCACTTACGTAATGTGGTTTTGAGTCATCCTGAATATCCAATGAAAAACCTTTCGTCACAGTGAAGCGTTGTGCAGCAGTAATTTTTTTATCAAATGGATATGTGACAGCATAACGCATACTAATCACTAAACTACCACCTTTAGCCACATCATAGCTTACAATGCCTGGATTTAATGTCGTCTTCCCAGACATTTCATCCTCAAATTGTAAATTTAATTGATGACCATAATGGTCTTGATAAAATACATCTGCGATAAAGTCGACAAATTGCTTACTTGCCTCTGTCGTCAATTCTTGTTGTAAAAATGCTGCAAGATAAACAGCTGCATTGACACCTTTTTCTGGCTCCATTGCATGGGCTGCTTTACCTTTGATAGTTATTATATAGCGAGAACCCTCCATTAATAAAGTGCCTTCTAGCTGATTTTTTCTTAAAAATGTTTGAAAATTCAGTTCGAACTGTTGAGAAACAAACTGAACCTTTGCTTCTGCAAAATCAGGTACCATATTCGGGCGCTTTCCAGCATTAAATAGTAGTAGCTGTTCTTTCGTTGCATCACCTATTTTATTTTGAGAGAACACAAGCTCTGCAATGCCCTTTTCAGCATTAATGAGCGGGAAATCCGCATCAGGTGCAAAACCTATTGATGGCATTTCCTCTTGTTTAAAGTAGTGGTCGACACAGCGGAAGCCTGTTTCTTCATCCGTACCAATAATCATACGCACTCTTTTGTTAAGCTGAATACCTGCATCTTTAACAAGTTTCATAGCCATCCATGCAGCTACTGTTGGGCCTTTATCATCAATCGCACCACGAGCATATAATTTTCCATCTGCAATGGTGCCGCTAAATGGCGGGTATGTCCAATCAGCTTCATCTCCAATAGGTACAACATCAACATGACATAAAACGCCTAATACATCTTCACCAGTACCCATTTCAATATGTCCAGCGTAATTATCAACATTTTTTGTTAATAGCCCTTCAGCCTGACCTTTAGCTAACAACCATTCAAGTGCTTTAAGTGGACCATCACCAAAAGGTACTTCAGAAGTAATCGTATCCTCATCCAGAACACTATTAATTTGCACAAGCTCCTGTAGCTCTTGTATTAATTCATCTTGCCTTTCTTTTGCAGCTTGTAACCAATCCATATAATATACCTCCTCAAAATTATCTAATACGCCCCAGCGAAAATTACATTTATCTCGCCTCCTATAGAGGTGAGAATATTCTGTACCTGACGCTACGCTTTCGCGCAGTAAAGATTTGCTGCTGTCGCTTCGCTTTCGCGCAGTAAAGATTTGCTGAATCAAGGTAATCATTATTCTACACTTTACAACATATAGAACAATCATCTTTCTGACAACTATTTTCAGTATCAACTACTAAGACTACCACATATAGCATGTTTTTCACGTATTCCCACAAAATACAGTATAAATTTTTTGTTTTTATTGTAAATTTCTCTTGCATTCACTAGAAAATCAACTAGTTTTTCTATATAATAAAGTTATCAGAATAATTGTTCTGAATATAAAAATAGAAAAGGGGATGTCTAAGGCAGCTACTTATCAGCCTAAGTGCACTCCGCACATATTGTCGTCCGCTAGTCTTTGCCAAGAGAATTAAGATGAAGGAGTGGTTCATTTAATGAAACCAACTACTGATCGAATGCTTAATCGTATTAAAGATGTGTACATGTTTATTTTAGACAAAGGAACCGTGTCTACACAGGATTTAGTCGAAGAGTTTAGTATCACTCCTCGCACCGTTCAAAGAGATTTGAACGTGTTAGCCTTTAACGATTTGGTAATGAGCCCAAGTCGAGGCAAATGGACAACGACGAAGAAAAAAGTAAAAATGACGTCTTAGTTTTACGTTGAGTACGTAAAGCATTGAGTATGGAAAAAGAATGGCCTTTCGTCGGGGTCATTCTTTTTTGTTCATCATTTTTTAGACAATTGAATACTCCTCTTTTTGCTCAATTAGTTAGAAAGGAATGATTAATTAAAGCCTCATTCACTCAACTTTCTGAAAACGAAAGCATTCCGATTTCACTTACGTTCCTTACCATCAATCCTCCCCTGCATTATTTTGACTATTTACAGTTGCTTAACAATCCGTTAAACTCGAAACATTCTACATGTTGAGAGGAGGATTTAATATGAAATTGTCTAAGATGTTTCATCCATTAGTTTGGATTATTCTTGGCGGAACGATTTTCACACGTATTGCAAGCTTTATGGCAATGCCCTTTTTAGCTATCTATTTACATAATGAAATTGAAGCCTCCCCTTTACAAATCGGATTGACAATTGGTATTGCTCCACTCATCTCTACTGTCGGAGGATTTTTTGGTGGTTACCTAACAGATCGTTTCGGTAGAAAAAGTGTCATTCTGTTGACGATTATCATTTGGAGTCTTGTGTTCTTTGGCTTTGCAACGGCTCATGCAGTTTGGTATTTTGTATTATTCAATGCTTTAAATGGACTATGTCGTTCTTTCTTTGAACCTTCAACACAAGCATTAATGATTGATTTTACACCTGCTGACAAACGAAAAAGATTATTTTCGCTTCGCTATACAGCGATTAACATAGCAGCGGTGATTGGTCCCATCATTGGTGTTTATATTGCTCAATTGTCTAGCCCAAGTATTCCATTTATGCTAACAGGAATTATGTATATTGTTTATGCTATATTTTTATTTTTCGTGCTGAATCGTTACGAAATGCAACAGCCAATAGCTACAACACAAACAAAAATACTACAAACCTTTTCATTATTATTAACAAATCGTGTTTTACTAAGCTTTATTTTTGGTGCTATTTTAATCAATATTGGCTATTCTCAATTCGATTCAACATTGCCACAAGTTATTGAGCTTAAAATTGAAGACGGTGCCAAACTCTATTCGCTACTTATCTCGCTAAATGCAGCGGTTGTTTTATTACTACAATTACCAATTAGTATTGTATCAGAACGTTTTTCATCCACCTCTACTCTTTTAGTGGGTGTTTTGTTCTTTGCATTCGGACTGTTATTGTTCGGCTTCTCCAATAACTATCAGCTTTATATTATCGCGATGATTATCTTTACGATTGGTGAAATTTTTGCCTTCCCAACGATGAATGTCATGATTGATGAGATTGCACCTGATACTCAAAAAGCAACCTATTTAGGAGCTTCTCAATTCAAAAATTTAGGAGGCTTTCTCGGACCAATTATCGGCGGATGGCTGTTAACGCATTATATTGACGCCTTGTTTGTAGTAATTGCTGCACTTGTATTATGTAGTTGCTTCTTCTATAAATCTAAGGAGAGGCCACAACAGTAAGTAATGCAAAAAAACGCTCTATAGCTTGAAGTAAACCCAAAAGCTATGGAGCACATTTTAGACTATCAAACTTTAGCGTAACTCTCTTCAACTTCTTCAAAGCTCGTGTATTGATCTTTGCCAGCATTTTTTGATTGATATAACGCCTTGTCCGCACGCTCAAACAAGCTTCGTTCTGACTCATCTGGATGATGACAAATGGCTCCCCCCATACTGACTGATAGTACAGACCATTGAGCAATATTGGCGTTGTCTACATTCTTATAGTGACGAAACTTGTCTAATAACGAATTGGCTAACTGCCGCATATTTTCTGATTTTGTGTCATACAAAACAATTGCAAATTCATCCCCGCCAAACCTCACAACAATGCCATTATTTCCAACCTCTTGTTTTAAAATTCTCGCAGTATCTATCAGGATTTTATCGCCAGCGCCATGTCCAAACTGATCGTTCACTAGCTTGAAATTATCCAAATCTATCAACAATAAGCCTGGTTGATTCGTCTTCCGCTTTCTTAATAGATTGTCCATTTTTCTTATATAAGTAGCTCGATTAAAGACATTTGTCAGTGGATCATATGTTGCAAGATGAATAGTTTTAGAAAGAATTTTGTTAATGACTATAAGCATAATAAAAGAAGTTCCTAACGCAATACAAAGCAATAGCCAAAACTGCTTCGTATTTTTAGATAGTGCCTCTAATTCTGTATAATTTCCATACTTTACATATATAATCCTTTTCGTAGATTCACCGCGAATTGTTTCGGCTTCGTATGGTAAAAAACGGTATTTTTCAATATAACCATTTGAATATTTCTTTTGATATTCCGTTGGCTTCATCGATTTTTTAGCTAGCTCAAAACGCTCTTGAAATATAGCTGTTTGATCCTTCACTGTAATTTTAGCGGATTTTGTATCATCAAAGAAAACTCCACCCGCATTTATTGTTTGCACTTCTATTAAATCCGTATATTTATCAACTAAATAGTTCGAAGTCTTTCCAAAATTAAAGGTTTGAAAGACAGGATCATTTAATAAATCAATGCCTAGTTCTAATAAATATTTTTTATCAGGTGTCGCTAAATAACCAAACTTCCGATATCCTCCAGTAGTCGTCGAGATATCTATACCATCATTATAGTATTCTCCACTCGTTCTACGTTCATCTAGTAGAGTAGAAAAACGCTTACAGCATAAGGAAAAATTTAATCCCTTATCTTTTACAAAAGTTGTATAAATAACCGTATTGGATTGATCAATTATGTATACATCCATACCATTCTCGTTTTTTATTTTTTGTAAATCCCATGTTGCCACTTTTGGATTTTCTTCATAATAGGTAACTAGCTTTCGGAGTACCTGCTCCATCTTATCTGAGAGATTTTGATCAAAATAAAAATGCGCATTATCTACAGTTTGCATATCAGTCAAAATATGATTTTCAATTAACGCCCTATTCATGGCTTCTTGTTGTTCAATATCTGCCATTAGTATTTGTCTGTTTACATAAGAAATCACTGCAACCAATATTAGGGCAAAGGCAATTAAAGATATTAATAATTTAATTCTAAGGTTTTTCATGCACTTATCCTCTATTATTTTCCCACAATCATTTTTCTGAAGTTTTTTGAAATTAGTACTAAAGACTAAATAATAATTTATTAATAGTTACATTATATTATACAGTGATTGGTTTATGAATGTATATAAAAATACCTCGATACTAATTTGTGTTAGCATCAAGGTATTTATTAATCTCTATTTTGTAAGTCAGCTAGTTCTTTTGTAGTTAATTCTCTATATTCCCCTAAAGCTAAATTGTCATCAAGCTTTAGACTTCCCATTGATAAACGTTTTAAATAGGTAACACGTTTACCAACTGACTCAAACATACGCTTCACCTGATGAAACTTACCTTCTTGAATGGTTAGCTCGATTTCCGATTGTAGGTCAGATTTTAAGATATTTAGCTCTCCTGGTTTTGTCACATAACCGTCATCCAACTCTACACCCTGTGCAAATTTTTTGCCATCTTCCTCTGTCACGAGTCCTTCTATTTGCGCATAGTAAACTTTAGGCACATGTTTTTTAGGTGATAATAAATTATGCGCTAGCTGACCGTCATTCGTTAACAGCAGTAATCCTTCTGTATCTTTATCTAAGCGCCCAACTGGAAAAGGCTGAAAATGCTGATGTAAAGGCTCTAACAAATCAATGACCGTCTCATCTCGTACATCCTCTGTTGCAGAAATAACGCCAGGAGGTTTATTCATCATAAAGTATACAAATTCTGTGTAAACAACACGTTCACCAAAAACGGAAACATCTTGTTTTTCAGGGTCTACATGCAATGCTGCATCCTTTACATATGCACCATCCACAGTTACTGCCTTTTGCTTAAGAAGCTGCTTCACTTCCTTGCGTGACCCATACCCCATATTTGCTAGTAATTTATCTAAACGCATAAATCCTCCTATTTAATTCCAAGTTTGTTCGTAATTTTTGTTAGTCGTTCACCGAGTAGTTTTTGAGCTAAGCCTAAACGTAAAGATAAATAACCGTATACCCCAACACCTACGCCAGCACAGATAACTGAGTAAACAAATGCAGAGAATTTTCCATCTACTGGTCCCATCACAAAGCCTAACAGCTTATGAACAATCAATACACTTATTACCATTGCTAGAGTCAAAATAGAGATGAGCATGACACGGCGAAGAACCATCTCTGATTTGTAATTTAATGCTGTTCTAAGCACTAACATATTAATAATAATTGAAACACCATAGCCAATTGCTGTGGCAAGAATGGCTCCATCGGCCTCAATCCAACGAATTAGAGGAATGTTAATCGCTAGCTTGACCAAAATACCAGATAATAAGCTGAAGACAATCCATTTTTGGAAGTCAATCCCCTGTAATAAAGCTGCTGTTACTTGAAACAATGCAAATAAAATAGCAACAGGTGCATAGTGAGCTAAAATGGTAGCCCCCATTTCACTTTCAGAATAGAGCATAAAGTATATTTCATTCGCTAACAATGAAATACCCACTACAGCAGGTAATGTAATAAAAATTAATATTTGATAGGTCTTATCCATTGCATGTCGCAGTGATAAATATTCACCCTGTGTAAAATACTTAGTAATAGTTGGTACTAGCGCCATCGAAAAACCTGTAGCTAACATAACCGGAATAATCACAACTTTATGTGTAGTGAAGTTAATCATTGATAAGTATTTATCGGTTACTTCCGCTAAGCCTATGGATGTCATTGCGCCGTTAAACGTTAACATATCCACTAGTTGGAATAATGGATTGGCAATACCTACGAATACCATTGGAATGGAATACGTAATAACTTCTTTATAAATATTGGACATTGGCAGCTGAGTAGATGTAACACTCTGACTGCGCAATAAGTTAAATTCAGGCTGATATTTTTTCCAATAATAATAGAGCACCATCAACCCGCCAATTGCCCCGATAAAGGCAGCAAATACGGCAAAGGAAACGGCTGTTTGTGGTTTGCCATTAAAGACAACTACTACTAGGAACGAACCACCTAATAACACAACAATACGAACAATTTGTTCAACTAATTGTGAAACTGCTGTAGGCTCCATTTTGTCATAACCCTGGAAAAATCCACGCCAAAGACTCATAAATGGTACAACAATTAAAGCAAAGCTAACCCAACGAATAACGGAAGCAATTTGCTCAACTGTAAATACCTGCTCATCACTTTTAATGACAAGACCCGCTATTGGAGTCGCTAATATAAAAAGGGCAATAAATGCGGCTAGACCTGTTATCATCATAATCAGTATGCCCGACTTCATAAGCTTGCGGCCTGATTGATAATCACCAATTGCATTATATTTAGAAACAAACTTAGATACAGCAATTGGCGCTCCCGAGATGGCTACTGCCAGCATTATCGAATAGGGAATGTATGCATATTGATAGAGAGCAATATTTTCCTCACCCACAATTGCATAAAACGGAAAAATATAAATTAATCCGAGTACCTTCGATAAAAACATCCCCATTGTTAATATCGCAGTACCTTTCATTAAATTGGACATTGTACCCATCCATTCATCGTAAAATCAATAATTTCATCGTAACACATAGAATAAGTATTGGAAAATATTCACTATAATCAGATTTTTCGGTATCTTAGCGAGTTTATTAACTGATAACTACGGTTTTACTCGTTACCTGAGCAGTTCTAACTGACAATGGAGCAGTTTTACTTGGTACCCGAGCAGTTTTGACTGACAACTGAGCAAGTTAATTCGGTACCCGAGCAGTTTTGATTGACAACGGAGCGGGTTTACACGATACCCGAGCAGTTTTGACTGACAAGGAGCGATTTTACACTGTACCCTTGCAGTTTTAACTGACAACTGAGCGGATTTACACGATACCCGAGCAGTCTAACAGTCAACGGAGCGATTTTATACAATACCTAGTAGTTCTGGAGCAGGATTACTTGTCTCAAGTGATTTCAACTGCATTAGTACATGCAAACGCTGTCAAACATAGTTTATAAACACATCAAATAAGTAAACCAATAGTAATCTTAACATATTTATAGGTAAACAGACGCATTATTCCATCAAAAAGTTCTAGTTATAGACAATTTCATCAAATAGACAGTAAATTTGTTCCTACTGGCTCAAAATAATCGGTGGAGATTAAAAACCTCCACCGACTCAAAAGCTTTATTACATGTCCACAAAAAATTGTTTATACCATACTAAGAATACATATGCAGTCCAAATATAACGTCCTCGATTTGCCTTACCCTCATAATGCTCATCGAGATAGCCTACTAATTGCTTTGTATCAAAGAATTTATTGGCAAAATCAGTTGTAAACATTTCTTTTACCATGTTGTAGTATTTCTCTTCACGGAGCCAATGACGAATCGGCACTGGGAAGCCTAGCTTTGGACGTTTTGCCCATTCCTCTGGTAATTCCTGATGAGCAGCTTGACGAAGCACATATTTCGTATCAATGTCGTTGACTCGATATCGTGATGGAATGTTTTTTGCTAATTCCATTACTTCTTTATCTAAAAATGGTACGCGTAATTCTATTGAATGTGCCATACTCATTTTATCTGCTTTCAATAAAATATCGCCTGGCATCCATAGATTTAGATCTAAGTATTGCATCTTTGTCACATCATCATCGCCAGGCACTTCATCATAAATGCGTTTTGTAATAGACTTAACAGATGGACCATTTTTATAGTCTGGCTTTAATACATTTAATGCATCTTCTTCATCCCAGACAACCGCTTCACCTATAAAACGTTCTTCCACCGTTTGACCACCTTTTACAAGGAAGCTAGTGTACTGATTTTTAGGTAATGCTTCTGCAAAACCTCGTAATGCCTTACGAATACCAAAAGGAATTTTTTCGTATTGTTGCATTTTACCTGAGTTTTGATACCATGAGTAGCCGCCAAAAATTTCATCCGCTCCTTCACCTGAAAGGACAACTGTTACGTCCTTCGAAGCCAGCTCCGAAAGGAAGTATAGCGGTACAGAAGATGGATTAGATTGTGGCTCGTCCATATGCCATTGAATTTTTGGCAATGCCTCAAAGCATTCATCAGCTGTTATATATTTACGCTCATTTTGAATGTTTAATGTATCTGATAAATCTTTTGCTAGGTTTGTTTCGTTAAACATATCTTCATAATCAGAAAAACCAACAGAGAAGGATTTATCGGGACGGAGTAATGCCGTAATATAACTTGAATCAATTCCCCCTGATAGGAATGAACCAACCTTTACATCACTGATTTGATGTGCCTCTACCGATTCCTTTACTGTCGAACGAATGTCCTCTACATATTTTTCAATTGGTGCCTCTTTCGCATGGAATTTTTTATCCCAATACTGCACGATTTTCTTTTTCCCATTTTGAATTAACATATAATGAGCTGGCGGTAGTTTAAACACACCTTTAAAGAAAGTTTCGTCCATTGATGAATATTGGAAAGTTAAATACGGACGAAGAGCATTTTTGTTTAATTCTTTAATAAAGGATGGGTGGGGTAAGAAGGATTTAATTTCTGAACCGAAAATAAATGTACCGTCTGTTGTATTCTCTGAGTAATACAGCGGCTTAATACCAAAGCCATCACGGGCAATGAATTGTAAATCATTCTTTTTATCCCAAATGCAAAATGCAAACATACCTCGTAATTGTTTAACAAACTCTACACCATATTCCACATAACCATAAATTATAACTTCACTATCAGATTGTGTTTTAAATGTATGTCCCTTAGCAATTAAATCTTCACGCAGCCCTTGGAAGTTGAAGATTTCACCATTAAATACAAGAACAATGTTGCCATCTGCACTGTACAATGGTTGATTTGCCACATCTGACAAGTCGATAATACTTAATCGTCGGAAACCTAAAGTTACTTTATCGTCACTGTGAATACCACCGCTATCTGGTCCACGGTGAATAATTGTATTCATCATATTTTCAATCGTTTGATGATGATCGATTACATTTGTTCCATTAATATAGCCTATAAATCCGCACATTCTATTTTTCACCTCATAATTTAGTGCATAACCTTTACCATAATAGCACGAATAGACGTTCATTTCATGCTGACAATACAGATAAAGAAAAACTTTCATCGGGTAGCCTGTATTACATAAACAACTTTTCATCTGTTTAGATGAGATAAGGAATTATAAAACACTTTCGTATTATTTTCAATGCGAAAGAAGCCCCTATATATAGACTTCATGTATAATAGGAAGGATTCCTAATTTGAACAGAAAGTGAGTTTCTATATATGTATGATGTAATTGTGATTGGTGGAGGCCCCTCAGGCTTAATGGCTGCAATCGCTGCTGGAGAACGAAAAAAGAAAGTATTACTAGTAGAAAAAGGGAATAAGCTTGGGAAAAAGCTTGCTATTTCTGGTGGGGGTCGCTGTAATGTGACAAATCGTTTACCTATAGAAGAAATTGTTAAACATATACCAGGTAATGGGCGGTTTTTATATAGCCCATTCACAGTTTATAATAATGAGGATATTATTGCTTTTTTTGAAGGGCTCGGTGTTGCCCTAAAAGAAGAGGATCATGGACGTATGTTTCCCGTGTCTAACCGTGCGCAAGATGTTGTTGACGCATTAATCCGTCAATTACAGCGTTTGCATGTAGAAGTTCGGTTAAATACCCCTGTCAGTAAGCTATTGATGGATGATGAAAAAATCCTTGGTGTTCGCCTTGCAGACGGATTAGAAGTCCGTAGCGAGGCTGTAATTGTCGCGGTAGGTGGGAAAGCTGTTCCACAGACAGGCTCCACTGGTGATGGTTATCCATGGGCAGAGCGAGCAGGTCATACAATTACAACGTTATTCCCTACCGAGGTTCCTGTGCTCTCAAAAGAGGACTTTATACAAAATCGTGAGCTTCAGGGGTTGGCTTTACGAGAGGTTGCTGTTTCTGTTTTAAATAAAAAAGGTAAAGTGCTCGTAACCCATCAAATGGACATGCTCTTTACTCATTTCGGATTAAGTGGTCCTGCTATTTTACGCTGTAGCCAATTTATCGTAAAAGAATTAATGAAAACTGGCTATGAACCAGTGACAATCCGTATTCAAACGCTTGTGCAATATAATGAAGAAACATGTCTGCAATACTTAAATAAGCTATGGAAAGAGGATCCAAAAAGGGCAGTTAAAAACGTGTGGAAAGGGATAGCCCCTGAACGATGGCTACTGTTTTTATGTGAACGTGCTGGTATTGATGTACAAATGACAGGCACTGAAATAGCACAGGAAAAAATCCGCCAATTAGCACGTTTGCTTGTCCATTTTACGATGACTGTAAGTGGTACACAATCTCTTGAAAAGGCATTTGTCACTGGCGGGGGTATTTCTGTTAAGGAAATAGAGCCAAAGACAATGGCCTCTAAGAAAAAGAATGGTTTATTCTTCTGTGGTGAAATCCTCGATATTCATGGCTATACAGGAGGCTATAATATTACATCTGCACTTGTTACTGGACGTATTGCTGGAATGAATGCAGGATTTTAATAATTTACCACGTGATTTTGTCGCTTCTTATCATTGAAAAACGAGGCTGGGACATAACTAGCTTCAATTCGTGAGAAATCCGACTTTGAATTCATGCAAAGTCGGATTTCTCGATCTTTTATGTTTTTCCAGATAGCTTTTAGCTAATGGCTGTGAATTTTCTTATATTCACG
>NZ_JBXAPF010000010.1:0-86797 GCF_058803665.1 Lysinibacillus sp. GW821-FHT14F06
AAAGCGAAGCGTCAGCGACAAAGCGAGTAGCCTGGAACGGAAATCACCTTCATTTGACTTAGTAGTATTCACAAAGAGTCCCTTGACCATTTAGTTTTTCTACGCTATGACCTTTTAATAAAAAGGTGTATTCTCCATTTGTTCCTCTGTTGCAAACTCATAGTACATCGTTGTAACTCCGCTTACTTCATAGATCATGCCATGAACATAAAGCTTCTCACCATTTGTACCAGTTAGACGAATAGAGAAGAGCGAATCCTCTTTTGCTACTCCTTTTATCGTAACACCTTCTGTTGAAAGCTCTGCGTCGATGATTGGATGATCATATCTTGCACCTGTATACTGCTCTACTTTAATATCCTTTACTGTAAAGCCAATATCACTCATTGAAATGAATGCACTGTTTATTTCAACCGCGGACGTTGTATATATATCATAGCCGCTCGATTCGGCATGAATTCCTACTCGAACTGATTGACCTTTACCGTCTGATAATGTTGCAATATAATCACCCGCTTGCAATAGCTTTAACTCATAGCCTCCACCTTTCGGAATCATTTCCTCTTCCCAGCCATCAAAATTCACTGGCTGATAGCTGTATACTTTTTCACTTACAGCATGTCCACCAGCCGTTGTTAGCTGAATGTTTTTTGGATCAAAGCCTAAATCCTCCTCCAACAACATCGCTAAGCCTGGAGTTACTTCGTCCGATTGCTGGCAATTCATCTGGAGCTTACCATCGACTTTGCTGACAGTAACTTTATATTTCACCATTTCTATCATTTCATAATTTTCTTCATTATCGATATTGTAGCCCATCAGCATAAAATAGCCTGATCCTTCTCGTAATGCCTCAATTTTCACCTCATTATTAGCTTGATACATTCGGAAAGATTCATGCTCTCCATCTATCGCCTGATTATCTGTAGCATATGCCTCAATAAAATTAGATTCAAGCTCTTTTGCCGTAAACGTTTGGGTCACTCGTTTAGCCTGCATAGCCTCCATGCGCTGAATAAATACTGCAAGTTGTGAACGTTTGACAGTTTCCTTTAATCCAAACTTAGTTGGGGTAATCCCCTTTGTTATCTGATTTTCAAACAATGGAGTAACCGCATAATAGGCTTCGGAATATTTCACTATATCTGTAAAGGGTAAATCATCCACTTCATTGTTTTCTATCTGGTAAGCAGCAGTTAGCATTTGTGCTAATTGTTCACGTGTAATAGCTTGATTGATACCAAAACTGCCATCAGCCAAGCCTAGTAGTGCTCCTTTATTTGCCAAAGCTGCAATCGCACCATAATAGTCGTCACTCGGCTTAACATCAGTAAATTTAGGGTCTTCTACATTCTTTGTATCTAAATGTAATACATTGGCTAAAATTTTCGCAGCCTGTCCACGTGTAACATCAGCAAATGGTTTAAATGTACCATCCGCATACCCTTTTATAATACCTCGCTCCGCTAAATCCTTTACAGCAGCCCCATATTCCTGTGTATAATCAACATCCGTAAATTTTTCTGCTGCCTGTGCAGTCGGTACCACAATAGCACTTGTTGTTAGAGCAGCAATTAATGCGCCCTGAAATAAAGTATGCTTCTTCACCAGTTCAACTCCTCAACACGTTTTATCTATTTTACTATGATAATACGTGTAAGAGAAACCAAAAGTTTCATAATATACCAATGCAACAGTTCTATCCATAAAAAAACAGTGGAGCGTTCGATTTACTCGAATCTCCACTGTTTAGAAAAAACAATCTTATTTATTGAAGTCTTGTTTTGCTGTCACTTTTACAGGTGTTGCACTTTGACCATCAATATTCACACGAGCATTGAATACGTCGTTAGCTTTACCTGTAGCAGCTGCAGTATCTGTACCGTTATTGCTGAATACTACTTCACCAGAAACTTTAGATAAAGTTAAAGTTGTAGCAGCAGTTGCAACACCGTTGAATGTTGCTTTACCTTTGTTAGCACCATTCTCATCAACTTGTGCCATTACGCCATATTGGTCAGTAACAACTACGTCAGATAAACCGAAGAATGCATCTAAGCCGAATGTTGTATCTACATTGTAAGAGTAAGTTGTTACAAGATTTACAGATTCGCCAGCAATAAAGTTATCAGCTTTGTTGTTTTCTACAACAGCTACTTTTTCAACTTTTGGTGCAACGTTAGAGAAAGTTACATCTTTAACGATTTCTTCACCTGTAGCATTGATTGTAATTGTTACTTTTGCAGTTGCTGTTTTTGCATCTTTATCAAATACTACATTTGCAGCATCAGTAGTTGTAATATTACCATCAGCTACGCTTGTAAGAACTGCTGATTTTACAGTGTAATCAGAGCCAGCTGAAAGTGTAACTTCTCCACCATTAGCTGTTACAGCTTTTACTACGATATCTTTACCATAACCAGCTGGGATAGCACCATTAGTTACATAGATAGGTTTGATATCTTCAACTTTATAAGAAGTAAATGAGCTATCTTTGACTACAGAGAATTGTTTTGAGTAAGAGCTTGCTTCGTTAGCAGTGTTGTCTGCAACTTTTACAAGTTTAAATGTAACGTTTGCAGTCGTTTTAGTAGCGCCTGCTTTGTACTCTACTGTAATTTTGTTGTTAGCAGCATTTTTAATTTCACCAGTTACAGTAAATGGTGCATCAGCATCTGTAAATGCTTTAATTGTGTAGTCTGCAGTTGCAAGTTTTGCAAGAAGCTCGTCAGTAGAAATTACTTGACCAAATTGATCTTCTACTACGATATCTTTTGCAGAGATATCAACTTTAGCACCTGTAAGTTCACGGATAGATGTGCTTACTTTGCTATCTAAGCCAGTAATCACTTTTGGTGCAGTTGCAGCTTTAGGAATCACTGTTTGTGTAGCCACTTTACCAGTTGAAGAAGTAACAACAACTGTTACTGGTGTGTTTTCTACTACGTTAGCGCCTGCTACTTTTGCATAAAGTTCACCGTCTTTTTCAAATAAAGTACCGCCAGTAATTGTGATACCTTTAGTGCCGTTTAATGCAGTAGCTTCTTTAATTGCATTGCCTTGTTTATCTAATACAGATAATGGGAATAGAATATCTGCTCCAGCAGTCACAACTTTTGTTGGTGCTCCTAATGTAACTGAATCAGCTCGTACACCTTCAGCTACCTTCACTGCAGTTTGACCGTTTTTACCAGTTGCTTTAGCAATCACGATTACGTTAGTGTCACCAGCTGCTACGATGTTTGCAACAGGTAATACGATTACATCTTTTCCGTCAATAGTTTGTTTTTCAAACGCACCGAATGTCGCAACAGCTTGGTTTGTGTTAGTTACAAGAACCTCAGAATTTGCTCCATTTAAACGGTTAAGATCAGTAATTTCTTTACCATATTGATCTTTTACAGTAACAGGAAGATAAAATTTATCTTTTGCTAAATTAATATCTTCACTGAATGCTTTGCCATCTTTATTATAAAGAGCACCAATAGTAATATCAGATGCTACAGTTTTAGCAGAAACTGTTACAGTTTTAGTAGTTGTTGTTGCAGTTGCACCGTGGATAGCAGTCACAACTACTTTATCGCCTTCTTTAAGTCCTGCAGCTTTTGTAATTGTGATAGAGCCATCTGCATTAGCAACAGCTGAATCAGCACCTGCAGCAGTTAATGTTAAAGCAGAAGCATTAAGCTTTGTAATATCTTCGCCATATTGATTTGTTACTTGGAAGCCAACTGTAGCTGTTGTGTTGCTTGTAGATGGAGCTACTTCACCAAGAATTTCAATACCAGCAACTTTTTCATCTTCAGTTTTAACAGTGCCTGTTACTGCTTGATCAGCAACGCCAGCTACACTAACTGTGAATTCACCTTTTGTAATTTTGCTAGTTAATTCAATTGTTGCAACTGTTTTGTCTTCGTTCCATGTAATAGAAGTGAAGTTAGATTTGAAGCCATCTTTTTTAAGCTCAAATTTAGCTTTTTCTGTTTCAACTGGTTTGTTGAATGTTACTGCTAACGTTTTTGCATTGACTGCATCAACAGTTTTTACTTTTAACTCAGTTACATATGTAACTACAGCTGAATAAGTTTTGCCATCAATCACAAACTCTACATTTGTTTCTTTATTTTCTGGAAGTGGAGTTGGTAATGTTACTGTATGTTTTTTGTCATCAGAAAGTGTAACTTCTAATGTAGTTGCATCTACAACTTTAGCTTCTTTAACAGTTAAAGGTGCTTCTTCACCGATGTTTGAAATTGTACGGTGTAAGAATGATGCAAATTGACCGCGTGTTAATGTGTTTTTAGGATTGAACGCTTTCACGTTTGTAAGTCCAGCATATTCTAACGCGATAATTGCTTCACGATTTTCAGTAGCTGTAGCTTTGTCTAAATCAGTGATTGTTGATTTGAAGTCAGATTCTTTATAATCTGCCACTAAATCTACGTTATAAACCGTTTTGATAGCACGTACTAAAACAACTGCCATTTGCTCACGGTTCATGTTATTTGTGTGCATTAATTGGTTATTTGAGCCTTTGAATACGCCAGCATCTTTTACAAGTGCTGCATATTGTAATAACTCTTTGTCTGGAGCTGTTGTTGGTAGGTCAGTGAAACGTGCTTCTGTAGCATAATCTGTAGGAATCTCATAGTTTTCAGATACTAACCATTTCCCTAAGAATTTTGTTACGTTACCACGAGTAACAACCGCATTTGGCTTAAATGTTCCATCTGTATAACCTGCTACAATTTTAGCATCTGCTAATGCTAAGATAGCCTCCTTGTGGTCACTTGATTCAATATCAGAAAAGCTTGCTGCGCTTGCTACTGGTACGATTGCTGATGCTACTAGGGCTGCTGATGCTGCGCCGACAACCCATTTACTATATTTTTGTTTCATATGCAATAACCTCCTAGATAAATTAGCCACTTTTGATGACTACAAATCTATTATAAGATTACAAGATAATAAATTTCAAAGGGCAAGATTTGGAATGAAATATGTGGTAACTATAGATTTACAAAGGGTTTATAACCATATTTTACTTAAAAAGATAGTCTGTACCCATCCTTAAAATTAACATACAAACCTTACTGACACGCGAAAAATATACCATTTTGCCCATGTCATTTTTACCAACTAAATTTCGACAAAAATCGACTTTTACCCATTATTTAGTAAAAATCCACTGGTGAACAATTCGTGAATTTACGTTACAATAAGGTAGGTAATTTATTCATGCATTTCCTTGATTATATTAGAATTTTCTAGAAGTTTTGCGGATAATCAGTTATTTTCATTCAGCTCACACCTCTTCAGGTGGGGAGATGAATGTGGTTCTGATTCCTTTTCAGTGGTTGTCCCAACACCTACTGAATGAAGATAAAGCCTCCGGCGGATGTCACGGATTTTCAAAGGAATGAATTGTGCAGGCACAATTCAAAATCCGGACGCAATTACGCCAAGGCGAAATTGATTTCGAGGGTTTCTAACCGTTTAAACAGCGGTATAAGCATCATATATGGCAATCTTAACAGTGACATGTAGATGTTATTTTAATAATCAAATATTAGAGATGGGGATTTGAAGGAATGGTTTTTAGTAGCCTTATATTTTTATATGTCTTTTTGCCATTAGTGCTCATTGTGTACTTCATCTCTCCAAAGATGTTACGCAACACGATTTTACTATTGGCTAGCCTATTCTTTTATGCATGGGGCGAGCCGAGATATGTACTTTTAATGATGATTTCAATTTTACTTAACTATATTTTGGGCATAGTCATTGAAAATACGATTTCGCAGTCTAAACGAAAAGTCCTTCTTTGGTTAGTTATTGTCAGTAACTTAGCTATTCTAGGCTATTACAAATATGCTGGCTTTTTTGTGGACATCATAAACAATTATTTAGAGGAAGCAATTGAATGGCAAGCTGTACCTCTTCCAATTGGCATTTCATTCTACACGTTCCAGGCTCTTAGCTATGTAATTGATGTTTATCGAAAGGATGTAAAAGCCCAACGTAACTTTTTGGATTTATCACTCTTCATTACATTGTTTCCACAGCTTGTGGCAGGACCGATTGTCCGCTATCAAACAGTGGCAGAGCAAATAAAAAAACGACTCTCCACAGCGGAGGACTGGATGATAGGTACCCGTCGTTTTGTACAGGGGTTAGCTAAAAAAGTATTGATTGCCAATCCAATGGGCGAGGTTGCTGATCATGTCTTTAGTTTATCAGGCGGAGATTTAACAACAGGGACTGCGTGGATAGGAATTCTAGCGTACTCGCTTCAAATTTATTTCGACTTCTCAGGCTATAGTGATATGGCCATCGGGTTAGCGAGGATATTTGGTTTTAAATTTGAGGAGAACTTTAACTATCCATATATTGCCCAATCAGTAACAGACTTCTGGCGTCGTTGGCATATATCACTCAGCAGCTGGTTTAGAGATTATGTTTACTTCCCACTCGGTGGCAGTCGTGTTAGCCATGAATGGAAGCTTTATCGAAATCTATTAATAGTTTGGACATTAACAGGCTTTTGGCATGGGGCCAGCTGGACGTTTATGGCATGGGGCTTTTATTATGGACTATTAATTTGCCTTGAAAAATGGGTGCTTTTAAAATGGCTAGAACGTATACCTCGTTTCCTACGCCATATTTATATACTTATTATTGTGATGATCGGCTGGGTATTCTTTAGAGCGAATGACTTTACATATGCTTTTAGCTTTATCAAAACGATGTTTGGACTATCCGATGCAGCACTTTATAATTATGAAACGTTATTACTAACAAAGGATTATGCAGTTTATTTTGTCATTGCCATTATTTTCGCAATGCCAATCTATCGACTATATCAAACTTGGAGTGAAGAAAGAGCTACTAGTTCTCTAACATTTGACTGGAGCCTACGTCTTGGACAAACAATTTACTATTGTGCACTGTTACTCTTTATCACAATGTTTTTAGTCAACGCAACACATAATCCATTTATATACTTTAGATTCTAGGTGGGACAGCATGCGAAAAATTCAAATGTATCTATTACCAATAACTTTTTTTTGCATCATTTTCGGTGGTCTTGTCATACATGCTATGACTGTGGATCGTAAACAGTCAGAAATGGAAAATCGTCCATTAGAAACTGCCAATCTATCACCTAGCTCACAGGAAATCTTCTCTGGCACATGGTCAAAACAGGTAGAATCCTATATTTCTGATCAATTCCCTGCCCGTGATACATGGATGCGCAATTATGTGCACTTCCAGCGAGCAATTGGCAAAACCTATTTAAACGATAAGTACGCAGTAGACGATACTAGTGGCTGGATTATTTCAAAGCCAGCCCCAGCAAAATCTGATGAGGAACTTGCTGCCTTTGCCAATGATTTGCGAAAGCTCAGTGAGGGATTAGCTGAAAAAGAAATTCCGTTTACGTTTTACTCACTGCCAGCGAAGGCAACTTACTCACGGAAGCCAAGTCCTAGCTATATGCCAGAGGATGCTGGAATAGCCAATAATAAGCGCTTACATAAGCTTGTTACAGCTGCTGGCGTCGACAATATCCGTCTCTATGATGAAATGAAGACTGACTTCTCTGCAGAACAGTACTTCTTTAAAACAGATCATCACTGGACTATGCGCGGCGCATACACAGGCTACGAGGCACTAATAAAAACAATGAGCGAGCGACTTGGTAAAGCCATTCAGCCCATTCCCTACAAGGAAGACAACGCCTATTGCTTACCCAATAAGTTTGCTGGCTCCTGGAATAAAATCTTATACATGACCGTTGATAACCACGATCAAATTTGCTATAACGAACCACCTACGTTCGCAACACAATTCACAATCTATGACGGTACAATCGAAGGTGGCGTTACTGCCCCATACGAAGCTGTATATGGTCGTGCAAAAAAAATGAGCCCTGACACAGTCGTAAATTACGCAGATGCCTATAGCAGAGACTTTGCAGAGCTAACAATAGTTAATGAAGATTATGACAGCGATAAACATATTGTCGTTATCAAAGATTCCTATTTTAATGCTATTCAATTTCATGTAGCTAGCCATTTTAAAAAGCTAACCATTTTAGATTTACGATACTTGGAGAAGGATGTTGTTTCATATTTACAAAATCTACATCCAGATTATGTCGTACTAGCATACAATGATCGAAATTTAAAATTAATGCCAGAATGATTTACATTTTGTTAAAAAAAGCAGTGATTTCTAGTTTGAAAGAAATCACTGCTTTTTACTGTGTAGTACGTTTTTTTATTTTCCCCACAATAAATTGACTAAATGGAATTAATGAAATGAATTTGGTCAATAGTAGACAAACAGCTAACGTCCATAGCAACAACAATGGTACACGGACTAGCGTACTATTGAAATGCTCTACAAACCAGCCAGTTGATAAACGCAAAATCTCCCAATGCATGAGATAAATCATAAATGCATATTGACTAAGTACTTTAATAGCTTTTGTATACGGTAAAGACTGCCCCCACGCAATCACAAACAGCACCATACTAATCACAAATGGTATTAAATCAAGACGCCTTGAATGCACCTCTACGTAACCTAGAAGCAAACGAATATACAGAAAGACAGCAGACAGCACAACTAATACAACCGTCGCATATCGATATTTTCGAGCTAATGTTGCAATCTGTGCATAATAGATACCCATTGCATAGGCAACAGCAAAATAACCAAGCCAGCCCGTAAAGAAAAATCGTAGCCAAATACTATTTTCTTGAAAAATAGGATAGGGCAATAAAATCACAGTATGATGAATAAGCGTAACCAACACACTTAATGGTAAAAACCATGCTATAGACCATTTAAAACGTGTTAGTAGCGTAAAGATTACGTAAAGCTGCATAATAACTACAACAAACCAGCCAACAAACTCACCATAAACAATATTATCAAAATACTTTTCCCATAATAAACCCTTTTGATAAATCGACTCAACAACTAATGCATCGATAAAAGCCAATACTAAATAGGGAATAAAAATATATTGAATCCTACTCGACCAAAAATTCCTCGGTATATTCTCATGATAACGATTAGCCAATATTAAAATAGACAATACAATAAACGTTGGTGTCGCATAGCACAACGCAATCCTTAAAAAAAGATAGATCGTCTGCTCTGGCTCTACCCCAACCTCCATAATAATCCATGAAGATGTGTGTAATAGTAAAATAGACAGACACGCCACCACACGTAGGTAATCCCACTCTTTAATCACTACAACATTCTCCTAGTTCTTTTCTCTCTCTTTTAAGCATGTCATATTTTGTCGATGATTGCAATGGTGATACTTGTAAGCTTGTTTTCTATGTTATAATTAGAGAGATTACTTTTATAGAGAGAGATTAAACAAATAGATAGATTTAAATGAAGAGAGGTGAAAGGAATGGAGGAAGTTTTAAGCGAGCTAAAAAAAATCAATCAACGTCTTGAGTCTGTGGAGAATCGTCTTGAAATAATAGAAATTGAACAGCAGCAAATTAAACAAGCTGTTTTAGAAACAAATGAAAAAGTGAATAAACTTGAGGCCATTCAAGAAAGCCAGCATCGCATTATCGAACTATTATCAGTGCGGTCTATTCAACAGGAAGCTGAATTAAAACGTCTTCAATAAAATGCACGCCCACTTTTTTAGATTAAAAAGAAGTGGGCGTTTTTTAATAGGATCTCTTTAAACCTCAAATGCAGCCTGAAGTCGCTTTAATTTATCTTTTGCCTCTTCTGCTGTTTGTCCAACAACACCAAAATAAAATTTACATTTTGGCTCTGTACCTGATGGACGAATAGCGACCCAAGAGCTATCCTCTAAAACATATTTCAGCACATTTTCTTTCGGTAATGTAATGTTCTCAGTAGTGCCATCTGCTAAAGTCGAAATACCTGTTAAATAATCCTCAAACCGTTTAACCGCTATCCCACCTATGAATGTAGGCGCGTTTTGGCGAAGGTTATTTAAAATAGCTTTCATCTCTTCCTGACCATTCTTACCTTCAAATACTTGAGAAACTAGTGCCTCTTGATAGGTACCAAATTGATCGTATAGGCTTTGCAGACCATCTAATAAAGTTTGCCCTTTCTTGGCATAAAAAGCAGCCATTTCTGCAACCTTCAATGCAACCTGTACAGCATCCTTATCACGTACAAAAGTTTCTATTAAATAGCCATAGCTTTCTTCATAGCCAAATACATACGAATAATCACCAGATTGCTCATATTCTGCAATCTTCTCAGCAATATATTTAAAGCCTGTTAATGTGTTTACTGTCGTTACGCCAAATTTTTCGGCAATCTGAGTGCCTAATTCAGATGTAACTATTGTTTTGAGCATAACGCCATTGCTAGGTAGTGCTCCAAGTTGTTGTTTAGTAGACAATAAATAATGAAGCAATAAAGCACCAAGCTGATTGCCTGTTAACAGCTCATAGCTATCTCCATTTTTAACAGCCACACCTAAACGGTCCGCATCTGGATCAGTTGCCAGCAAAAGATCCGCCCCAACCTGTGCACCAAGCTTCATAGCTAACTCAAAAGCTTTCGATTCCTCTGGGTTAGGATATGAAACTGTAGGAAAATCACCATCCTGCACAGCTTGCTGCTCTACAATATGTACCTGTTGAAAACCAAATGCCCGCAACCCTTCACTAACGGGCACCAAGCCGGCACCGTGCAATGGTGTATAAACAAGTTTCATATCCAATGCAATATCTTGATTTTCCTTTAAGCTTAAAAGACTAGATAAATACGCATCATCCAAATCACCTGCAAGCCAAGTAACAAGCTCTTGCTGTTCTAAAAACGGGAGATCCTTCACTTGAATAGCAAAAATATCCTCAATTCCATTCATATAGCCGATAATAGCTTCGGCAAATTGTGGCGTTAATTGTGCACCATCCTCACCATATACTTTAAACCCATTATATTGCTTCGGATTATGGCTGGCAGTAATAACCACACCTGCATAAGCATTTAATTTCCGAACCGTAAACGACAGCTGTGGGGTTGGTCTTGCTTCCTTATAAACATATGAACGAATACCATGTGCTCCTAGTACACTCGCAGTCTCACAGGCAAATTCATACGAAAAATGACGTGTATCAAAGGCAATAACAACACCACGTTGTTTTGCAGACTCACCATTGGATTCAATATAACGAGCAAGCCCTTCAGCAACACGTCGAATTGTATAGATATTTATACGATTCGTTCCAGCTCCTAAAACACCACGCATCCCACCAGTACCAAAGGACACATATTGATAAAAACGATCTTCGACTGCTTGTTCATCACTAGCAATTAAGGCAAGCTCATCAGCTAAATAGCTAGGAAGAGCTTGCTCCAACCAGCAAGTATATAATTCATGGACATTCTTCATTTATTTATCACCTTCTCTTCTTTCAGCAACTCTAGCATTTTACGTTTATAGGCCTCCACACCAGGCTGATCAAATGGATTAACCTCTAGTAAGCAAGCACTCATTGCGCAGGCTTTCATAAAGAAGTAAATCAAATACCCAAGATGATATGCATCCAGCTTAGGCAATTCTAATTGAATAACAGGGACTTGCCCTTCTGCATGTGCAAGGGCTGTTCCTTGCTTAGAAATCGCATTAATCTCATTAAAAGTGCGAGTCGACAAATAATTCAAGCCGTCCTCATTGCGAGCATCAAAAGGTACAGCTAAATCGCCCTCTATTTCATGGAAGTGTAGCAATGTCTCAAACATAACACGACTCCCCTCCTGAATAAACTGCCCAATGGCATGTAAATCAGTGGAGAAATTAACAGTAGAAGGATAAAGTCCCTTATGCTCTTTCCCTTCACTTTCACCAAAAAGCTGCTTCCACCATTCATGGAATTTATTGAGTCCAGGCTCAAAGGACGCAAGCAATTCAATGGTATAGCCCTGCTCATAGAGCATATGTCTCATTACGGCATATTTGTAGGCATCATTATGCGCTAAATCCTCTTCTGCTAACTCTGTTGCCGCATAACGTGCACCATCCATTAAAGCACGAATATCCACACCTGCCACCGCCACAGGTAATAAACCTACAGGCGTTAATACAGAATAACGCCCACCCACATCAGCAGGAATGACAAATTGACGATACCCAGCCTTATCAGCAATTCCCTTTAAGATGCCTTTTTCCGCATCCGTTGTGACAATAATACGCTCCGTTACCTTCTCACCATAACGCTCCTCCATGTATAAACGCATTACACGAAAGGCCAACGCCGGCTCCATTGTACCGCCTGACTTCGAAATCACATTGACATAAACTTGTTTCGTATCTAAATAAGCCAGAAGCTCTTTAATATATGCACCGCTCATATTCAAGCCAACATAGACAACCTCAATGCCACCCTTAGCCAGCCCAAAATAAGGCATCAGCGCCTCCTGAATTGCACGTGCACCTAAGAATGAACCACCAACACCTACAACAACCAGGACATCCGCACAAGCTCGTATTTCACTTGCCACACGTTCAATAGAGGTAAGCAGTCCCTCATGATTTTGTAAAGGTAACTCGATCCAGCCGGTTAATGGATAGTGTGGTAATGCATTATGAATATTTTTTACTCGATCTTTATATTGAATAAGATCACTATCATCTAGCGAACAATTTAGCAATGTTGTTTTTACGATTTCAGCTAGCAATATAGTATCCCCACTTTTACCCTTCATAATAGAATGCTTTACTTTTATATCGGTTGTAGTAATACTGATTTTGACATTAAAAAAAAGATACAACTATTTAAGCTGTCCTCATGTAAAGAACATTATGAAACTCTCTCAATCATAGTTTCTTACGCATGTTTTTTGTGATATATCACAAATGGAATTGAACTTGTATTCAAAAGGAACAAGCTAGTTACCTTTGCATTCTTGGGATAAATCCAACACACCTGATTTATTTCTTTTGAATTAGTGATTTTAAATTTTCTAAGAAATCTTCATGGTTTATAGCAAAATTTCCAGTAACCACTTTATATTTCTCTACATCTTTTGTAACAACAGAACCTAGACTAACTCTACAATTATTACCTAGGGATAGTCGATTTGAGATAGTAACTCCTGGACCAATGAATACATCATTACCGACACTGATATTACCAGCTAGATTACTATGAGAGCCAATAAGTACTCGTTTCCCTACTTTAGTTCCATGCCCTATATGAGAATGAGCATCAATTTTACTATAACTATCTATTTTTGAATAATCCCAATCAAAAACAGCTTTATGTATTGTGCAATATTCTTTTAATTCTACGTCATTTCCTAAAATAACTTTTCCCCTATGGACTATAGAAACAATTTTTTCTTCGAAAGTTCTTTTAAATTCAAATCCCACTCCCCCCAAAATACATCCGGATCTAATAATACTGTTACTTCCAATAATAACATTTTCATTTATAATTACATTTTCTTGAATAATAACATTATCACCAATTTCCACATTAAAAGGAGATATACAAGAATTAGGGCTTATGACGCATTTTTTCCCAATTATTGTATCCAACTTCTTTTCTTCTACTAAAGAAAGACTATTATGTATTTCAAAAAAATCTAATCTGGCTTGGCTTGATATGATAAGTCCGATTTGGCTATTTTTAAAATACCTTTCAAATTCCGGTAAGCATATTAAACAAGTGATATTTTTGTTCTCCAAAACCTTTTTTAAAAATTTAATATCATCCAAAAAAGACATGATTCTTCTATTTTTTTTCACATCACACTGTGCTAAAATATCAAATTCTCCATCCCTTTTAATGATAAAACTCTTTAATTTTAAATCCGATAATTTCAAGTTAATCCCTCCAACTAAAATGATGTTATGATTAATTTAGAATAATGTTCCAGTTAAATATATTTAAAATTGCACAATATTAGTTTTTTTCACTTCCTATGTATTAAATTAATTCACCAGTACATAAAGCGGAAATAACACGAATTAAACCAGCAATACCATTGTATATAATTGATCCAAATACATTACAGCTATTTAACAAATGATAAATGAATTGGACAGAATTCTGAAAAACTAAAATGGTTTCAATACTCAATCTATGATTACAATTCCACTTATCTAGATTATTCAATACTTACAAATGTAGCCCTTCTTTTCACATTTACATAGATAAAAAACGCTGTCGTTCGTATGATCAAGACTATTTTATTACTGGAAAACACTGCAGTTATATCTGATAAATAATCGTTGTCATTGTCAATAAACGTAGATATAATTTAGGTAATTATTGGTATTTTAAGGATTCATTGATCCATTCACAGGGTCATTTACAGTTTAATTGTTATTAAAAAAACCGCTGTATGAAAAATCTTCATATAATTTGGGTACGAGGTTTGAAGTTTTTCCGTAAAAATCAAGAAAATAATAACTGAAAATACAATCAATATTAAAGTAGTGATAGTTTTTATTTGTTTAGTTTAATAGATAAAAAAACAAACCGAGTTTCAAAAAAACTCGGCATATTTACAATAACTTAAATAAGGTTACGATTTAATATTATAAAAGTTCAATATTCGATTTATCTTTCACATTTTTTAATGCATTTTTTGTATCAAAAATAAACTTTGCATTTTTCTGAACTAACTCGTAGTCAATATTAGAATGGGCTGCTGTCACAATCACTAGATCCATTTCTTGAAGTACCTGTGAAGAGATTTCTTCTATACTTATCCTTAACTTCCCTTCATATTTATATTTCAGAATGAAAGGATCAAAGAATGAAACGTCAGCTCCTCTTTTTTCTAGTTCGTCAATAATCTTTAAAGCTGGGCTTTCTCTATAATCGTCAATATCTTGTTTATAAGCAACTCCTAAAACTAATATCTTAGACCCACTAATGGGCTTAGCAAATTTGTTAAGTATCTCTCTGCTTCTTTCTACACAATATTCTGGCATTCTATCATTTATACTCATTGACGCCTCAATCATTGATGTATGGAATCCATACTCCCTTGCTTTCCATGATAAATAATAAGGATCCAAAGGGATACAATGACCTCCTAATCCTGGCCCTGGATAAAATGCATGAAATCCATAAGGTTTAGTTTTAGCAGCATCTATGACCTCCCATAAATCAATACCCATTTTATTACATAATATAGCTAATTCATTTACCATCCCTATATTAATATTCCTATATGTGTTTTCTAGGATCTTTTCCATTTCAGCAATTGCAGGTGATGAAACTTTATGAATTGGTGCCTCTAATATATTTTCATACAATGTAGCAGCAAGATTCGTACACTGATTAGTAACTCCACCAACAACTTTAGGTGTATTTTTCGTTTTGTACAATATATTACCTGGATCTACTCTTTCAGGCGAAAAAGCTAAATAAAAATCTTCGCCACACTTCAGACCTGAAGATTCGAAAATAGGCTTTAATAATTCTTCAGTAGTTCCAGGATATGTAGTCGATTCTAAAATAATCAACATATCTTTATGCATATAAGGAACAATACTTTCAGCAGATTCTTTTACGTAACTTATATCTGGTTGTTGATGTTTGTCTAGTGGTGTTGGTACACATATACAAACACAATCTGCTGCAGCTACTTTTGAAAAATCAGAAGTAGCAGTAAGCAACCCAGATTGAACAATTGACTCTAAATCTTCGTTAACTACATCGCCAATATAATTTTCACCTTTATTAACCATATTTATCTTTGATTCTTGTACATCAAAGCCGATAGTTTTATATCCAGATTTAGCTTTTTCCACTGCTAATGGTAATCCAACATATCCAAGACCAATAACACCTAATACAGCTGTTTTGTTTTTAAGCTTTTCTTTCAATTCACTCATTTTTTTACTCCTAAGCTAGTTATTTAAAAGTTTTTCTGAATCATCTTTTATCATTTTATCAGATTTACTATTAGTAAAATAATAGATAAGAATCATTATTAATAATTTAGAAACACTTGCCAATAAGATACCTATACAAAAACCCATTAGTCCGTTATATCTTAAAAACGATAACGATAGTCCTAAATATAAACTTATGTAAAATAAATTTATTACTATTTGCCATTTTGCATGACGAAACTTCAAAACTACAGGATTAATTATGTCACAAATTACAACAATAACTATAATAAAAGTTGTAATATAAATATACTTTATTGCCTCTTCTACAAACTGTGGATAAAGTAAGGAAAGTAGGGGTTCGCTTACTACAAGAACTACACCATACCCAATTACTCCAGCAACTGTTGTAGTTACTAATAGCATGACAAAACTCTTAGATTCAATTTTTTTCATTTTAGATAAATAACTTAAAAACACCCCTGTAATAGGACCAATTACTAAGGCAATCGTTTTCCCAAGAATTGTTGCTGTATAGTAAACAGAAACACTCATTCCACCTAATAATGGGAACAATAGCAATTTATCAATATAAACAGTTATAGCATTGAGAGAGCCTGCAATTAATAATGCTAAAGTTTGAGTGGTTGTTTTTTTAAATAGGATTGTTTTTTTGAATGGCTCTAGTAGTATATTAGTTTTCTTAAAAATAAATAAAAAGCTAAAAATACTTCCAAAAAGATAAATAAATTGCCAATATCCACTTTTTAAAAATATTATTATACCTATACCATATCCTAATGTAGAAAAAATACTTTCTAAAAGAATATTTTTATAATTTAAATTTAATCTAAACTCAACCAGTCCATAACTATTAATTAATAATAGCATAGATGTACAAATTATCGTTACTATATTTAACCAATCAAATATTATATCAAAATACCATAATCCCATACTCATCACAAATATATTGAAAATGGAGAAGCTAAATAATAAAAGCTTATAATCTCCTTTAATATTTAATTCATTATAAGAGTCATTATAAATCAATCTAGAATTATTGAGGACACTTCCCAAAGTCAGTGCAGATAAATTCATCCACGCTACTATAGTAATTAAATATCCATACATATTATCATCAAGTTTAGTAGCAACTAAAGGTAAAAACAAAAATTGCAGTGTAAAAATTGGTATAAATGAAGCTAAAATGCTTAGCATAACATCATTCATTATTTTTTTTTTCATAGAAATATATTCCTTTTCCTCATTACCGACAAGGTAAACAAGACTTAATCAGCCTCTACTATTCAATACTACATATATTATACTAGATGAACCAATATTATAAAAATATTCATATTTGCTTATTAAACATTTAAGATTATATAAAGTAAGGTGCGCATTATTTTTTAAGTATGTAAAATTTGTACTCATATACTTAAATTAAACAAAGAATATTTAATATCAGATTAAAATAAAAATTTAATAATATTTTCCATTAAATTAAGTTCATTTTGAGCTTACTATCGGATTATCAATAACAAGCAAAAAATGATAAAGAATCCAAATCTAAAATAGAATTATAATATTATCAAAAGCTAATTATTAATCATATATAATATTGTCAACAACTTCTCTATTAAGATTTTTTTACTTCTTTACATCTCTAAAAAAAGTTATTGGTAGAAATATACATAAGTAAAATCTAAATTAATTAAAATATCCTTATTTTAAAAGAGTATTTAGTTTTTTCATTCAAAAAAGCTATAAATGAACCTTGTCTTGACTATTATTCAAGTCTTCTTCATAATTAAACAGTTTAACATTAGTAAAGAAAGCTACCATAATTATTAAAAAGCCACCTGTTAATAATAAAGTTAATAAATCACCATCATTTAAAATTATCATTGGGTAAATTAATAGGATAAAGACCTCTTTCTTTTTATAATTAACAACTAATGAATCAATAATCCACAAAATAAGAATAAATAGAATAGTTATTAATAACATTCCTAAAAGCCCTAGGTTATCATACGCATAAGCAATAAACCCTGTATTATCATTACTAGTAGGACTTGCAACTAAAAAACCTGATGGAACATCATAAGGGTATTTTATATTTAATATTTTCCCTAGCATTCCCTCTGAATAAAATAACTTTTGATGCTCAGAAAAAAAGTTATAATGTTGAAATTTTATTAGCGCAGGTACATACAAAAATCTTACAGGAAATACCGAAAATGGAGCTACTATATTAAATATAGTATATATTAGCCCAAAAACTATAGATACCCCACTTATTATCATAGTGAAAAATATACCGAATTTATACTTTTTCAAACAAATAAAATATGCTAATAATATTAAAACAAAAGATAAAATTATTGTTTTATATGGTAACATTAAGTATAAAGCTACTTGTATTAAGAAAACAAACATCACTATTTTAAGCTTCTTGTTTTTAAATCCATATAATAATAAAATAGGATTAATGACAACATATTGCCATGATATTAGATACCCCATTAAAGTAGAAACTTCAATGTTTTCGCGAATTTTATATATATTTGTAATATCGAATGCCCCAAAATTCCACTGTTGGGTGCGAACAGCATACAAATAAACTACAACCGTACAAATTACCAAACAGATATAAAATATCCTCTTCATAATTTTCAATTTTGTAAATCTAATTAATGGTATTTTTTTCAACATAATAAATTGAATCAAAAAACAACAAAATATCATAGTAAAAAAATTAAAAGATAGATTTGAAAAAGCATATATAGTCGATACTGGAACAAATATAACAATAAAATGTAATTGCAAAATCATATACGAAACTCTTTTTTCACCTTTAGGTAAAATTAAAATTAAAATTATTGTATACACATATGACACTAAAATTGTTAATATATTAAATTCTAATTCAAAACCGCTATAACCATAGATAGGATAAACATACACTACATATAATACATCCATTATAACTTTAAAAAGGATATATATACCAAAATAAATAATAGCCCTTTCTATTAGACTACTTTTATGTTCAGATATTCTCATAAAAGCTCCTTTTAAAATAATTGTTTTCGTTAAACGTATAATCTATTAGCTAGTACTTTATAATCTAAAATAGATTGTGCTATTATAAATGAGTTTTCTTTCTTCAAATTTACGCTTTCAATATTATTTGAAATATCTTTTAGCATTTGTTCTATATCTTTCTGAGTTTCAATATAAAAAGCAGCTTCTTTAGGTAAGAAATATAGATGGCTTTCATATGGATAAATTGCTACTGCAGATTCACAACACAAAGCATTTTGCAATGTTGCCGACTGGCTACCAGGTTGAAGGTATAAATCACATGCGCATAAATACTCCAATAACTCTTCTCCATTTTTCCATCCTAAATTCTTAATATTAGGGTTATTTTCGGTAAGACTACTAACTTCTTTGGCAATTGTATCACTAATAGAACCAATTAAAATCAATTTTAGACGTTCAGAATTCACACTATTAAAGGCTTTTAATATTTCAACAGTACGCTTTAATTTATCCATTTTCCCAGTATGGACGATTAGAATATCATCTGGAGCAAGATTTAATTCTTTTCGGATTTTCATTTTATTGTATTCTTTTTGATTTTGATCTATAATCAAACCACCTAATGGAAAAAATTCCATTTTCTCCTTAGGTATTCCGTACATTTCCTCTAAAAACAATGCACATTCATAGCTGATATATAAATATTTATCTACATATTCAATAGTTTTATTCACAATCATTTTATTTAAGATTTTATATTGGAATAATTTAGATATATAATTTTGAGCCGAGTTATTAAAATCTTCATGACTATCCATATATAATTTTGTATTTGGGTTTTCTTTTTTGTACTCTGAAACAGTAAACATTTCCCACCCAACTACTCCATGATACAAAATTACATCTGGCTTTATTTCCTCTATTAATGTTCTCAACTTTGAAACTTTACGTACTTTACCACTAATAAACTTGTTTATAATTTTGTCATACTCTAACCTAATTAACCTACAACCATTTTGTAAAATTGTATCTTCTGGAGCACTGTAAACTAATTTTCCATTCTCATATTTACTACAATTTGTTATTATGGTTACTTCATGACCATCTGCACTATTTTGTTCAGTTAATAAATTATCTTGATATGTCATACCTTCCGTGTATGATGCAGCAAGGCATACATGTAATATTCTCATAATTTCTCCTTATATAATTCCAAATATTTTTCAAACATGATTTGCTTATCATAATTTCTTCTTGCGAATTCTACGCATTTTTCAGAAGAATTAAGCATAGCTGGATTATTAATATTAGAAAATAAGAGACTTGTAAGTTTGTCAATATTACCATATGCAACAAATTCACCATACCCTTTTGGAGCAATTTCCTTAGGAGCACCTGAATCAAAACCCACTACTGGAGTTCCACATGCTAAACTTTCTACACTCACCAAAGAGAAGGTTTCTTTTAAGCTTGTCAAAAGTGTGATATCTGCAAGAGTATAATATTCTGCCAATTCACTTTGATTTTCTGTTCTTCCTATTGCTATTACATTTTTTCCGTATTCAACATTCAAATCATTTACACCAATTAAAATGAATTTCACATTATGATTCAACATTCGTTCAGCTACTTTAAGAACCCAATGTCCACCTTTATGTTCTGACATTAAATCAGGTGCTACCGCAAGAACAATTTTTTCATTTGAAAGATTATGCTTCTTTTTTAAATCTGTAATTACTCTTGGATAAAATATTTCTTTTGTATCAATTCCATTGTTTAACACTCTAATATCTTTATCAGAAAGAAAGGATTCTCTTACTCTATCAGCTAGCCATTCAGATGGGGTCACAATTGTTAAATTATCAAAGCCCTGAAATAGTTCTTTTTTTTCATTAAACATCTTCTTGGTAAAATCAAAATATAAACTTGCCGGATATTCCTTAATTTGTGGGCAATTACCACATTCAACTTTCCATTTTTCACAATCATTTGTGATTCCACATTTACCTGTATACATAAATTCACAATGAAAGGTCCAAATTGTTTCAATTCTATTTTCCTTTAAATAATTTATTAAAGGTGCTAAATTTACAAAATAAGCATGTAACTCATGTATGTGAACAATATCAGGTTTAAATTCATCAATTATTTTTAATAATTTTTTTGTTGCAAAATTTGAATAATTACCTGTTAAACCTGTTACTCGTGTAAGTAGTGCATGTGTATAAACCTCTATGTTTCCACTAAATTTGTACACATTCGGTTCATCAACTTTAGCCCCTCTACCGTAGCACACTTTAGCATCATGACCTTCATTAATAAGAGAACTATATATATCATAAACAATTTTTCCTGTACTACTATTTTTATAATTTACATCTATAATTAGTACTTTCAATTAGTTCTCCCCCTTACTAAAGTCAATATTTAGTACTACAAAATTCAAGCTACCTTATCTATAAATACCTATACGTTTTAATTCTTCTTCCTCTGGAACAGTTATCAATACTGCTTTTTGTGATCCATAATAAACAAATAAACTTCCTGCAGCCGCTGCATGTGCTCCCCCTTGATTCAGTACCTTTTTAAAATCTGAGATTTCTCCGGCTCCACCACAGGCAATTACAGGGATTGATACAGCGCTAGATACTTTTTTTACCAAATCAATATCATATCCCTTCATAACCCCATCATTTGAAATAGAAGTAAGTAATATTTCACCAGCACCAAGCTCCTCTGCTTTTTTAGCAAGGGTAACTGGATCTTGTTTCACTTTTATTTTTCCACCTTTAATGTAACATGATTGCTTGTTGAAAAACTCATTTTTCACATCCAAAGATACTACAATACTCTGATTACCAGCTAATTTTGCTGCTTCACTTACAAGATTAGGAGACTCTATAAAAGAAGTGTTTAGTATTATTTTTTCATAACCAATATAAAAGAGTTTTTCTATCTCTGCTATAGATGTAATACCACCACCATAACTTAGAGGTACAAACGCTTCACTAGCAATATCTTTTAAATATTCAAAATCAGGGCCACGATTCTCTAAAGTAGCTGCTATATCTAGCAAACATAGCTCATCTACACCCTTATCATTAAATATTTTCACAGCATTTATTGGATCCCCTAAATATCGAGGGCTGGAGAATTTTGTTGTTTTAACCAACCCTCCATCTTTTATTGTTAAACACGGGATAAGTCGCGGTCTCTGATACATATTACACCTTCTTAGCGAAATTTTCTAATAGAGCCATACCAAACTTATGACTCTTTTCTGGGTGAAACTGAACACCATAAATATCCCCTTTTTTTACCGCAGCTGTAAAGGAATACCCATAATCACAGGTGATTAACTCATTTTCTTTACTGTCACAAATGGCATGATATGAATGTACAAAATAATATCTCTGCAATTCATTATTAATTCCTGTTAGCAATGGATCCTCTTTCTGTATCATGTTTGCTATATTCCATCCCATATGCGGAATTTTTAAAGCCTGATTTCCATCAAAGCTGAATTTTTTATTTTCAAAAGGTATTAAAGATAGACCTTCTACTTGACCTTCCTCGCTTCTTCTACCTAACATCTGCATCCCAAGGCATATTCCTAATAAAGGCTTTTTTTCATGTAATGTATGATATTTTATTACTTCATCCATTCCACTGTCTTTTAATTTCTTCATACCAGAATCAAAAGATCCTACTCCTGGCAAGATTAATTTGTCAGCTTTATGAAAGTCTTCTACTTTATCTAAAAGAAATACTGGTACTCCAATTTTTTTGAACATATTCACAATTGATCCTACATTCCCAATACCATAATTAATTACACCTATCATTAAAAATTCTCCAATCATAATTATAATATTGTATTGTTTTAGTATTTCATCTTTATCTAAACTGACGTTTTTCTAATCCTAATGTAATGGCTGTCTTAATTGCTAACTTAGAAATCCATGCACTTGATTTATAATCTTGGTATGTTTTGTTTGCACCACTCATTAGTTCAATAAATGCTTCTTTAGACAATCCTAATTTTTTAGCCACATACTCTAAATCTTGTAATGCTAATGTTTCATCATAAGGAGGTTGTTTCAGCGTTTCCAAGGCTTCTTCTCTTGTTAATTGTCCTGTTAGTATTAAACTTGAAAAATGTGCCTTCCTTTTATCATAGCCGAATTTTTTTACTAGCCAATAGCCTTCATAAAATCTAGTAAATACACTTTCAAAATGCTTATTAGCATATCTTTGCCAACCAAATCTCTTTTCTAAAGTTGCTATAGCATCTTCTTTCTTATATGGGATTAAATCTAAAGGCTTTACTACTTTCATTCCTTTAAAATATCTGTAGAATAATCGATATTTAAACATCCCACATAACGGTAAAGTTTCCAAAGAAATTGTTCCATATTTTTTATGAATATCTTTTAATTGTGTTAAATCATTTAAGTACACCCATTCATTTGGTTCTCGTACACATTCTGTAGAGTAGTTTCCACCAGTTAATACGTATTTTATTCCACTTTTAGCTGCATAGTTGTATAAGGCAGCAAATATAACATGATCTTGTGGAGTATCTTGATAAGGTACTTGTGATTTAAAATAAGCCAACTGTAAATCTTTCATTTCGTTCCAATTTACGATTTCCGTATATAAATTAAGACCAAGCCCTTTTACTATTTTCTCAATATTTTCAACAGCAACATTAAGATTCCAACCTGTATCAACAGCGAATGCTAATGGTCTTAATCCAAGTATTTCTTTTGCATAGTATAATAAGTAAGAACTATCTACTCCACCACTAATACCTATAATACAATCAAACTCTTTACCTTCTCCATCTCGTTTTATCTGGCTTACAATTTTGTCTAGCTCTGCTGCCCCTCGTTCATCTGGATGCCAGTTAGGCAAAATATTATTATAATAATTATTACAGTGATCACACACACCCTTTTCATCGAACTGAATTAGTGAATCTGTTGTATCCATTACACAGTTTGTACATACTTGGTACTTTCTTTTTTCCATATATGGTGCTCCTTTAGTTCAAGTTTATTTATGCCAAACTACTCTATTTACATAGTCAGTATAAGATAAAATAATTCTTAAAACCTTATCAGATACATTTGGCATACTATAGTCAAAAATTGTTCTAAGCGTCTTTTCATTCTGATTTTCAAGGATAGTTAGTCCTTGCAAAATTCTCTCTTCTTTTAATCCTACCATCATTACTGAAGCTTCTTCCATTGCTTCTGGTCTTTCATGAGCCTGTCTTATGTTTAGTGCTTTAAAACCCAATATAGAAGATTCTTCACTAATTGTTCCACTATCACTTAAAACTGCCTTAGATTTTATTTGTAGTTTTATATAGTCATTAAAGCCTAATGGCTTCATTATTTTAATAAGTGGATTAAATTCAACATCTTTTAACTCCAACATTTTCATAGTTCTAGGATGGGTACTAACAATTATAGGAAGATTATACTCTTTAGCAATTGCATTTAAACTATCTAATAAATCCATAAAATTAATTTCTGAATTTATATTTTCTTCCCTATGAGCAGATACTACAAAATATTTCCCTTCTTCTAACCCTAGCTTACTAAGTATCTCTGAATCAGCAATATCGTTCTCTCTTGATTTTAAAACCTCATACATTGGGCTACCCGTTTTTATAATTCGATCTGAAGGTAAACCCTCTCTTAATAAATATTCTCGTGCTATATCACTATAAGTTAAATTGATGTCTGCAGTATGATCTACAATTTTACGGTTTGTTTCCTCTGGTACGCGTTGATCAAAGCATCTGTTCCCAGCTTCCATGTGAAAAATAGGTATTTGTTTTCTTTTTGCTGCTAGTGCACAAAGACAGCTATTTGTATCTCCTAATACTAAAAAGGCTTCTGGCTGTACTTCATCTAAAATTGGATCAATTTTCATAAGAATATTGCCAACCGTTTCAATTGCAGAGCCCGATGCCGCATTAAGAAAATAATCAGGTTTTTTTAATCCGAAATCTTTGAAAAAAACCTCATTTAATTCATAATCATAATTTTGACCTGTGTGAACTAATACATGCTCTATAGCCTCTGATTGTTCAAGTTTATTAATAACAGCAGATAAACGGATAATTTCTGGCCTAGTTCCTACCACCGTCATTACTTTTAATTTTTTCATTTCTTACACCTCTAAATAATGAGTATCGGGTTTTTCTCTATTAAATGGTTCATTTACCCACATGATTGTTACCATCTCTTTAGTTCCTAAATTTTCAATATTATGTGTATAACCAATGGGAATATCTACCACTTCCAGTTTCTCCTCACTCACAAAATACTCTATTATTTCCTCAGAGCCGATTTTTCTAAACCTAATAACACCCTGTCCACTCACAACTAGGAATTTTTCATTTTTAGTGTCATGCCAATGATTCCCTTTTGTTATTCCTGGTTTAGATATATTCACAGATACCTGTCCCCTATCAGGAGTTCTAATAAATTCTGTAAAAGAGCCTCGTTCATCTATATTCATTTTTAAAGCATATTTAAATTGATCTACCTCTAGATAGCTTAAGTATGTACTATAAAGCTTCTTCTCGAAGTCATTGGACATATTAGGTATCGTCTTTTCTTCTCTACTTCCTTTAAATGAATAAAGCAATTGCACAATTTCTTCTAAAGAAACTTCATATGAGATTGGTACTTGGAAAAATTCAGTTGTTGGGCTTGCTTGTTTATTCAATAGATTTATTAATTCATCGACTACATCATCTATATAAACTAGATTTAAAACCTTACTTTTATTTTCCACATGAATTGGTAAACCCCGAGCAATATTATGACTAAAAGTAGCAATAACACTATTATAATTTGGCCTACACCATTTCCCAAAAACATTTGGAAGTCTATATACATAAACACCAACATTATTTGCTTTTTGATAGTTAAATAATAATTCCTCAGATGCTTTTTTACTAATACCATATGGATTGTCTAATTCAGCTTGAATTGAGGAAGAGAACACTATTGGGCATCTATTCATGTGTTTCTTTAGCATATTTATAAGCATTGCTGTAAAATTGTAGTTACCTTCCATAAAATCCTCTGTGTTTTGAGGACGATTAATTCCTGCAAGATGATAAACAAAATCAATCTCTGCACAGTACTTATCTAAATCTGAGAGCTTTGATTCACTTGTAAATTGAAGAATTTCATAATCACTTTGATATTTCAAACGAGCTATCAAATTTTTGCCGATAAATCCATTTGCTCCAGTTACAAGTATCTTCATACTTGATTCCATCCCTTCAATTGCTCTTGTACATATTCTAGATTTAATAACTTGTCTTTGATTTGTTCTATTGTCAATCTTTCTGTGTTATGCGAATTATATTCATCTTGCAATGTTAAATCGCGACTGCCCTCTAAAAAATACTTATCATAGTTTAAGTCTCGTTTATCAGCTGGCACCTTGTAAAAATCCCCTAAATCTTGTGAAACCATATGTTCTTCCTTCGTTAATAAAGTTTCATACAATTTCTCACCGTGTCTACTTCCTATAATCTCTATTTCGTTATTAGCATTAAATATTGATAAAAGTGCCTTAGCTAAATCTTCAATTGTTGAAGCAGGTGACTTTTGAACCATAATATCCCCTGCTTCCGCATTTTCAAAGGCGAACATGACTAATTCAACAGCTTCATCTAAACTCATTAAAAATCTAGTCATAATAGGTTCTGTAATTGTAAGTGACTGACCTTTTTTTATTTGATCAATAAACAATGGTATCACGGATCCCCTTGAAGCCATTACATTCCCATAACGTGTACCACAAATTAAGGTTTTATTTGAGTCTACTGTTTTCGATTTAGCAATGAATACTTTCTCCATCATGGCTTTAGAAATTCCCATTGCATTGATTGGATAGGCAGCTTTATCTGTAGATAAGCAGATTACCTTCTTTATACCAAACTCAATAGCACCTACTAAAACATTTTCTGTACCAATAATATTCGTTTTAACAGCTTCTAAAGGGAAAAACTCACATGAGGGAACTTGTTTTAAGGCGGCAGCATGAAAAACGAAGTCTACACCATACATAGCATTTTTTACACTCGCTAAATCACGAACATCGCCAATGTAGAATTTCAATTTATCACTTTTATATTGCTTACGCATATCATCTTGTTTTTTTTCATCTCTTGAAAAAATGCGAATTTCTTTTATATCAGTATTTAAAAATCGTTTCATAACAGCATTCCCGAATGAACCAGTTCCACCTGTTATTAACAAGATTTTATCTTTAAACATCACTTAACCTCCAAATTTATAAGCACTCTTTCTAGTTTTTCTATAAATTTATCTTTAGTACAATTATCTTTATAAAACTTATATGAGTTTATAGCCATATCATTTTTTCTATCACTATTACAAAATTCAATAATTATATTTGCTAACTTTTTGTAATCTTCTGCAGGACAACATAGTCCACAATTTACTTCTTTTATAACTTTGGCGGTTTCTCCATTAATTGCACCTACTATAGGCTTACTAGCTGCCATATAAGATTGTACTTTACCAGGTAAGGTATAGGAAATAGTCTCATTATCTTTTAAGGTTACTAACATTGCATCTGCGATTCCATAAAAATATGACATTTCAGCTACTGGTTTTCTACCATAAAAAATAACATTAGTGATATTATATTCTTGAGCTAAGTCTTTGCATTCAATTAATTTCGAGCCATCTCCAACAATATGGAATATAATTTTACTATTATCACGTAGCAAGTTTGCTGCCTTAACTATTGTATCTACACTTTGCATTTCCCCAATGTTTCCAGCAAAAACAAAATGGTATTCACCATCAGTTTTTTTAGTTTTTTCAAAATCTGAAAATAAATCTTCGGCATACTGCGGTAGATAATGGAAAACTTTTTTTTGTGTAATGATCTTATCTGACAAGTAATTTTCAAACATTTTTGAAGTGATTCCTATTTCATCTGCAGAATTATATATATATCTTGAAATCTTTAAAAATATTTTATAGACAAATGAATTTTCATTAATCCCTCCAGCTACCAAGCTCGCTGGCCAAAGATCTAAACAATAAAGTAACATTTTTTTTTGTTGTTTCTTTTTATATAATATCGCGGGTATACCCATTAATACTGGTGAAAGCTGATTTACCAACACAACATCATATTTCTCTTTAATAAAAAGGGATTTTAACGACGCAGACATTGCAAAACTCAAATAATTCAAAAATAATTTCAACCTATTTTTCCCTCGGCCAATTTCAAATGTTCTAATCACTTGAACACCACCGATATTCTCTTGCCGTCGTCTGTTAAATTTATATTCATTTAATACCTTACCTTCTGGATAATTAGGGAGACCTGTTAATACCGTTACTTCATGTCCTTTTTTAACTAGAGTTTCACATATATCTGAAATTCGAAAAGGCTCTGGATAGTAATATTGGCAAATTACTAATATTTTCATATTTTACTTTAGCCTCCACTTTCACCCTTTTTACTTAAGTATTCTTCGATTTCTTTTTTTAACCCCTCGACTAAGGGCATTGGTGAGTATCCAAAATCTCTAACAGCTGCTTCGTGTGAGAAATTTCTATCTTCCCCCATACGTTGCACGCGTTCAATAAAATCTACTTTTTTGAAAGATAGTATTTTTAGTAATTTTGCTAGCAACACACCTATTGACAGTGGTATACTTATAAATAACGTTCGTTTTTTTAACAAACTACTAATTAATTCAAATAATTCTTTCATTGTAACAGCTTTTTCACCAGATAACACATAGTCACCGTACATGATATCTTGTCTTTTTAATACTTGGTAATATACTATACCTAAATCTCTGCCATTAACAGGTTGTAATTTATTCTCCCCCCTATTAATTACAGGAAAAAGACGTAATTTATCAACCATTTTAATGAAAACAAACATATTTCTATCATTTTTATAACCGTAAATCATTGTAGGCCTCAAATAAATTAATCCCATTTTTGAATTCTTATCTTTTATTAATTGAGCAACTTTATTTTCAATTTCTTTATATTCCTCTGAAGCACTTTTGTAATTTGAGTAAATCCCTGTAGTATGAACTAGTACCGATTTTCCAACGTTATTTTCTATCGCTGCCTTAATAACCTTGACTGAATAAAAAATTGAAGCTATATGAATAACTGTATCCACACCTTGAAAAGCTACATTTAAAAAAGTTTGATTGTCTAAGTCTCCAACTACTTTTTCAATATTCAATCCACAATTATCTAGAAAAGTTGTATCTGAGTTTTCTCTCACGATACATCTAATTGGATTTTTATAACCATTTGCAATAAGTTCTTCTAAGAAATATTTACCACTATGCCCTGTAATACCTGTAACCAGTAACACTAACTCACCTTTTTCCTAGTTTTCACCATCAAATTTCTCTATTTCTCAATATTGGTGGTTTTTTTATTTGTTGTACTTCCTTCTACAACGCCATCTCTTTTTAGTACACTAATTATAGTCATAAAAAAACATTTTATATCCATCCAAGCCCCAATTTTTTTAGTATATTCCCCATCTAACTTAGCTTTTAATTCAATCGGTAATTCGTCTCTTCCGTTAATTTGGGCCCAACCAGTTAATCCTGGACGAATATGATTTGCTCCATACTTATCCCGTTCGGTTATTAAATCATATTGGTTCCATAGTGCAGGCCTTGGTCCGATAATACTCATATCACCAATAAATATATTCCAAATTTGTGGTAACTCATCAAGGGAAGTTTTTCTTAAAAACTTCCCTACTTTTGTTATATACTTATCCGGATCTTCCAATAAATGGGTAGGAGTATCTTTTGGGGTATCTATTCTCATAGTACGAAACTTCAATATATAAAAATAAGATTGATTAATTCCTACTCTTTTTTGTTTAAAAAATACTGGTCCTGGGGAATCAATTTTAATTGAAAATATTAATAGCAAAAATACAGGGAATAAAAAAATTAACCCAAATAAAGAAAATATTATATCTACTAACCTCTTTATCTTCATGTACAAAGTTGTGCCCCCCGGTTCAAAAAGTACATCATATGCGCAAACTACATTTCTAAATATGCACTTGTTTAACTGTATTTGTTAATTCAATCAATTTCTTTTTTAGTGTTTCTCTCTCCAATGTAAGTAATGTTTTAATAAAATCATCTAATTCAACTTGTTCTAAAGGAATTGCTCTTCCAATATGAATACCTGGAAATACATGCTCTTCTTGAATTTCTTCCTCATTTAATAGTTCTTCAAACATTTTTTCTCCTGGACGTAAACCTGTATACTCAATTTTAATTTCCTCTTCAGTAAAACCAGATAATTTAATCAAGTTTCTTGCTAAATCAACAATTTTAACCGGCTCTCCCATATCGAGCACAAAAATTTCTCCATTACCACCAAGCGTTCCTGCCTGTATCACTAAACGAGAAGCTTCAGGAATTGTCATAAAGTAACGTGTCATTTCAGGATGTGTGACAGTTACAGGACCACCTGCTACAATTTGTTTCTTAAATAAAGGTATGACAGAACCTCTAGAACCAAGTACATTTCCAAATCGCACAGCTGCAAATTTTGTATTACTATTTTTGGCCAAATTTTGTACAATCATTTCTGCTATCCTTTTAGTAGCTCCCATCACATTTGGCGGATTCACTGCTTTATCAGTAGAAATCATTACAAAATTTCCAACACTAAATTCATTTGCAGCCTCAGCAATATTTTTTGTACCAAATATATTATTTTTCACTGCTTCACTTGGATTATATTCCATTAGTGGTACATGCTTATGAGCTGCAGCATGATAAATTACATCAGGTAAATATTTATCAATAATTTCAAAAACTCTATTTCTATCTTGAATATCAGCAATAATTGGTACTAATTCCGTGCCTGCGCTTCTTTGTTGAAGTTCCATATGAATGGTATAAATAGAGTTCTCTCCATGACCTAAAAGAATAAGCTGTTTTGGCTGAAAACTCATCACTTGCCTACATATTTCTGAACCGATCGACCCCCCCGCACCTGTAACAAGTATAACCTTATTCGTCAGTTTATTTGATATAGCAACCATATCCAACTTCACTTCATCTCGTCCAAGTAAATCTTCTATTTGAACCTCTTTCATTTCATTGACAGCTACTTTACCAGTCATTACATCCTCAATACTCGGCATAATTTTAACTGGTAGGTTTGTTTCTGAACAATCTTCAAAAATACTTTTAATGCCAATTCTTCCCAATGAAGGAATCGCTATAATTATTTCATCTATTCCATTCTTAACAACAAGTTTTGGAATATCCTTTGTTGTACCAGCCACTGTTATATTCATCACTTTTAACTGCTGTTTACTAACATCATCATCTACAAAAACAATCGGTAGGCAATCTGGATTTGGTGAATGAATTAAATTTCTAGCTAGCATCGTACCACCTTGCCCTGCTCCAACTATTAAGACGCGCTTTAGATTCGCTGTATTTCGAAAAGATTCTCGATCATTTAAAACACGTAACAAAAAGCGTGAGCCACCAATCATAATAATATGTAACATCCAAGTTATAACCATAACACGAGCATATACATCATTTTTAATGAAATATTGCATACCACTAGCCGTTGCAACAGATATTGTAACAGCATATGCGATTGTTAATAGTTCTCGAACTGATGCAAAACTCCATATTCGGTCATAAAGGTGAAAAAAGTATGCGGCAATATGATGACTAACTAATAGCGTTACAGCGCTTACTAAAATAACTTTATCAGAATAGCCGCTGATTGTTGGATGTAATAGCCAATAGCTCATATATATAGCCGATAGTACTATACAAGAGTCAATGATAAAAAATAGCACGTAACGCATTCGATAACTCATATAAAGCTTCCCTCTCTAAATCTATTTCACGATTGCACTGTTCTTCCAATAGTGTCTGAAGAATACTACACTTAGACCTAGCAGCATACCGACAACTAAACCAATTGCTAAATTCAACATATTGTTTGGTGAAGAAGGTTTTTCAGCCATTGTTGGTTCTGCAATCACGCGAATAAATGGATCTGGTTTAAAGCTGTCTAGACCCGTTTTAACGGATTGATAGTCTGCAAGTGCTTTTCGATATTCTTCTGATTTCGTTTGGATTTGAGCTTGCATTTGTAATAATTGATTTTGTAAGTTTCCTGTTACATTGGCTAAAGCCTTTGTTTGTTCCTCAGAGATATTTAATGTAATTTCTGTATTTAGAATTGTTTGTAATATTAATAGCTCTGGTAAATTATTCTCAAGGATTATTTTGTTATATTGTTCAATAATACCATCGATTTCTTTAGTTAAAGTAGTTGATTTTGTTTTATAGTTAATTTCCAAATCCTGCAAAGTAATCTGTACTGATTCATTCATTTTTTGCTTTGTTGCGTCCATTAATATTTGCAATTGTTGCTGAGCTTCTTTTGCTGAACTGGATGTAAATGTTAATTCAACAAGACTTTTAGCAGGATCAGCGTCCACTGTTGCAACTAAATTTTTGTCATTATAATTTACTTTAATACCAGCATCGCTTAATGCCTGCTTCATAATCGGTTTATTTTGAATACGTTGCGCATAAATAGTTGGTGTAAACTCTGTTGCTACATAGTTAGCCATAATTCCTGTATCCTGTACAGCACTTGCAACTTGCACAACTGCCTTGGATTCATATTTTTCATCTAATACAAACCAACTTGTAATCCCCGATAAAAGCATACATACAATTGTACATCCTGCAATAACAGCTTTTCCCTTCCAAATAATCTCTAGTAACTCTCGTAACTCAATTGTCTCTTCCATTTAACTGCTCCTTATTTTTAAAAGTCATTGCTAGTACAATCCCTGCAATAGCCCACATTACAGCTGATATACCAGATAAGCTATCATTAAATAATGCTTGTATTAAATAAGCACTCCAAGAGGTTCCTAGTATCCAAATTATGGATTCATTACTTTTAATTACAACCTTTAATGGGTTAAATAATGACATGGCTATTAATACGATTGCACATAAAAAACCTATTATTCCTATACCGTATAACCAGCCAATATACATGCTATGAGGTTTATCTGTAATAGTATTTTCATCCCACATGCTTGCACGTGCATCTATATTATAGTGAGGAAAGTTATACATAAATGTATCCAAACCATAACCGAATAATGGTCTTTCTTTTACCAAATCTACAGTTTTAGTCCAAATATAAGTTCGCCCCGAACCGGCTCCCCATCCTCTTTCTGGTAAAGCAGGCAATTCAAATTTTTCTGCAGCATAAGCCTTCGTCATCCAGTCAAAATCTACATTACTATTTAGACTTGTCGCTGGTGCAGGTTCTTCTTTCACATAAGGGTTTGACTTAAAAACAAATCCAACTGATTCCGTCCAAACACGAGCATCCTTATTGGCTAGCACATGAAACACAGGTGCACTCGCAACTAAAAAGACTACTATTATTGCAAAACTTTGCACTCTCTTCTCAGATTTAAATGCTGCAAAAAGTATAACCAGCATCAACACAGAAACTGTTAAAAAACCACTAGTTGAAATAGACATTAGCATTACAGCAATAGACATTATTGCAATTACTAGATGGCCTATTGCTTGTCCAATACTTTTCTCTAAAGCTGCTGCTGTTAGAAACATAACGGTCATAATAGCAAACATACCACTCATATAGTTCCACTGGTTCAACGTACCTACCAGAATAGAACCTTCACCTATATTTGCACCTGCAGGTAAAAACGCCATAACTAATTTTTTAACTACTGCCTTTTGTAATAAATCATTTCCATAGAAATTCATTGTAATAATAAATAAGTTAATTACTACAAATGGATATAAAGAATATAAAACGTAGTTTAATACTTTTTTGGGATACTCAATATTCATCGCAATAAAGAATAATGCTAAATAGCAAAGCCAGCTAATTGCACCATCAGTACGGTTGTATTGACCATGCAATGCAATAGAAATGTTTGGTGAAAAAATTGTTGATAACACAATAGCTACAGCAAATGCTCCTATTGCATAATTCAGTTTAGTTTTTCGAATTTCACCATTCATAAATAAAATTTTGACCAAGAACATGATGCCTGCTAATACCGTTATAATTAACACAGCTAACGCTTTATAGTTCGTAAAAAGGTCACCCTTTGTTCCACCTGTTAGTGCACTTACATTAGTTATCATCGGTGATTGAACCTCTACTATACTCGCCATAACGATTAATGGTACAAATCCTATGACAATAAGAAGTAATCCAAAAATCCATTTGTCTACAGATTTCTGTGATTGAATATCTTCTTCAATATCACGATAGGCGACTTTTTCGTAGAACTTACTCATTTTTAGTACCTTCCTTTAATTGCGAATTTTCGATTTGGGCTAATAGCTCTGCTACATGCTCCTGATAAGTTGGAATATCTTCTAGTGACCATTGAGATTCCTGACAACGTAATAACACGATTTTTGCCTCTTCATATTTTTCAGCCCCGACAAAAATTTCACCCAATTGAATCATAAATCTTGGGTCTTCCACTTTATGTGGATTAATATCTAAGACTTTTTGCATAAGTATTGCAGCCTGCTTCATATCACCTTTTTGTGCCATAATTAGACTAGTTGCATAATTAGCAATTTCTGAATTTGGCTGATCCTTTAAAACCTGTGAAAGTGCTACCTCTGCCCCTTCTAAATCTCCACTAGATTGCAATTGTAATGCATGATTATATAAAGACTCGTCCATCATAAATTCCTCATCTTGTTTGTTTGCCAATACACTTGCCGCAATTAGTCCAATTACAATAAATGCGACAATACCTGACAAAATATATTTTCGTACGGGTTCCGTAAATGTCATTGTAAGTCTACCTTCCTCGAATTATGTTTTTTTACACATAAGGTCATTATACTATAAAATGCCATCCACATGTAGGATGGAATTCCAATTATAATTGAAAATACCCATGTACTTATGATCAGCATAATAAATTTATAACGAAGGATAAAAATCTAATAAGAATACCTCCCTACCTGTTTTACAATTTATTACAAACTTAATATTTATAATAAAATTCACGATTATAAATAGTATAGATTAGGTATTTTGCATTGTCTGCTTATTTTTAAAATTGGTATACGTGTATTCTTAAGCTTTTAATTGTTCTAATGTAAACTAATATTTAAAAAACCATTTATTATTTAACCTAACTTTAACCTTAGTATGATAGTATGATTTTCTTGGAGAGGATGTGAGGCAGTTACAAAATTAAGATTAAACTTTAGAAGGAGTCTATGGTATGTTATTTAATTCCTATGAATTTATATTTTTATTTTTGCCTATTGTCTTTATTATTTACTTTACATTGAATCGCAGGAAATATTTATTCTCTGCAAAAGTCTGGTTAACCATTAGCTCTCTCTTTTTTTATGCTTGGTGGAATATTTATTTTTTACCAATTATTTGTGTATCTATACTAGTAAACTATTATTTTGGTCATCTACTACTCGTTAATCGATATACGGATCGTCGTAAACGTATACTAACAATTGGTATTTGCTTTAATGTACTTTTATTGGCATTTTTCAAATACATAGATTTTTTTATTACAAATTTGAATACCGTGTTCAATGTTGACATTACTTTATTGCATATAGCTCTACCATTAGCTATTAGTTTTTTCACTTTCCAGCAAATTGGTTATTTAGTGGATGCTTATTATAGTGACATAAATGAAAAAAGCTTCTTAAACTATACATTATTTGTGTCATTTTTTCCTCAATTAATTGCAGGACCGATTATACATCATAAAAAAATAATGCCACAATTTGCAGATAATCGAAAAAAATTTTTGAATAGCCAGAATATCGCTATTGGTATTTTTATTTTTTCCATTGGCTTATTTAAAAAAGTTATTTTGGCAGATGCATTAGCGATTTGGGCAACTCAAGGCTTCGATCAATTGGAAAATTTATCATTAATAGAAGCTTGGATTACTTCTTTATCCTATACTTTACAGCTATATTTTGATTTTAGTGGCTATATGGATATGGCAACAGGTAGCGCATTACTCTTTAATATAAAACTACCTGTCAATTTTAATTCTCCATACAAAGCCCAAAATATTCAAGATGTTTGGAATCGTTGGCACATGACATTAGGTGAATTTCTTTATCGCTATATTTATTTCCCTATTAATCGCTTTCTATTGAGGAAAGTATTTACACCTCTACATATGAAAAAGTTTACAATGTTAAGAACAAATATCGCATTAATGATTCTATTTTTAATTAGTGGTATTTGGCATGGTGCAGGGTGGACATTTGTATTTTGGGGTTTTTTACATGGGGCTGCTACAATCATTCATAGACATTGGAAGTCTAGTAACTTTCAAATGAATAAATATTTCGCATGGTTCATCACTTTTAATTTTTTGAATCTATCGTTGGTATTTTTTAGAGCAAATAATTTTTCTGACGCTATAAAAGTACTAAAAGGCATGATCGGTTTGAATGGTATTATGCTTCCAGAACGATTGAGTACATTCATTCCAAATGTATGGTTGAATTATTTCACAATTGGGGAGACACCTCTTAACGATGATGGTCGTGCCATTAAATACATACTAGCAGGCTTACTCATTGTTCTAGTGTTTAAAAATTCAAAACAACTACAGGAAAAATTTAAACCAACTTGGTATACAGCATTATTTACGATTATCTTATTTATATATGCAATTCTTCATTTAACACAAGAAAGTACATTCTTATATTTTAATTTTTAGAGGTCACTATGAAAAAAAATTACAGAAAATGGAGTATCTCCGTAGTTATATTATGTCTAGTATTAATAATAAGTATTGTTACATTAAATTATGTTGTGAATCCTTATAATGTTTTTAACTCTCCTACCTTCAAAGGATTTAACGAACAAAAAATAGATTCCAAAGAATATCTTTTAAAAACAAAAGTTATTACTAATAAAAAGCCTGATACAATTTTCTTAGGATCATCCCGAACACGTCTTGGATTAGATCCTAGTTATTATCAAAATATAGTTGGGGAAGAAGCCTATAATCTTGGTCTTTCTAGTGCAACAATGTATATACAATTGAAATATTTAGAGTATGCATTTAAAAATAATTCCTCATTAAAAAGGGTAATTATTGGCTTAGATTTTGAGGCATTTAATCAATATGGCACTAATCCAAGTAGCTTTACTGAGAAGCGATTGTTGACTAACCATTGGAATAAGGATGATTTAATTTCTAATCTATTTACTAAACAAGCACTTAATGATAGCATACATGTTATTCAGGAAAATATGAAACAAATTTCGATTTTAACACAAGATAGTTTCTTAGAAGATGGTAGTCATAACGAACAGGTTTTATTAGATAATCATCAAAAACTACTTAATGAGGGGCATAATCGTTTTTATGAACATTTACAAGAGTATCTAGTCAATGAGCAATTACTTGCAAAATACAAATTATCCAATAAAAATATAGATTATTTTAAGCAATTAGTTAATTTGTGTAAGGAGAATGAATTTGAGTTAATAGTTTTTATACAGCCATCCCATGCACTTCAATGGACAGGCATTGAACAGGTCGGCTTATGGAATCAACTAGAGCAGTGGAAAAAGGAGATTGTCCAGATAGTACCTGTCTGGGATTTTTCTGGCTATAACTCTATTACAACAACCTCTACAGAAAATTTTAATACCTATTCAGATCAATCCCATTATCGAAAAAAAGTTGGGAATCTTATTCTTCAACGAATTTTACAAATAGAAGCCGAAAATACACCAACCGATTTTGGGGTATATTTAACAGATACAAATATACAGTCTCATTTAGGGACTATACGTGCCGATCGAGATATTTGGATGGAAAACAATTCTGATATTATTCAAATGATTGATCAATTTATAAGGAAATAAGCTATTTTTCACCCTTAATACTAAAGGTTCTAACAAAAGATACACTTGGATATCTTAGGTGTTTAATTTGAAATTTATATATATTAACTTCAAATCGTATAGATCCTTAAATATTATGGTTCTAAGTCAAATGTTGGGGTGGTTTAATCTTTTAGCACGTTAACCCAGATGAACCCCGATTTCTTTATACTTTAAATTTAATAAGATTTTTGCTCGAAGGTGATCGAGGCGCGAAAGCCATATGCATTCCGTTTCATCACTTTTGTTTTATTATTAATAGCCTTCTAAGAAGCCGTTGGAATAACCAAAACTAAAGCTATTTAAAATTTCTACTTGCCAATTTTTTCAATGTTTGAATGGCTTTTAAGAAAGCTGGTAATTTTGTCTCTTCTACCTTACGGTAAAAAGCTAGTAATCGCTTTTTCACTTCTACGACATCATTCTTCGCCTTTGCCCAATCAAACCCACAATAGGCTTCCTTTAATTCATGCTACTTTTAATGTTTCAGACATTTCTGTATAGCGCTGTAAGTACCACTGTTTCGGTAATAATTTAGATGCACGTTTATAAAATACATGACGCATACGTTTACACTTTGTGCGATTTTATTTGTCCCATTTTTTTGTACTTGTCGGCGCACTTCATCCATTGAATAGATATAACGGCTAAAATGAAAGCGGTCTGCCACAATAACAGGTCGACCTAACGATTGACGAACAGCTGCTTTAAACTTGGATTCATATCCATAACTACTATCTCAACATCTGCTCCATACTGACTTAAATAATTTTTTATTGTTTCTTTTTTACGATTCGGTAAAATATCAATCGGTTCGCGCGTCTCCGCATTCGCAATTATTAGCTGATACGTACCTGCATCTGTATCGCCTTTATACTCATCAATCGCAATTGCTTTTGGCAAACGTGCACCCTCTACTAATTGTTTATTCGCCATCTTTTTAAAACGGCGAATGACCGTCATGGTTGATATACCTAGTCCTTCTGCGGCTTTTTTAAATGTTTTGTCTTTAATAGCACGTATACTCACTATTTGATTCCATTCCTTCGAGTAACGTTGGTATTTATCTACGAAGGGGGATCGCTTTCCACAATGACAAACATAACGACGACGTTTATAGAAAAGAATAGTTAAACGTTCAAACCATTTTAAATGTTTAATTTTCTGTATACGATAATCGTGAACCTTCGATGTTTCTTTTTTACAAACTGGACATTGATGCGTACATTTGGACAATTGTACATATAATGCAATTCGATCGCCTACTTCTTCTACTTTCGTAACCTCTACGTCTTTTAATCCTGGGATATTCATGTTAAAATTCATTTGCACAGTTCACCTTTCTATTACTTGTTTTTCGACAATTCAAGTATATATAAATCGGTGAATCTGTGCTTTTTTTATGCGTAGAATTGTGTAAGTACCCCAAAAAATATTATAGAACCGAAAAAGCAACACAAGGATATTTGTAGTAACATGCCAATAAACTTTAATAATTTCTCACAACCTATACATTAATATTTCACACAAAAAGACCCTATAGAGAAATTTCCCTATAGAGTCTTTTTAATTATGATACTATATCCAAAATTGATATTTGAAAATTAGTATTTACGAGTAATAGTGCCTTGACCACCAATAGTTGGATTAACAACTACTGAGTATTCTTTAGTAACACCATTTTTTGTAACTGCTACATATAAAGTTTTACCAGCAACAGGAGCCGCAAATGTTACAGTTGCAACATCACCAGTTGCAGTTATTGAACTTGCTGCAGTAGTACCATCAGTAACTGAGATATCAGTATTTGATAAGTTAGAACCAGTTACAAAAGTTAAAGTAATTGTATCACCTGAAGTTGTAACTACTGATGATAATGTTTCAGTTGTAATAACTGGTTGAGCAGTTAAAACATTATTTCCAATTGAAGGTGCAATAACAGAACCAACAGTTGTAATAAAGTTAATAGTACCAGTACCGTTACCAGTAACTTCTGCACCATTTGCTTTAAGAATTAATTCTTTAATAGTAGAAGCAACAACATTTACTCTTTCAGCTTTTTCTAAGAATACACGATCAAATACTGATCCATTAATAAGGTTAAATGTTTCTTTAGCATCTGTGTGAACATATGCGTTACCATTTAATTTAACGTTATCTGCTGTAAATTTACGTACAGTTTTTTGATTTTGGTAATCAGTAGATGAACCTTGACCACCAACAGTTAAAGTACCAAATACATCTGCATTTTTAACTGTAACGTTATCTGCATTTATATAAATGTCAACTTTATTAGTTGAACTTCCTACTAAACCTTGAGTTGGCACTGAAGGAGTAGCATTTGTATATGCACTAGCAAAATCATAAGTAGCGTTAGGGTTTGTTAAATGGATTTTCGCACCATCTTTAAATTGAATAGCAGATGTTACACCAGAATTTTTCACAGTTGTTGGTGTTGAATCTTTAGCAAGTGTGAATGTTACTTCTTTACCTAATAATTTTACAGTTGGGTTATTTTCAAAAGTTGTTTCAGAAGTATCAACTAAAGATCCACCTTCATAGAACTTAGTATTTGTTCCGCTGTAGTCAACATCACGAACAGTTACACCATCATTTAATAATAATAATAAACGATTGTTTACTAAGTCAGTTGCAATAACCTTACCAGTTACAGGTACACCTGGTTGAATACCTTCATTGTTTGTTAAGTTAAATACAGCTGAAGCTGTTAAGTTCTGTGGTAATGATGGAATGTTAGCAGAAGCTAAAGCTGTTACAGTTGTACCACGTGTTGCTTTTACATATACTGTAGCTTTACCATTTACTGCATCCACAGTTAATGAACCAGTATTAGAGCTACCCATGTTTACATAACCAATTGGTGTTGCACCAACTTTTAATTTACCATCAGCATCTACTGCATCTGCTCCATAAACTTCAGCACCAGCAAATGTAGATGTGAATTGGAATGTTACACGTAAAGCTTGGTTATAAGTGTGGTATGCTTTGTTATTTTGATCTACTGTTTGGTAAGTGAATGCAGCTAAGTCACCAACACTTACAGTTTGAGCGTCTTTACCATCAACAGTTAATGTAGCAGATTTAACTACTGCATCACCGAAGTATGCTACGCCACCCTTTTGTTGTAGGTCATTTTTGTCTAAACCAGCTTTATCGCCTGTTTCAGAGAATACTGTTGGTGTTGCATAAGCATCTTTTGCACCGATTAAAGTGAATGCTACTTCACCTTTTGAATCAGTTGCTAAATTTACAACGACTTTTTGATCAACTACTGATGCATCAGCAGATAATTTATGAATTGAGTTGGAGTTTTTATCAACTAGATATACAGCTCCACCGTTTGTTCTTAAAGCTGAACCGATTTCAACAGACACACGTACTTGTGTACCAGTTGGAGCAAGTGTTCCTTTTTCATCTTTTAATACAGCTTTATAATCACGACCACCAGTGTTTACTAATGCGTCAGCTAATTGTGTAGAAGCTGATTTACCATTAGCAATGTTGTAGTAAGTGTGAACTGATTTTGTAGATGAGAAGTGTGTATCGAAACCTGGAACTCCAGCAGTAAAGTTTACAGTTTTAAGTGTGAAACCAGCTGGTACTACTTCACCAGTACGTAATGGATTACTTTGGCTAATAACAACTGCGCCTGTTGGAAGAGTTGCATTTGCTGCAATCGTAGTAAGGTTTCCTGCTGCATCACGGATTAGCACATCTCCTGCTGCATTTGTATAAGTATACGTTGAACCACTTGTATTTAAGCTTCCAATGTATGCTGCAGAGTATTCAGTTCCGATAGAATCTAAAGTTAATTGTAAGTTTTGGATTTTACCGAATGTTAATTTTGGTGCTTCTGTAAATAATTCAGTTGGGTTGAAACGACCACGGTTACCTGTTGCATTTTGTGGATTTTCTTTGTTATCTACAAACGCAATTGGTGTTACTTCAGCGTTGCTACCTGTTAATGTAACAATAGCTTCACCGTTTCTATCTAATTGAACTTTAACAACTTTAATACCTTGAGATTGATCACCTAAAGATGTTGTGAATTGACCTGGGTAACCTAAGTTTTTACCATTAGCGTCAATTACATCTACAGTTTTTACAGCTTTATCAGGTGCTACATCAATATTTTCTTTGAAAGCAATATTTACGTAGTTACCAGCTGGGTATACTTGACCATTTTCTGTGAATGCAGCAGTATAACCTTCTGTATGGTATAGAGCAGCTTTAATTTTATATTGCTTTTTAGCACCATTATTTACTGAGTTACCTGTAGTTAATTCAGTAATTGTTAATGGTTTAATAGATGCCCAGTATACTTTTGCAAATGAACGTACTGAAGCTTTACCAGTTGAGTAAGCTTGTACTTCATCAGAAGAAGCGATTTGTTGGCTAGTTTGTGCATAACGAGTGTAAGTATAAGTTGCTACACCATCAGCATTTGTTGTTGCTTCAGCAATGATTGGTTGGTTTAGTGTACCTGTGCTGTTATCACCATAGTTATTGATGATGTTGAATGTTACAGGAATACCTTCTTTAGATTGACCTTCAGCAACAGTTACTTTAGCTTTAACAGTTACTTGGTTACCTACAACCTCTTGTTGAGATTTGTCAACGATGTCGATAGCAGTTGGAATTACAGCTTCTACACCTTTGAATTTACCGATTTCTTCACCGTTTAAAGTTACAGTGTATTCTTTACCTACTTCTTGAGCAGCTGTAGTTAAAACAACAACTTTTTTGTTAGATTGTTTTACAGCAGCATTTTTAACTTCTAAACCTTCAATTTTGAAGTCAAGATCTTTGATGTTTCCAACTTCTTCATCGAATGTTACTTCAACAGTTGTGTTGTTGATAGCTTTTACAGTAGCATCTACAACTTCATCGATTTCAAGGTTGATTGTACGGTATAGGAATGAAGCGAATTGACCACGAGTGATTGAATCAGCTGGTTTGAATGCTTTACCAGGTAGGTTAGCAGCATTTGTAAGCTCAGCATATTCTAAAGCAGTGATAGCTTCACGTTGTTCAGCAGAGAAAGCAGCACCTAGGTCAGAGATTTCGCTCTTGAATCCAGCTTCTTTGTACTCAGCTACTAAATCTAAGTCATAGATTTCGTTGATAGCACGTACTAATACAACCGCCATTTGTTGACGTTGCATAGATTGAGTGTAGTTTAAGTTGCCGTTTGAACCAGCGAATACGCCTGCATCTTTAGCAAGTGCAGCATATTTAACTAATTCTTTTTCAGCTGTTAATGGAAGATCTTTGAAGCGTTGAGATGTTTCCCAATCAGATGGAACTTCAAAGCCTTCAGTTTCTAACCAACGACCTAATAATTTAACCACTTGACCACGGTTAATTGTTTGGTTTGGTTTGAATGTACCGTCAGCGTATCCATTGATGATACCAGCATCAGAAAGAGCATTGATTGCATCTTTATGAGTATTGTTTTCTACATCTGTGAATCCTGCAGCAGAAGCCACTGGTACGATAGCAGAAGCTACTAATGTAGCTGTCGCAGCTGTAGCTACGAATTTTTTGTATTTCTTTGGTTGGTTAGCCATAGAAAAATTTCCTCCTCTAAGTTCAAAAATTATGTCTCTACTACATAGAAATGCAGTAAATAAACAACTACACATAAAAGTATAGTAGTATCCCTAAAAGTTGTCAATCATATTTTGGGAAAGTTTCTAATTCGTTTCCGGAAAAATAAGGACATACAACTCTCTTTTACCATTGTTATCTATTTGAGCTTTTTTTTCAAGTGATATTACGTAACTTTTCCAACAAAATTCTAGTACGCTATCAATAAATGTTCAAATATGCTAGTGTTACACAAATTAAAACACGAAAAAAGCTCAAGCATTTATATGCTTGAGCTTTTTTCGCTTGGGCTACCAACCGTTGTTTCCTTGCAGGGAATTCTATTTATTTCATAGAGGAAATTCCTATACACATACAGTCTAACACTTTCATTATAAAACGACAATACCAATTTTTAAAAATTACTAACGTTTCTTTCTTGCAACTTCCAATAAAAATAATGGAAGAGCGATTTGACGCTTGATACGCTTGGGTTCCTTCAATAATCTGTAAAACCATTCAAGGCCAAATTTTTGGAAAATTTCTGGTGCTCGCTTCACCGTACCTGCGAGTACATCAAATGATCCTCCCACACCTTGATAAATAGTTGGATGCAATTGATCGCGATTTGCATTTATCCAATTTTCCTGCTTTGGACTGCCCATTGCAACAAAAAGTAAATCTGGCTGTGCTTCGTTAATGCGGTCAAGTACCTTCTGTTCATTTTTTTCATAGCCGTCCTGTGTGCCAACTATTTTAATAGAAGGAAATAATGATTCTAGCTTTGCTTTAGCTGCATCTGCCACTCCAGGCTTTCCGCCATAAAGGAAAATAGGCTTACCTCGTTTCGATGCTTCCTCACAAAGCTTCATCATCATATCAACGCCTGTAACACGTTCACGTATTTGCCCTTTTTGAATCTTTGAGGCAAGTATAACACCTATGCCATCTGGAATTTGAAATTCCGCTTCGTTAAGAAGTTTTTTGAGAGCAGGGTCCTCTTTTGCTTTAATGATTTTTTCTGGGTTGATGGCAACGACAAGCGCCTTTTGCTTTTTTTCAATGCGCTCAAATGCCAAGTCCATTAATTCATCGTAGCCTTCCGTATTGACGTTTATGCCAAGTACTGTTTCCTTCATCGGTTTTTCGCATCTCCTAATAGGTGGAATTGGAAGCCTGCATCCTCCCATTTTTCACGGTTTAAGCAATTTTTTGTATCGAAGACGATTTTTGATTGCGCTGTGATTTCCGCAGCATTTAATGCCTTGAATTCGTTATGATCTGTTAGAACCACAATAATATCTGCATCTTTTGTTGCTTCTTCTAAGCTTTGTGTTTGGGTAGCATGTTTGTTCTCTTTAATATGTGGGTCGTATGAAATGACCTCTAATCCAAGGTTTTGTAATTCTTCAATAACAATTGTTGATGGACTTTCGCGCATATCATCGACATTTCCTTTGAAGGCTAGTCCAAATACTGCCACTTTGCCACCAGCAATTTTGTTTTGATTTAAGATGACCTGTGTTTTTTGTGCTGTGAAGCTTGGCATACTATCATTTGTATTACGTGAGAGATGAATAATTTGCGCCTGCTCGCCACCAAGCTCCACTAGGAACCAAGGATCAACAGCGATACAGTGACCACCTACACCTGGACCTGGGAAGTGAACATTTACACGTGGATGGTAGTTTGCGAATTTAATCGCTTCCCAAATATTAACGTCCAGTTTTTCTGCTAATTTTGCAAGTTCATTAGCAAAAGCAATATTAACATCACGATATGTGTTTTCCATTACTTTCACAAGTTCAGCTGTTGTTGCATCTGTCAGGTGAATTGTTCCATTAACAAATGTTTGATAAAGCTCTTTTGTCATAAGTGCAGATTGTTCATCAATCCCACCAACGATACGGTCGTTGTTCACTAATTCCTCAAAAATACGACCTGGGATTACACGTTCTGGAGAGTGTGCTACAAATAAATCTACACCAAATTCAAGATTTGCCTTGATTAGCTCAGGTAACATCACATGCTCTACTGTTTTCGGTGGCACTGTTGATTCAAGAATTACTAGGTTGCCTTTTTGTAAGTATGGCACGATTGAAGCTGTAGCTTGACGTACATATTCTAAATTAGCTGTATTATCAGGATTGATTGGCGATGGAACAGCAACGATAAACACATCAGCTTCCTGTGGTGTCGTTGACGCTGTAAGGAATCCTTCATCGACTGCTTTGTTCAGACGCTCCTGCAAGCCATTTTCTTCTATGTGAAGTTTTTTCTCTTGAATACTTTTTACTGCTGCTGGGTTTACATCCACCCCATGTACTTTTATGCCGTGATTGGCAAACATTACAGCCGTTGGTAAACCGATATAGCCAAGTCCAACGACACAAATTGATTTCGTCATTCTCTATTCTTCCTTCCGTTATCAAAAACGAGTAGTTATATATGTTTGTAAATGCATAAAAGCATTTTTGTTCTGCATTATAGTATACATCTTTCTAAGGATTGTGTGAATTAATTTGTTATATTGAAGATGCTTTCTGTGTCTGATTAGTAAAAGTTTTGTAGCTAGTGGCGGAATTTTGGGTTTTAGTGGCGATTTTCGCAAGTTAAGTGGCGCAAGCAAAGGTTTTAGTGGCGTTTCACACAAAGTAAGCGGCGTAACTCAAGCTATTAGCGGCGATTCAAATATAAACTGGATAAATTGTACTGCCTATATCGATCTGATCCAGTACTAGGTAAACACAATTTTTGTAAAAGGCGTTTTGTTACATACTGACTTTCAATTTTTAAGAATTCTCGACATTCCCTGTTCGAAATCGTTTCTCCGATAAGCATGTAATAATCCAGTAGTGCCTGTATATGTGCGTTTGTACATGTATACTGGCAATGCTGACAATACCAAGTCATACGTAACTTCAACATACCAAACTGACCACAGCTTTCACAATAAACGCCACGCTGCAATGCCGCAATGTCAATCTGATAATAACAGCAAAGCGGAAACGGCGTTCTATGCTGTAATTGTGACAAAATAATATGTTTGATTTCTGTCATTATTGTCTCTTTGCTTTTTCCTATATGTTTATGCAGAAATAACGGTAGCTCTTTTGCCATTATTATAGGCAGCCCCTCATACTCTCTAATAATATTTACATTATTAAAAGGGAAAACAACAGCCCCATATACAGGTACCGTAATATGATGCTCACCTAAAAAATGCTTCAATCCTTGGATATACTGTTCAAGCTGTATTTCAGGATGTGTAAAGACTTGCACTTCTCCTGTTTCAGAAGTACGAATGAGCTGACGAGGATTATTTTTAAAATGGACTGTTCCTCGAATGTTTTTGATTTCTAGTATTATGATAGCGTTGGGGACGATGATTAAAATATCAATTTGCATGGGAAAAACAGAGGGAAGCATAACATTGTGGAAATTATGGAAATCATTTAACAGAATTATTTGCTGTAACTGTTTCATGATATAGTGATCTCCAAAATCACCGGCTTCTTTATTTTTAAGTTCCTGTTGAAGTTTTTGATATTGTGGATGAGTAGGTTGTAATCGAGTCACAAGTGCTTGAAGTCCTTTTGTCAATGGGGATGGTGCGAAGGGTTTTATGATCAATGAATACTCTCCTTTTCTATATTTATCAGTGGTTTTTTATCTTTTCAGTGATTGCTAAGCTCTATCAGCGATTTTCACTTTTCTTTCAGTGATTCCGTAAATTAAAAAGGAATCACCATTACTATCGGGGATTCCTCATTGTTCCACTTTCTAGCAATTTTAAAATGGATTGTGCCTGTTGCATATGCATTGCCAGTACATATTGACTTGCCTGCATTAAGATCTGTGCTTTGACCATGTTCATCATTTCTTTTGCGATATCTGCATCACGAATGCGAGACTCTGCTGCTTGTAAATTTTCAGCAGTGTTCACGTTTACATTATAGGCATGCTCTAGACGGTTTTGATAGGCACCTAGTCGAGAACGCTCGTTTGACACTCGTTTTAAAGCATCATCCATTGTAGAAATGGCTTTATCAGCATCTTCTTGGGTCGCTATAGAAGCATCCTTCAAGCCTAGTGCCTCGGAACCCATACCATTAATGAACAGCTCTATGTTTTGACCTGAATTTGCCCCTGCCTGAATTTTAATGCCCTTCGTAGCATGATCCCCATTTAGTAATGTCTTTGTATTAAATTCCGTATCAGTTGAGATGCGTTGAATTTCCTTTTTTAACTCTTTGAACTCTAGCTCAAGCTTTTGCCTGTCATCATCTGTCAATGTATCATTGGCTGCCTCAATTGCCAATTCACGCATGCGTTGAATCATATCATGTGTCTCATTCAGTGCTCCCTCAGCTGTTTGCACAAGTGAAATTCCGTCCTGAATATTCTTTGCAGCCATATTCAGTCCGCGAATTTGGGATCGCATTTTTTCAGAAATAGCAAGTCCTGCTGGATCATCAGCTGCACTATTGATTCTGTAACCTGAGGAAATTCGCAACATGGCCCTACTCATTGTATCGTAATGTCTATTCATGTTATTCAAAATTGACATACCTGTTGCTGACCACTTTCCAAGCATAATTTCACCACCTTTATTAGTCTTTATATCGGAATACCTAAAATTCTTTTAAGTCTTTTTGGTAATGTATTCTAATTTAACAGGTTTTATATAGTAAAAATTTCTAAATCATACTTTACGTCTTAACTTTAGACCTAGTTGTAATCAATTAGGCCCCAGTGTAATTGCGTCCGGATTTTTTGAGTTCTTTTAAAAAGTTCCTCTTCAAAGTTTGTGACATTCGTCGGTACTTTATCTTGATTCAACGGGCGTTAGTATGGTCACCGAATCGAGATAAACAATTTATAAAAGCACCCGCTTCTCGTATACGAAAAGTAGGTGCTTAATTGAAATACTGTGTATTCAATTTTCGAAACCCCCAGGTTGATTGCTCTTTTGGTGTAGAAGTTCAAAAAAGAGTGTTTTATTGTAATCTAGTAATGCCTGATCTATTAAATAATCTAGATTTTTTTGCTCCAATTCTGCAATAAGCTGATCTATTTCACCAACAGTTACAGAAGAAACAAGTGGTAGCTGTGGCTTTGGTGTAGCGCTTTCAAGAATTGGTGCCAGATGCTCATGAACATTTGTGATTAGTAATAATTGATATAATGGTAATCGAATAAAGCGATTCCCCTTTTGGAAAACAAAGACCTCAGATAAATTTTCAATTTGCTGTGTATTCAAGTTGATAATCATCTCTTTACCTTCTATGGGAATGAAATGGAAAATCTCATTCTCTTTTAAAATAGAGAAATATTGATAAGCAAACACGAGACGTAATTTATCTCCCGTGATTTTTGTATAAAATGGCTTCATATATTGAACTTGCATCATCCTTCATCCCTCCCTATTTATCTGATTATTCAGATTTTAACATAAATCAATTAGCTTGTTAACTATCTTGACCATGATTTTTTTCTTTCTAATCATTCAGCTTATCATGTATGGATTTTAATCGTATAATGGAAGGACAGTCTTTTTTCTTCCATACTTAGATGCTAAAAATGCATAAGCCACTAGCTATATATTTGAAAGGAGTGAGGTTATGGCATTGTCTATTTCCCAAATAGCTAAGGAGCATCAAGAATTTGTCCTTACCAAATTGAAGGAAGCTGAACAGGCGTTACACCCTTCCTCTACTGAAGACGAAGAGCTAGTGCGTCGTGCTGTTTTTTCAGTGCGAAACAAATCAGTGATATTTGAACGATTTAATGGAGCGAGTTCTATATTATATGCAAGCGTACAGGATGTCAGACCTGCCTCAGTAGAAATTGATTTTGCTAATGAGCATTTAAACTGTAACTGTCCTCAGTTAAAATGGTGTCGCCATCAGGTAGGCGCATTGCTCGCACTTTATCAGTACTTTGACTCTGTGCAAAATTGGTCAGGTGCTTGGCGCTCACAGAAAACAGTTCAGCTCAAAACTTTAGCAGATGAACGCAGTCCGGAAAGCTGGCAGCGAATGGTCCATGAGGTGATGCGGCGCCTATTACCGTCAGGTCATATTTTAGAGGGCTACGGCATCTCTGCTATACGAACAGATGTATTAGAGCGACTTCAACGACATATGCCTTTTGAACGAGAATGGCAGCCGCTTTATAAACTTTTTATGGAGCTATCCATCTTTAATACAATTTGGCGTCATGTCAATGAAACACCAGGACATTCAATCGATTCTCCATATATGAAATACTTTATTGATCAAAGTGTTCAATCATTAGAAAGTATACTGACAGAGCTAACTGGGCGATCACGACTTTTTGCCACTGATCCATTTTATGATGCACTTCAGGATTTAGTGAGAGAGATTTTATTGGAGCGTCAAGGATTATTTGCTAATCGATTACAAATATATATGCTTCTTTGGGCAGTATTATTTTATGAGAAGCCAAGACGTGAACAGGAATTAGCATTCTTAAACAAACTCGATGACCCTTCCCCAGAGGTCTCTTTACAATCATTAAAAATGCTATTTTATGTACTGTTACAAAAAGAAGATTTATTGCAAGAGGGTATTTCACATATTCAGTTGCATCAAATGGCAGAAATAGTTGAACTTGCTACGTTTGCAAAAAGAGCTGGTGAATTACCTGCACTAACGATTATTTTGCGCGCAATTCTACCGTTTACTGAGGCGTTTCTACAGCAAATTGTGCCAGTTGTTCAGCGAGCGCAATATGTACGGCAATTCCAGGTTTTGTATGAAGATATACAACTCACAGAGGAAGAGAAAGCCCTTCTGTATAGTGCCTTTGGTGTTTATGGGCTTCAGCCATTTTCATTTTTTCTGATTAAAAAAGGACGTTATCAGGATTGGGCAGCCCTTCACCAATTAAATCCTTCATCACTTTCTTATTTAGAAATGTGTGGATTAAAGGACGTTCTACAAGTGGCTCCGGCGACGGTAATGCCCCTATACCATTTATATGCCATGGCTGAAATTACGCAAAAATCACGCATGAACTATAAGCAGGCAGTTCGAATTTGGAAAAGCATGCGCAGTGCTGCAAAACGAGCTGGCAAAGTGGCTTATTTTGAAACCTATATGCAAACAATTCGTAGTGAATTTAAACGACTTCGTGCATTACAGGAAGAAATTGAGAAAGGAAACTTAGGATGATGACTATCAATGCTCCTTCCCCATTTTCAAAAAAACTGCTACTCCAGATTGAAGTCGCTCAGGAAAGATATTTTACATTACAAGGCTTCACAGCTGATGGCGCACCGCTGGAAGCAGATGCACTTATTTCTTCAGTATTCTTTAACTATGAAGAAAATATCTATGGGCTGTTAAGTAATAGAACAGATTTTACCGTTGAAGTTTCCACATCAGAGCTTCTTGATCTTGTTTCACCACGTTATCAGCATCCATTTATAGAGTGGCGTGGAAAAAATACTGAAAGTAAAATTTGGCTAGAAAAAATATCTACTTTACAAGCATATTGGCAAGAACCAAAACTTTGGACATACGCCGATATAGCAGATGACTTTTCCTCACTGACATTCCCTATTGATGGAATAGATACAGCATTATTAGAAATAGCTGTTCAGCAAAAGCTGTTACAAGCTGGTCTTGTATTAGCTGATTTGCCAAAGCTGATACCCTTTTTCCTACGTGGTGGCTGGCCATTAGAACAGAATCGTCAGGCTGGTGCGGTTACGGTCTCCTTACGCTTAAGTGAACCTCAGGAGGATTCAGATGTTTGGCTTCTAGAAACAGTCCTTAGTACGGCTACAACTAAAAACTATTGGACACCTGCCATTCGTAAGCAGACGCAGCCAATAGTTGAAGCCCTACCTGTAAAATGGCAGATGTTCGCGGATGACATTGAACAACAGCAAGCTCAAATTGCTGATCTTCTTTCATTGGAAGAATTACGTAGTGATATTTTTATCCGTGTGATGTTAGAAGATTTACAGGTACGAACTTTTTTACGTGAGGATCTAGCTAGGTTGCAGGCTTTGGGCTTTGAGGTTGTACTACCAGCTTGGCTTAAGGATTTAAAGCAGTCCAAAATCCGTGTTCGTGTGAGCACTGGTAATGTAGCAGCAAAAAAGGTAGCTGGACTGGATGATATATTAACATTTAAATGGCAATTTTCTATGAACGGACAGTCCATTTCACCAGAACAGTTTAAAAAGCTTGTAGATGAAAAACGTGAATTCATCCGCATTGGTACCGAATGGTTTCGAGTGGATGCAAACTGGATGCAAGAAATGAGGGCTTTAATGCAGCAAGCTGAGGATGAGAGCTGGACAGTTCGTGAGTTGCTATTCCGTGAGCTACCAGAAAACTTTTCTTCCTCCCTTGAAGAAGAGGAAGCTGAGGATGAAATGCGAGATGATCCAATTTTTGCATTCGAATTACAGCAATCCCTTAAGTCCTATATGGAGCAGCTTCAAGAGAAAAAAGGTCTTCCAACAGTACCAGTTCCTTTAACATTACAGGCTGAATTACGTCCCTATCAACAAGAGGGATTTGAATGGCTTGCCTTTATGCGTGAGCAGGGTTTTGGTGCATGCTTAGCTGATGATATGGGTCTTGGTAAAACGGTTCAGCTTATTTCCTATTTGCTTCATCTCTATGAAACAGCAGAGTTTACAAAGCCCTCCATTATCATTTGCCCTACGTCAGTACTTGGCAACTGGCAAAAGGAGATTGCCCGCTTCGCACCTTCGTTAATTGTGCATACACATTATCAGGCCAATCGAGCAAAGGAGGATGTATTCAAACAGCTAGTGGAAAGAGATAAACCACATGTGATTTTATCAACGTATGGCACAGTTTCCCAGGATGCCGATTTTTTACAAGAGATGGATTGGGCAACTGTTGTACTTGATGAGGCGCAAAATATTAAAAATATGCAGACATTACAGTCAAAATCAATCCGTAAATTACATGGTGCTCATCATATTGCACTAACAGGAACGCCAGTTGAAAACCGTTTATCTGAGCTTTGGGCAATATTTGACTTTATTCATAAGGGATATCTAGGTAGCTTTGGTCGATTTAATGAAGAATTTATACTACCTATAGAAAGAGATGAATCAGAGTCTCATAAACAAAAGCTACGTGCAAAAATACAGCCTTTCTTATTGCGTCGAACAAAACGAGATCCGAATTTACAGCTTAACTTACCAGATAAACAAGAATCCCATGCTTATTGCCCATTAACAACTGAGCAAGCATCTCTATATGAAGGATATATTTTAGAGACGCTCGATCAGCTTGAGCAATTAACTGGCTTTCAGAAAAAAGGGCGCGTTTTAAAAATGCTCAGTAAATTAAAGCAATTATGTAATCATCCTGCCTTGTATTTAAAAGAGACTTTCGAGGATGCCGAAACAATGCTAACACGCTCGACGAAATTAGAACGTATTGTGCAAATGGCAGCAGAAATCGTGGACAATGGGGAGCAGTGCCTCATTTTCACACAATATATTGGAATGGGTCAACTACTTCAGCATTGCTTTAGCGAGCTTTATAACGTTGATGCACCTTTTTTAACTGGTGCAATGCCTAAGCAACAAAGAGATCGCTTAGTTGAGGCTTTTCAGGCAGGAGATTTCCCTATATTTATCCTCTCCTTAAAAGCAGGTGGAACAGGGCTGAATTTAACTGCTGCAAATCATGTTTTACATGCAGATCGCTGGTGGAACCCAGCTGTGGAAAATCAAGCAACGGATCGTGCATATCGAATTGGACAAACGCAATTTGTGCAGGTGCATAAGTTTGTGACAATCGGAACAATTGAAGAAAAAATTGATAAAATGCTGGCGCAGAAATCTGCATTATCAGAAGAATTAATTCAATCAAGTCAGTGGTTAACTGAGCTTGAAGATGATGAGCTTCGAGCATTAATGACACTTGATTTTTAATTGTTTGAGTGCGCCAAGAGCAAAAATGTTCTTGGCGCTCTTTTAGTTTTGAGAATATCAGTGGACAATTTTATTTGTTACTTCTTTTTCCTGCTTACTTCATATTCTTATTAAGTTGTGTTGAAAATCATCATTGCTGTGCGGTCTTCAGCAATGAACTACAATAATAGGTTTACATCATTCCTTTCTTCATGCATTACGGTGCAAGCAAATATAGGAGAATGGCGGATCAGACAACTTTGTCACTTGCTCCGTATGTAACACTTGGCATGCTGCTATACTACTGGTAAAACTACCTCTGCCTCTGGTAACACAAAATCCTTCAAGCCTTCTTGCTCTTCAGACAGCTTTGTAGGCACAATAGCTTCGTCACTATCTCTTGGCTTAAGCTGATAAAATCGGACATCTTCAACGACTACCTCTGTAATAAAAATCTTCGTACTTTGTTCATTTACAAATGACCTTGATTGGATACGGCCATTTGCCCCGATTAATGAGCCTTTCCCGCAATATTTGACAATATGCTCTGCAAGTCTTCCCCATACTGTACAAAGAATAAAGTCAGCATCTACTTCCCCACGATTATTTTTGTAATTGCGATTAATGGCTAAAGAAAAATGTGTTTGCACGCGATTCTCAGATAGGTGTCGTAACACAGGATCTTTTGTTAATCTTCCAACCAGTCCGACTTGATTCATTAATTCACCTCCTTTGCTTTTGATGCTCTCATCTTACAAGGCCGAATACTAAATTGGCAAAACTCGAATTTTATCATTCCCCTTCTTTTTTAATCATAAATTAGTTATATTGGCATTTTTACTAGGCAAAAATTAAATCAATTCATAGGCTGAATGCTTTTGGCTGTAATAGCAAATGCTATTTCATGAAATATGAAATTTCACAGTTTTTTCTTTTTCAAAATTGGCTAGGAACAAAGCAAGGGTCTCTTCATCACACGGTCCAATCGAATGTGTTATACTAATAAAGATGACCGACTTAGGAGGATAATACATAATGAAAACGTTTAAAATGCTTTCTTTTGACCTTGTCACAAAAGATGGCATACAATCATTCCCTTTAGTCGATGGCATTATTATCAATCAGGAAAACAGCCATCAATCATGGATTCTTGAACTGTTTATGGATGGACAATATCGTTCAACCTTTGAATATCTATTAGAAAAAGCTGCAGTCTTTAACGCGCGTGCTGTTATTTCATTTCCAGATAATGAACCTGCCCCTTTCCAAGTTGCCGTACATACTGTTCAAGAAATCGGAGATCATATTTCAGTGCTCTTAAAAGGTACACTTAAAACAAAGCGTTCAAAATATGCAGAGCAATTACTTGCTGAGCTTCTGGCAGAAGGCGTTTCTTTAGATAATTTACTGGATCGTTTCTCCCATGATATGAAAAAACGTCCAAAACTTAAAAATGATTAAAAATAACGTAAAAAAAGAGTGTTCCATTTCTGGATACACTCTTTTATTATTATCGCGTATTCATGTTGTTACGTTCATGAACGTCTACTTTTTCTTCCACAACATTTTCTTTAATAACATTGTCATTTCGTTCAACGCCATTTGCATTTGGTACGTTGTCATAGCCATTTGTACCATTTAAATCAGCGTTTGTTCCAGGTGTTGTAGCTTCAGGTATTGTACGGTTTTCATTAACAGTACCACGCTCAACACCATTCACGTTACGATCGTAAACATCGTTTCTTCGATCTGGATCTAAAGTATCTTCTACTTTGTCAACGCCTCGGCGAACATCGTTTCCAGCATTCTCCACAGGTCTATCTTCAACAGCCCTGTTTCCCCAGTTACATCCCCCAAGGAATAGCGTAGCAAATAGAATAGTGATAAATGACATCTTCCACATATTAAAAACCTCCTTTCTTGGGTGCTATGTCAGCAAATACAACTGGTGCATTTGTGATCCTACATAGAGTGCCCGGGAAAGGAGGGAACTATCCGATTTTCGTACAAACTATTTTTGTTTTTCTTTTAACAAATGTTCAATGTAAGCTGCTTCTGCTTTACAGTCATACGTATATTTTGTACCTAGCTCTTTTTGCAATGTCTCGATTGTTTCGATTTGCTTAGCAGTTGGCTCTTCATTTAAAATTTTCGCAATTACTTCATCGATTTTTTGTGCCATCTCTTCATGAAATTCAGTGCTCAGCAAAACATTTGCTGGAATTTTTTCAATCCATGCGGCATTGTCTTGAAAATAAGTCTGCCAGCTAGCAATGAAGTCTTCCATAGAGAAACGCTTTTCATCCCAACCAATACTTGCTAAGTATGATTCAAAAGATGTTGAAATCGAACGCGTAATGCTAATTTTAACACCTGAAGACAGTTCCTTATACATCTATTTAATCCTCCTACGTTTTAAAAAAACCTAAAATCACATGTATTTCAATTTACAATCGCTATACGCCATCGCATTTTAGAACATAAATAAACTGTTAAATATTTAACAGCAAGGACATGATTCGACATAATTATTTTATAACTTTTAGCCTATAAATGCAAATTAAGCCTGTTTTGGCTGCTCAGGCCCGATAGCAAATAGAATATCTGCTTCACAAACCAGTTCTCCATCAACTGTTGCTACACCGTGACCTTTGCCCATTGCACCTCTTAGTTTAACAAACTCTACTTCCAGTCTGAGCTGATCCCCTGGTACAACCTGTCGTTTGAAACGGCAATTATCAACACCTGTTAAGAAGGCTAAACGACCTTTGAATTCATCCGCATTTAATAACGCCACACCACCAACCTGTGCTAGCGCCTCAACAATTAAAACACCAGGCATTACAGGATAGCCTGGGAAGTGTCCATTGAAAAAATCCTCATTGATGGATACATTTTTTAAACCTACAGCACGTTTTCCCTCATCTAATTCAACGATACGATCAACGAATAAGAAAGGATAACGATGTGGTAAAATTGCTTGAATTTGCTCTGCTGATAACATTTCTATTCCCCCTCAATTTTAAATCAATTTCGCCTTGACGTAATTGTTGCTGTCGCTTCGCTTTCGCACAGATAAACAATGCGTCCGGATTTTGAATTGTGCCCACACAATTCATTCCTTTGAAAATCCGTGACATCCGCCAGAAGCTTTAGGCCAACACGATGTTGGTCACTCAGGCGTTTTCACAGGATGTGAAGATCTTCGCCTGAGTTCCTCTATTTCAGAAGGTGTTTGGACACCCACTGAAAAAGATCCAAAACCGCATTCATCTCACCACCTGTAGAGGTGAGAGTCTTCTGTATCTGCCGCTATGCTTTCGATACAAAAAACATTTGCTGAATGAAGATAAATTATGTAAACATAAAGGATGGTAAAGAATAAAATTATTCTTTACCATTCATAATATCAAATATATGCTGCCATGTTTCTGTTTTAAATACATCCATAGCGTTCCCTTGTCCAATAACACTGTAGCCAAACATTGCACCTAAAACTGCGGCAACAACGACTAATACGAGAACAAGTACAACGCGTAGCCAAATCGGAATCAGCCGTATTTGCACCCATCGAACCTCTCGTTGCTCTCCATTTGAGCGGCGTTCCTTCTCTTCTGGTGGCGTATCGGTTTCTTGTGTCGGCACAGAACGTCGACGTGAATCGTTTGTCATAGATTGTACTCCTCTTCATTCCTACTAAACAGTAATCATGGATCTACTAGCGAATTCCATTAATAAGCCCAAGCATTTGGTCTGCTAAAGTTACCGCTCGTGCGTTGAATTGATAAGAGCGCTGTGTTTGAATTAAATCCGTCATTTCCTTTGAAAGATTTACATTCGACATTTCTAGCGTGCCACTCTGCATGCCAATCTGCTGGCGATTTGCACCTTGTAATTCTGCAACAACCTCAGCCTGTGTATATCCTAGCTGAGCTAGATTATTTGGCAACCCAACATATTGGCCTGAAATGTGCTCCATTAGTTGTGGCTTTTGAAATTCTGTCACGGCTAAATCTGTACGGATAATATCTCCATTTGGATAGGAAGCCTCTAATACGCCTCCATTACGTACAGCAAAGCTTTTTACATTATCCGGTAATGTAATAGCTTGTCCTGTTGCATCAGCTAATGGATATCCATCTGCATTCACAACCATTACTGTTCCATTATTTAATGGTGATAAATAAAAGTCACCTTGACGAGTATACACTGTTTTTGTGCCATTTTCACCATCTGGCATTAAAATATTGAAATATTGTTTTGCTTTATTGAAGGCCATATCTAAATCGCGATTAGTTGTTTGTAGTGAACCTTGCTTTTCATTTGATTGAATTTGTCCAAGCATTGCACCTGAACCATATCGAATACCTACCGGAGATAGACGCTCTGCACGATCTTGCTTGTCATTATTAAATTGCTGATAAAGAAGTTCGTTGAAAGAAGCCTCTTTTGTCTTATAGCCATGTGTATTGCTATTAGCAATGTTATTACTAATGGTATCTAATTGGTTTTGTAATTGTCCCATTGTATTTGTTGCAGTAATCATTGTACGTAGCATTATCTAACGCCTCCAGTTCGCTTATTATACTTTTCCGATTTCATTAACAGCCTTTTCCATGCTTCGATCATAAGCCTGTAGCACCTTTTGATTGGCTTCAAATGCGCGATAAGCTGTCATTAAATCTGTCATCGTGCGACCAGAATCTACGTTTGAGCGCTCAAGGTAATTTTGACGCAGTGTAAAATCAACACCGTTAGCACCATAAGCCGTTGGTAAGTTCTCACCATTCTCTGTTCGAATTAAACCATTATCTTGTTTACGTAGCATGTTCGGATTAGCCGCAAATGATACGCCAACACGTGCTACTTGCTGATCATTGACGTAAATCGCACCAGTCTCATCTAGACGAAAATCATCATTTGGAAGCTGAATGCGTTGACCATTATCTGATAAAACATACAGTCCTTGTGCATTGACTAAATTACCTTGACCATCTAATGTAAAATTCCCATTTCGTGTATATGCCTCGCCACCATCTGGATGTGCTAAACGGAAGAATATAGATCCAGTGATGCCCTCTTCATTTTGCGGTAAGTATCCATCAATCAAGGCCATATCTGTTGAGAAATCTGTATTATAGATTTGACCCTGTATGTAGTTTGGCAATGTTTCTTGCATATAAATCCCTGTATTTAGTGCTCCCACTTGACTCATATATTGAGAGCCCATTTGCTGCTTGGCAGTTGCATTTGTATTTCCAACACTTGACATTAACATATCTGGAAATGAACGAATTGTTGATTGATCCGCTTTAAATCCTGGTGTATTCGCATTTGATAAATTATTAGTTAATAATTCTGTTCGTCTTTGTTGTGCAATCATACCAGTTGCAACTGTATAGAACCCTTTAAACAAAGGAATCACCTCATTCTATTTTTATAAGGATGCAGGCACTCGATCAATATTTTCAAGCATAATGCCTGTACCAATTGCTACACAATCCATCGGTCTTTCTGCAATGAACACAGGTACCTTTAACTCTTCAATTAATAGCTGGTCCATGCCATGTAGTAATGCACCACCGCCAGTAATGATCACTCCACGATCAATTATATCAGCTGAAAGCTCTGGTGGCGTTTTTTCTAGAACATTTTTTGCAGATTGGACAATCATTGCTACTGATTCATGTAAAGCGCGTTCAATTTCCTCAGATTGAATCATTATTGTACGTGGCAGACCTGTCACCATATCACGGCCGCGAATATCCATAGTATCATTTCTACCGCCCTTAAATACTGTACCAATTGTCATTTTTATTGCCTCAGCGGTACGTTCTCCAATTAGTAATTTATATTCTTTTTTAATATATTGTAATATATCATTATCAAAAACGTCTCCTGCGACTTTAATGGATTCACTTGTTACGATATCTCCCATTGAAAGAACTGCAATATCTGTTGTTCCACCGCCAATGTCTACTACCATATTGCCACTAGGTTGGAAAATATCCATACCTGCACCAATAGCAGCAACTTTTGGTTCTTCCTCTAAATATACTTTTTTACCACCAGATTTCTCTGCCGCTTCACGAATTGCCTTTTGCTCCACACTAGTAATGTTTGTTGGACAACAAATTAAAATACGTGGTTTAGTTAAGAATCCCTTTAAATTTAATTTATTGATAAAATGTCTTAGCATCGCTTCAGTAACATCAAAGTCTGCAATAACACCATCGCGTAATGGTCGAATTGCTGTAATATTACCTGGCGTGCGCCCTACCATTTGGCGAGCTTCTTCCCCTACTGCTAATACTTTATTTGTTTTTTTATCAATTGCCACTACAGATGGCTCATTTAAGACAATTCCTTTACCTTTAACGTGGATTAATACATTCGCAGTTCCTAAGTCAATGCCAATATCTTTCGAAAACATTTTATAATTTCTCCTTCCCGCCAGTTCCCACTACATAACGTTCATTTTTATCCCGCATAAACAGGCAGTAGACTCCCACTTCAAGACGTAAGCCAAGTAAATAATATAATCGGGAAATCAACTGCCGTAATATTCCGGTTAGTTCAACTAATAATCAGTGTGGGATGAGGACAATCCACACTGATTGAAGCTTCACTTTATCTCTTTATCTAGAATATTTTATCATACACTATTGGTAATTTCACCTAAATTTAGTGAATGTGGCTGTTTTCTTTTAATTATATGAACAATAATAGAAAACAATAATACGTTTAAAATAATCTTTTGTTAAGTTTGTCTTTAACAACAAAAAAAGAACGAATCATTCTTGACTCGCTCTTTCTTTCCACTTGTTTTTCGTTGCCTCTCCTCCGCGAATATGACGTACGGCCTTATGGTAGGCGAGAATTTCCTTCACCTGCTCTGCTAATCCTTCATGAATTGTTGGCAATCGCTCTGTTAAGTCTTTGTGCACCGTACTTTTTGAATAACCTGTCATTTTCGCGAGGACACGCACAGTCTCACGCGTCTCAATCAATAATTCACCGAGGCGTATGCAGCGCTTCCGAATGTGCTCGTGCACGTTCTTCGTCCTTTCCACACAATTTCACAAAATGGCTTTGGCATCAGATGCACGTATGCGCATTTCTTCACCTTATGTAAGGACAAAGCTATTCAGAACACGTTTTACACTTTCTCGATCAATTGCTGATGATTTATTCCGCAACAACGGATAGTAAGATTCCATATACCATCAATATCTTTTACTGTCATTGTAGCGGTCGATTTTCCCTATTTTAAAAGGCTAGTAATTTTTTCGGATTCACATATTTTCCGTCTTCAAGTACTTCGAAATGCAAGTGAACGCCTGCTGCTTGATTCCACTCATTGTCAGTCGCTTTTCCTAATGCCTGACCTTGTGTTACTTCATCGCCTTCTTTTACGGCAATATCTTTTACTGAGCTATAATGTGTTTGCTTACCATCTGGATGCTCAATCACAATTTTATTGCCTGTAAATGCATCTAGTTTTACTTCTAGTACTTTACCACTCATAGCAGCTAACACTTCAAATTCTTCACCATTCATAGCAAGAGAAATACCAGATGAAGTTGTAAATGTTTGATTAAATACCATTAGTGCATTTTCACGTGCCTCTGCATTAGCCTCTACTTCATAAAATTCTTGTAAAACTTGTACTTTACTAAGATTTGCTTCTTTGAATGGATACTTCATTGTTTCTGTACGAGCATTTGTTTCAACTACAGGACCTGGATCTACTTCTGCCAAATCTGGTAACGGAGCCTCTTCTACCTTTGATACAAGACTATTGTAACCAAATAGCATACCTGCTAGCATTAATGCACCACCAGCATAAACCGCTGGCCAAAACCAAGGTTTCTTCTGTAATTGACCTTTTTCATTTTGTTTTTGAGAAGTTTTACTATTTTTATCCTCTCTCATTTTCATCACCTCTAGTTGCAGTGTGAACAACTAGAAGTTATTTTAAACATGCATCTATCTTTTTTATCTCAATATCCTGATAATAATAGTGTAAAATTTCGTCAGCAGTTTTCCCTTCACTTGCCATTGCCTCAGCTCCATACTGACTCATTCCAACACCATGACCATATCCTTTTGTACTCACTTGTATTTTTCCAGTATTAGTATCATAGGAAATTTTAAAATCAGTAGATGGTATTTGCAAAAGTGTTCGAACCTCTCGTCCTGACCATACATTTTTACCTAGCTGTAAACGTTCCACACGTCCTGTATCATTAAAAAAATACTGAATGCGTGAGAAATCACTTACCTGCCATTTATCAGGCCAAATTGTATTCCACTCAGCTAATGTCCATTCCTTGACCGCCGAGAATTTTGGTGAAGATTGATCAGACATACTAGCTACACTTTGCAAATATGGAAGATCATTGCCACTATAACTATAGGCACTTTCTGTTTTGCCGTTGCTGGTAGAATGAAACATAGCTGTAATTAATTGATTATCGAAAAGAAGAACTTGTCCTTTTGTTTCATTAATAGCCTCGACAATTTTCTTTTCATTTCCTGGGAAATTGCTAGTCCAATTCGCTTTTCTTTGCTCTTTATTATAAAAAACTTGTCTAGCAACTGTGGGAGCAATTGCTTCTCTACCATAATTTGTCGATTTCAATGCATATGTTCTTGCTGCAATAGCCTGCGCTTTTAAAGCCTCTTTTTTAAATGAAACAGGCATTTCAGCAGCTACTACACCCATAACATATGTTTCTAAAGGGATTTTCTTCTGTTGCCCCTCCACTTCTATAAATATTTCACACGCATTGTCCGTTGTTTGGACTGACTCCTCAGTTGAACGTCTCTCACTAAATGCAACAGGAAGCACATATAATGTCCCTATCAAACAAATGATACCTACACTCATTATCCATTTTTTCATAAGGAATAATATGCTAAAACTCTTCTAAATATGTGAACCTTAGCGAAACAATATATAGATCGTCTAGTATCGAATAACTCATCTAAGAAGGTTATTACAAGTTACTATTTTTGTTCAAAGTCAGCTAGTTTATATTCCAAATGGGACAGATCACTTTTTGTTGGCTTCAATAAAAAGAACCCTCTGCTTTTAAGCAAAGGGTATCATTCAACTATTTAGTTTGTTGGTAATTCCACAGTAGATTTCTCGTTTATAACAATTTCTTCAACAGGCACGCGTTCGATATTGGCACCAAGTGCTGCTAATTTTTCATGGAATTCTACATATCCACGGTCTAAGTGATAAAGTTTAGTCACACGTGTTACACCTTCAGAAACAAGACCTGCTAAAATAAGTGCAGCCGCAGCACGTAAATCCGTTGCCATTACCTCAGCGCCTTGAAGATTTACAGGTCCTTCTATGAAGACTGAGCGTCCTTCTATTTTAGCACCAGCATTCATGCGACGGAATTCCTCAACATGCATAAAACGATTTTCAAAGACTGTTTCTGTAATAATACTAGTACCTTCAGCTGTTAGCATTAAAGCCATCATTTGTGATTGCATGTCTGTAGGGAATCCTGGATGTGGCATTGTTTTAATATCTACAGCCTTTAATTTATCGGGAACTCGTACACGAATGCCTTCATCTAATTCGATGATTTCAACGCCCATTTCACGCATTTTAGCAATTAATGCTGTCATATGCTCAGGAACTGCGTTTTCAATCGTCACATCTCCTTTAGTGATGGCTGCAGCAACCATAAATGTGCCAGCCTCAATACGATCAGGAATAATATGGTGCTCTGTTCCATATAATGTTTCTACACCTTCAATACGAATAGTATTCGTACCTGCGCCAATAACTCGACCACCCATACTATTAATAAAGTTTGCAAGATCTACAATTTCAGGCTCTTTCGCTGCATTTTCAATTACAGTTGTCCCCTGTGCCAATGATGCAGCTGTCATAATATTCTCTGTTGCACCTACACTAGGGAAGTCCAAATACACATTTGCTCCTTTTAAACGGCCATTTACTTTTGCCTCTACATATCCGTGACCAAATGAGATTTTTGCTCCCATTGCTTCAAAGCCCTTTAAATGTAACTCGATTGGGCGAGAGCCAATTGCACAGCCTCCTGGTAAAGCAACTCGAGCATAGCCATTGCGAGCAAGTAATGAACCCATTACTAAAATGGATGCACGCATTTTGCTTACATATTCAAATTGAGCTTCACTAGAAAGTTCTTTTGTTGCATCTATATATACTGCATTGTCTTCTGGTATATATGTAACTGCTGCATTTAAACTTTTAAGTACTTCATTTATTGTAAAGACATCTGCTAAGTTAGGGACTTCTTTAATTACATTTTCTCCCTCAGAAGCAAGTAAAGCCGCCGCTAGGATTGGTAACACTGCATTTTTTGCGCCCTCTACACGTACTTTTCCTTGTAGCTTTTGGCCACCAGTCACTATTATTTTTTCCACCCTATGTCCCTCCGAATTTAATCTATTAAGCTATCGAAATTTTATTTAAAAAAGAAGTATAATGTCATAATCAGTAAACAAACAACTCTATAGTACAACTTTTTCAACGCTCGTTCAAGCATCCAAATCACTATTTTAAGCCATTTAATAATATTTTGCTATTTATTTATTGTACGCATGAAATTTTATTTTGTGAATGACCAATAACATAGAACGAAAGCGTTATTTTCTAATACATACCCAAAGATTTGTGAATCAATTTCGCCTTGGCGTAATTGTAGCTGTCGCTATGCTTTCGATACAGATAAACAATGCGTCCGAATTTTGAATTGTGCCCAGGCCTGCACGAGGGCCGACACGATGTCGGTCATTTCGGTAATGCCACAGGACGTGGCGTTTTTACCGATGCAGGTCAGTTAGCCGTTTTCGCAGGATGCGAAGGTTTTAGGCTAACATCCTTTATTCATTCCTTTGAAAATCCGTGACATCCGCCGGAGGCTTTGGGCCAACAGTTGTTTTTTGCGCGAAAGCGTAGTGCTAACGTAGCGTCAGTAGCAAGATGTTGGTAACTCAGTCATTGCCACAGGACGTGGCATTCTTAGACAGAGTTCATCTATTTCAGTAGGTGTTTGGACACCCACTAAAAAGGAACCAAAACCGCATTCATCTTACCATTTGTAGAGGTGGGAGTCTTCTGTATCTGCTGCTGTCGCTATGCTTTCGATACAAAAAACATTTGCTGAATGAAAATAAAAAACAAAATTTATTGAATGGAATAATCCATCTTTTTTACATATTTCAAAGGACCTCATAAAGCGAAACTTCACTCAGGTTTTTTAATTGATCTCCCACTTATATTTGCTTCACTTAAAGCTTGAAGTGGGAGTCTTATACCGGATACTTCGCTTTCGTTACAGATCAATTACACCTCAGCGTAATTGCGTTGGGATTTTTTTCGAACTCGCTCGAAAAGCTCCTCTTCAAAATCCGTGACATCCACCAGGGGCTTTAGGTCAACAGATGTTTTTTGCGCGAAAGCGTAGTGCTAACGTAGTGTCAGTAGCACGATATTGGTCATTCAGGCGTTTTTACAGGATATGAAGATCTTAACTTGAGTTCCTCTATTTCAGCGAGCGTTTGTACGCCCACTGAATAGGAAAAAAAACGCATTTATATCGCCACTATAGAGGTGAGAGTATTCTGTTGAATAAAGATAAATTGCTGCACGTTTATGCGGATAAATTTTGTTATAAAGCCCTGTGAAATATGTATATTCATTTTCTGCATTTTAGGATAGTAATAAGGGGCTATAAGATGAATTAAAACAGATAAGGGAGTTTACCAGACCAATTTGACACCTGGAGGAAAAAATTTGAAACAGTTGTTCCGATCGCAATACTCAATAATATATAGATCAACTGAATTTGAAATACTTTATTTTTCTTAAAGATCTTTTCAAGCATAAAAGCTTGTAGCGCATAAAAAGTAATAGCGATAAAAAATATATGAGATAAAATACCCAACAAAGCTTCTTGCCCTATCGATTCATATAATTCCATCGTAATCCCTCCATATTCATTAAGATCCATTATTCTACTTGCTGTAAAAACACTGAATAATGTTAAAAAACGGGCAGATGTTGAATCTGCCCGTTAAAATTTGAATTAGATATTACCCTCATGAACGTTGATACGATTCAACGCACGTTTTAATGCTAGGTCAGCACGTTTGAAATCAATGTTGTCTTGTTTACTTTGAAGACGTCCTTCAGCACGTTTAACGGCTTCTTTTGCACGTTTAACATCGATGTTTTCAGCAACTTCAGCAGAAGGCGCTAAAATTGATATCTTTTCTGGACGAACTTCAATGAAACCACCGCTTACAGCAACAATATCAGTTGAACCGTTTTCTTTTTTAAGCTTCACTGCACCAATTGCTAGTGGAGCGACCATAGGAATATGGCCTGCAAGAACACCGATTTCTCCAGAAGTTGTTTTAGCGATTACCATTGTTACTTCAGAATCGTATACTGGGCCGTCGGGAGTGACAATATTGACTTGAACTGTCTTCATATTTTTTCCTCCTCGTCCCTAGTATTAAACCTCTACGCCCATGCTTTTCGCTTTTTCAACTACCTCATCAATAGAACCAACTAAACGGAAAGCATCTTCTGGTAGGTGATCCCATTTGCCATCAAGGATTTCCTTGAATGAGCGAACAGTTTCTTTAACAGGTACATAAGAACCTTTTTGACCAGTAAATTGTTCCGCAACGTGGAAGTTTTGAGATAAGAAGAATTGAATACGACGAGCACGTTCTACTGTTTGTTTATCTTCATCAGATAATTCATCCATACCTAAGATAGCAATGATATCTTGTAATTCACGGTAACGTTGGATTGTACGTTGTACGCCAGTAGCTACTGCGTAATGCTCAGCACCAACGATTTCAGGCGATAATGCACGAGAAGTCGAAGCTAGTGGGTCAACCGCAGGGTAGATACCCATTTCAGATAATTTACGCTCAAGGTTAGTCGTTGCATCTAAGTGGGCGAAAGTTGTAGCTGGCGCCGGGTCAGTATAGTCATCGGCTGGTACGTAAATCGCTTGGATAGAAGTTACAGATCCTTTGTTCGTAGATGTGATACGCTCTTGTAATTTACCCATCTCAGTTGCAAGTGTTGGTTGGTAACCTACCGCAGAAGGCATACGACCTAATAGGGCAGAAACCTCAGAACCTGCTTGTGTGAAACGGAAGATATTGTCGATGAATAAAAGTACGTCTTGGCCTTGTTCATCACGGAAGTATTCCGCCATTGTAAGACCAGTCAATGCTACACGCATACGTGCACCTGGTGGTTCGTTCATTTGACCGAATACCATCGCTGTTTGCTTGATAACGCCTGAATCGCTCATCTCGAAGAATAAGTCGTTCCCTTCACGAGTACGCTCACCTACACCAGCGAATACAGAGATACCTGAGTGCTCTTGTGCGATGTTGTTAATTAATTCTTGGATTAATACTGTTTTACCTACACCGGCACCACCGAATAGACCGATTTTACCACCTTTGATATATGGTGCAAGTAAGTCTACTACTTTGATACCTGTTTCAAGAATTTCAACTGAAGTTGAAAGATTCTCGAAAGATGGTGCTTCACGGTGAATTGAATCACGACGTGCGTCAGCAGGAATCTCTTCACCTAAGTCAATTACTTCTCCAAGTACGTTGAATACACGACCTAGCGTAACTTCACCAACTGGTACTGAGATAGCTTTTCCTGAGTCTGTTACTTCTGCTCCACGTTGTAAGCCATCAGTAGATGACATCGCAATTGTACGAACAGAATCATCACCTAAATGAAGCGCAACTTCTAATGCAAGAATTGTTGGTTCTTCATTAGGACGTTCAATCTTAACTGATAATGAGTTATAGATTGCTGGTAATTGACCATTGCTGAATTTTACGTCAACAACTGGACCCATTACTTGAATAACATGTCCTTTATTCATTACTGTGTACCCTCCTATCGTATTCTTATACGACATTGGGAAGCTGGCCTACTCTAAGGCTGCAGCTCCACCAACGATTTCTGTAATTTCTTGTGTAATCGCCGCTTGACGCGCACGGTTGTATTGCAATGATAGATCTGAAATAAGATCAGATGCGTTATCTGTTGCATTTTTCATAGCCGTCATACGAGAAGCATGTTCACTTGCTTTTCCATCTAATAATGCCCCATAAACTAAGCTTTCCGCATATTGTGGAAGTAATACTTCAAGAATTGCTTCGCCAGATGGCTCAAATTCATAAGAAGCTGTACCGCTTGCAGGTGCAATATCTGTTAATGGAAGAAGTTTTTTCTCCGTCACTTCGCTGGCAATAGCGCTGACAAAGTGATTGTAGTACATATAAAGTTCATCATACGTACCATCAATGAACATACCAACAGCATTACGAGCGATTTCTTTAATATCAGCAAAGGTTGGTTGGTCCGGAAGACCGACAACATCACTGATAACATTATGATCACGTTTTACAAAGTAGTCACGAACAACACGACCTACTGCTAAAATAACGTATTCGTCTTTTGATCTATGACGTTCGTTAATTGTACGTTGTACTTGACGTAGGATGCTTGAGTTGTAAGCACCTGCAAGTCCACGGTCAGAACCAATGACTAAGTAAGCTGTTTTCTTAACAGGACGAGCAGTTAACATTGGATGTCCGCTGTCTTTTGTCCCGGAAGCAATCGCGCCTACTACGTCCTGGATTTTTTCCATGTAAGGAACGTAAGCTTTAGCGTTTTGCTCTGCACGACGTAACTTTGAAGAAGAAACCATCTGCATCGCTTTCGTTATTTGCTTCGTACTCTTTGTAGAAGTAATACGACCTTTTATTTCGCGTAAGTTTACCACTGGTATTTCACCACCTTCTGTTTTTTAATCAAGTGACTAGTCGATCTTATTCTGATTTAGCGAAAGTTTTTTTGAATGCACTGATTGCTGCTTCATAATCCGCATCAGGAGCAAGCTCTTTTGTAGTACGAACATGATCTAAAACGTCTGTATGGTTTGTATCTAACCAGCTTAAGAATTCAGATTCAAAACGAACGATATCTTGTACTGGAATATCATCTAAATGACCTTTAGTTAATGCATAAAGAATAGCAACTTGTTTTTCTACTTTTAATGGTTTGTTAAGGTCTTGTTTAAGAACTTCAACCGTACGTTTACCACGCTCAAGTTTACCAAGTGTTACCTTATCTAAATCTGAACCGAATTGAGCGAAAGATTCAAGCTCACGGAATGCTGCTAAGTCAAGACGTAGCGTACCAGCAACTTTTTTCATCGCTTTAATTTGAGCAGATCCACCTACACGTGATACTGAAAGACCGGCGTTAATAGCTGGACGTACACCTGAGTTGAATAAGTCAGATTGTAAGAAAATTTGACCATCAGTAATTGAGATTACGTTCGTTGGGATGTATGCAGAGATATCCCCAGCTTGTGTCTCAACGAATGGAAGAGCTGTAATCGAACCATTTTGATATGTTTCATTTAACTTCGCAGCACGTTCAAGTAAGCGGCTGTGTAAGTAGAAAACGTCACCAGGGTAAGCTTCACGACCTGGAGGACGACGTAGAAGAAGTGAAAGTTCACGGTAAGCAGATGCTTGTTTAGAAAGATCATCATATACGATTAACACATGTTTACCTTGTAACATGAATTCTTCTGCCATAGATACACCAGCTAATGGTGCTAGGTATAATAATGGAGCTGGTTGAGAAGCAGAAGCTGTCACAACGATTGTATAATCTAAAGCACCATTTTTACGAAGCGTTTCTACTACACCACGTACAGTAGATTCTTTTTGACCAATTGCAACATAGATACAGATCATGTTTTGGTCATTTTGGTTAAGAATTGTATCGATAGCAACTGATGTTTTACCAGTTTGACGGTCACCGATGATTAACTCACGTTGACCACGACCGATTGGTACTAATGCGTCAATTGCTTTAATACCAGTTTGTAGTGGTTCGTGTACTGATTTACGAGCCATTACACCGAAAGCTGGACTTTCGATTGGACGAGATTTTGTAGTGTTGATAGGACCTTGTCCATCCACTGGTTGACCAAGTGGGTTTACAACACGGCCAATTAGTTCTTCACCAACTGGTACTTCCATGATACGACCTGTACGACGAACTTCATCGCCTTCTTTGATGTCAGTGTATGGACCTAAGATTACGATACCAACGTTACCTTCTTCTAGGTTTTGAGCCATACCCATAACACCGTTAGAGAACTCTAAAAGCTCTCCAGCCATGGCGTTGTCGAGGCCATGAGCAAGAGCAATACCGTCACCAATACGGATAACTGTACCAACTTCGCTTACTTTAAGTTCAGATTCATAATTCTCAATCTGTTGTTTAATCAGACTGCTGATTTCTTCAGCCTTGATGCCCATGTATGTCACCTCTCACATTTCTAAATTATTAACCGATTAATTCACGTTTTAAGCGCTCAAGTTTGTTCACAACTGAGCTATCATAAATATGATTACCGATTTGAACACGAATTCCACCAAGAAGTGATGGATCAATTTCGTTTGTAATGTTTAATGATTGTTTACCAACAAGTTTCGCAAATGCTGCAGAAATTTTCGCGCTTTCTTCAGCAGAAAGTTCACGAGTAGTGAATACTGTTGCATCTGCAGTACCTTGTGCTTGTGCAGCTAGCTCAGCGTATTCTTTTGCAATTAGCTTGATTTCATTTACACGTTTTTTCTCAACAAGTAGTTGAATTGTGTGTAAAACTTCTGGCGTTGCACCCGCAAAGATGTCTGCTAGCATTTGTTTTTTACGTTCGATAGAGAACTTAGGAGCATTTAAAAGTGTTAAAAAATCTGGAGATTCTTTTATAACCTTTGTCAGCTCGTTTAAGTCTGCTCCAACTTCAGCAAGAATGTTTTTTTGTTGCGCTAATTCAAATAGCGCTTGAGCATAACGTTTTGCTACAGTTGAATTACTCATTGAGCTTCCCCTGCCTTCGCAATCGTCTCTTCAATTAGAGCACGGTTGTCTGCCTCAGAAATCTCTTTGCTAAGGACTTTAGATGCTGCAAGTACAGATAATGAAACGACTTCATCACGTACAGCTGCAATAGCTTTTTCTTTTTCAGACTCAATTTCACGTAAAGCTGATTCTTTTAAGCGGTTAGCTTCATTGCGTGCTGCAGTAAGAATTTCTTCTTTTTGTAGTTCGCCTTGCTTCTTAGCGCTTTCAACAATCGATTGTGCTTCCGTACGAGCTTCCTTAAGAAGGCTCTTTTGTTCTTCTAAATATTGGTGCGAATCTTTGCGCGCTTTTTCAGCTGCTTCGATTTCACTAGCTACTAATTCTTCACGTTGTTGCATGATGCCCATAAGTGGACCCCAAGCTAACTTTTTCAGTAAAAACATTAATAATAAGAAGATAACCAATGTTGAAATAATGTCACCATTGTTAAATCCTTCACCAGCGCTGGCACCTAGTACAAGATAATCTAAAAACACGATTGTTTCACTCCCTTCAAGAGCTTTGACTTCAACATTATTTAATAACTTGAAAAACTACCTATTTTAAAAAGCTATATTTTCACATAGCTTTTATCTGTTCCAAAATGAAGGGCGAAGTTTCATCTGGAGATTCCTGCTTCGCCACTAGTAAAATTCAGTGTTCAACTGAATTATTTGTTCATTACGATGAATGCTACTACTACTGCGATAATCGGTAGGGCTTCAACTAATGCAACCCCGATGAACATTGTAGTTTGAAGAACGCCACGAGCCTCTGGTTGACGAGCGATACCTTCTACTGTTTTTGATACGATAAGACCGTTACCGATACCTGCACCAAGTGCACCTAAACCGATTGCGATTGCTGCTGCTAATAAACCCATTTGAAAATTTCCTCCTTGGAATTGTTTGTTTTTTTGGTTTAAGCATAAGATTTATGCTTTATATTAATGGTCATCGCTCACTTTATGAGCCATGTAAACCATTGTTAACATTGTGAAGATAAAGGCTTGGATTAAGCCGATGAAAATAGAGAAACCTTGCCATGCCATCATTGGTACAATTGCACCAACAACACCAAGTACTGTTCCAGATGTAGCTAAACCTGCTATTAATGCAAGTAATATCTCACCTGCATAAATGTTACCGTAAAGACGTAGACCAAGAGTAAGCGTATTTGCAAACTCCTCCACAAGCTTTAATGGGAGCATAAATGACATTGGCTTGAAGAATGTACCAACATAATGGCCTGTACCCTTCATTTTAACACCGTAGTAGTGTGATAATACTAAAATCATTGCTGCAAGCGTCATTGTAACTGTTGGGTCAGCCGTTGGTGATTTCCACCATAGCGTGTGGTCATAGATGATTGAGAATGGAAGACCTAGTAAGTTAGATATTGCGATAAACATAATAAGTGTAATACCTAAAATATGGAATCGTCCACCAGTTTTCCAGTCCATGTTGCTTTTGATGATATTCTTTACGAAATCCATAATCCATTCCATAAAGTTTTGCATACCAGTTGGTTTTAGTTTTAAGCTTCTAGTTGAAATAAACGCAATTAAAAATACAATAATTGCTGCAACTAGTAACATCATCACTGTAGATAGATTAAATGTTAATGACATAAATCCTAAATCTAAAGTGTATAACGGAGCTTTGTGATCCATTGTTATTTTTTCACCTCTCTTTCTAATTTAAAGCACATTAGCGGTTCCTTACATGTGATACAATTCTCTCGACAAAGAGAAAAACGTACGGAAGCATTAGCCCTATAACCGTGCTAATTAAGTGAAAATAGTCTGGCAACGAAATGGCTAGAGCGACTGCCGCTACACCTGATCCAAAGCGGAGCATTGTACCAAGTGAGCCTATTTTCTTCCCTTCACTAATGGACCTGTCAAACTTCTCCATACGGCGAACTAAAATCCAAAAATTATACGTACCAAAGAATGCACCGATTGCGATGCCCGCAAAAAACGTCTGATAGGGCGTAAATCCCCAGCCTAATGCACAGAGTGCGAGCAAAAAAAATAACGCTCTCTTCTGCATAGCAAAAATGTGATGCAAATCTAGCATTGGTTGTAATCTCCTGAATCATTTTTTCGAGTAATGAAAACGTTTGCTGACCACCATGTGAAATCAGAAAAGAGCAGTGAAAAACACTACTCACAGCGGAATAGTAACGGGAGAGTCATTTCAATTACAGGTGTAAATTCCCAAAAATGCCTTACACCCCTTACTTATTTCGGTAAAAAACCGAAACGCACAAAACGTTGCAAATCGACAGCTTTTATTTTGAACTGTCAATTTAGTAGAAACTTGATATAACAAGTGTTTCAACGCCAATCAGCGAATAGAAACCCTTATCATTCTTACCCTTTGTAAGCATACAATAGGAGATATTTGAAGTCAATTAGTAAAGGAGAAAAACTTCACAGCCACTATACTCTTGTCAAATTGTTGACAAATTTGTGTATGAAAATTCATAGATTCAAAATGAATTTTCGAAATTATGCAAAAAAAAGCTAATTTACGACATGATTTCGCTCGTAAATTAGCTCACCCATTACACTAGGTACAATAGACTCATTTTTAACACTCTAAAATTGTACATTAATTGCTTTTATACAAAAAATCTAAGAGAGCTTTTACAATTCGCTCAGAGGCATGCCCATCACCGTAAGGATTTGATGCTTTTGCCATGGTTTCATAGGCATTTGTATCTTCTAATAATTCTTTTGCAAGAGAGTAGATTGTTTCTTCTTCTGTTCCTGCTAGTTTTAAAGTACCCGCCGCAATACCTTCTGGACGCTCTGTAGTATCTCTTAGCACAAGGACTGGCTTCCCTAACGAAGGTGCCTCTTCTTGAATACCACCAGAATCAGTAAGTATCATATATGAGTTTGCCGCGAAATTATGGAAATCGAATACTTCAAGTGGCTCAATTAAATGTACACGCTTATGATCCCCTAAAATATCATTGGCAATCTCACGTACAGCTGGGTTCATATGCATCGGATACACAACTTGTACATCTTCATGCTCTGATAAAATTCTCGTAATCGCATGGAACATATGTCGCATTGGTTCACCGAGGTTTTCACGACGATGCGCTGTTAATAAAATCATGCGATCCTTACCGATTTTATCCAATACAGGGTGTGTATACTGTTCACTTACAGTCGTAGCTAAAGCATCAATTGCTGTATTGCCTGTTACAAAAATAGTTTCTGATTTTTTATTTTCATCTAATAGATTTTTCTTCGATACTTCGGTTGGTGCAAAATGAAGATCAGCCATGACACCTGTTAATTGTCGATTCATTTCCTCTGGATAAGGTGAATACTTATTCCAAGTGCGCAGACCAGCTTCCACATGTCCAATTGCAATTTGGTTATAGAACGCTGCTAGACTTGCAACAAAAGTAGTAGTTGTATCACCATGTACTAAAACAATATCTGGCTTAGCCTCTTTCATGACTTGATCCAAACCATGTAATGCATTCGTCGTTACATCAATTAATGTTTGACGATCCTTCATAATATTTAAATCGTAGTCAGGTACGATTTTAAATGTTTCTAAAACTTGATCTAGCATTTGGCGATGTTGAGCTGTTACAGTCACAATCGATTCTATTTGCTCAGGATGTTTTTGTAATTCTAATACAAGTGGAGCCATCTTAATAGCCTCTGGTCTTGTACCGAAAATCGTCATTACTTTCCACTTTTTCGTCAAAACGATTTGCACCGTCCTTTATTTTATTGTATGAAAAGTGGTTTACCCCCGTTGAATTACGTTGATATCGCAAAAACCGAACTCCAAGTGGGAACCACCTAGACATACTATGAAACGTCCTTCAATATTGAAGGACGCTTTCAAATTTTATAAGTTGCAAAAAAAACAGTCATTACCATTGTGAAAAACACAGAATCCTTTTTCAGTGAAACCTACCTTATTTCGTACCGAATAGACGATCTCCCGCATCCCCTAAACCTGGCACAATATAGCCATGGTCATTTAATTTCTCGTCAAGAGCAGCAATGTAAATATCCACATCTGAATGTTCTTCTTGAATTGCTTTTACACCCTCTGGCGCAGCGATTAAACACATAAATTTAATATTTTTCGCTCCGCGTTTTTTCAGTGAGTTAATAGCCTCTACTGCTGAACCGCCAGTTGCAAGCATCGGATCAACAATGATGAAGTCGCGTTCTTCTACATCTGCTGGAAGCTTTGCGTAATATTCAACAGGCTTTAATGTTTCTGGATCACGATAAAGTCCGATATGACCAACTTTTGCCGCTGGAATTAGCTTTAATACACCATCTACCATACCAATTCCTGCACGTAAAATTGGGACAATCGCAAGTTTTTTTCCAGATAAAACTTTTGTTTTCGCTACAGTGACAGGTGTTTCAATTTCGATTTCTTCCACTGGCATATCACGTGTAATTTCAAAGGCCATAAGTGTCGCTACCTCATCAACTAACTCACGAAATTCTTTTGTTCCCGTATTCTTATCACGAATATAAGTTAATTTGTGTTGGATTAGTGGATGATCAAATACATATACTTTGCTCAAAGGGATTCGCTCCTAACCGTTCGGATTTCATTTTTATCTCACCTAGTATAACAGAAAAAAGGAGTCGTCTCAAAAAAAATTTGGGACAACTCCATTTCTAGAATGTTACCTACATATAAGAGCGATTATTCATCTAGTATTTTATCTAATTGCTCAATCGGCATAGGTTTGTAATAAAAATATCCTTGTCCCACAGTACAACCAAGTGCACGTAATATTTCAACCTGCTCCTCGGTTTCAATACCTTCAGCTACCGAAGTCATTCCTAGATTTAAAGCCAATTGTATAATAGAACGGACAATTGCGAGCGTAGCAGCATCATTAATAGCATTGATGAAGCTTCGATCGATTTTTAATTCTGTAAAAGGTAGCCTTTGTAAATAGCTTAGTGATGAAAAACCTGTGCCAAAATCATCTACTGATGTTTTAAACCCGTAGCTCTTCAATTCCTGGATAATGGCAAAGGCTGATTGAAAATCAACCAAGCCGATATTTTCTGTTACCTCTAATATGATATAGTTTGGATCAATATCATATTGCTGAACTAAATTTACAATATCCTGAACAAAGTGAACATAGTAAAAATGATCTGGTGAAATATTTACTGCTACCCTTACTAAATTCTTCCCCAATTTCTTACGTTCGGCTAACCATGAAAGCACCATCTCTAATATTTGAATATCAATTTCTCTCACTTTTCCCGCATTTTCTGCAACAGGAATAAAAACTGCTGGTGACACAAAACCAAGCTTTGGAGAAATCCATCGAGCAAGTGCTTCAATACTTTGAATTTCTCCAGTACGTAAATCAACTTTTGGCTGTAAATTTACAGATATCTCCTTGTTTTTTAACGCCTGTGCCAAATGATTTAACACCGTCATTTGCTGTTCAAGGACATCATTTCTTTCTTGAGTAAAAATCTCCATATGAGTACCAGGTTTATTAGCTGCAAAGGATAATGCATTGTCTGCAAAGCGAATTGCATCTGCTATTTTTATATCATCATTATAAAATGCAATGCCTGTTTTCAATGTAATATAAATTTGTTTTCCACCGACGATAAAAGGCTGACGAATGATTTCTTTAATACGTTTCTCGTAATTCTGAAAAGTAGTTTGGGATGTCACACTTGAAAGAATTAAACTTGTACTTGTGAATCTAGCAATATATTCATAATATTCATCTTTGTCTTCATTTAGACGTTTTGCAATTTGTCTTAACAGTTCATCTCCTGCTTCCCGGCCATATAGCTCAACAATTTGAGGAAATTCACTTGGTTTTAAGATTTTAATATAACCATTTTGACCACGTTCTTTATCCTTCTCTACCTTATTTAAGAAACTGTGTCGATTAGGTAGCCCCGTAGTAATATCCATATAAGCTAAATCCCATATCATTTTCTGTGTCTTTGCATAAGAATACGCCAGCGCCACCAATGAACCAATTTTACCAAACATATTTTCTAAAAACTCTAGGTCACTAGGATGAGGCTTTAAAAATATTGCAAACAACCCTATTGATTGCTGTTGTTGATTTCGTATCGGTACAAACCATCCAGCTGTCTTTTTAGAGGCATTGGCAAAGTTTTTATGTTCTAATGGAATATCAATATCATCCAAATTTGTGGTAAAAATAGATTTCCCCTCTTGTATAACTTGGTCGTAAAGATTTTTGCTTTCACAGCGTTCTGACATCCCTTTTACTTTACTATTACCTGTAAAAACTTGTAATTGATTTGATTCTGCTTTAATTAGCACCATACTTACAATATTCGGCATAAAAAATTCATCTATGCCACTACAAATAATGCTCATCTTTTTATCAAAAGGATTGTCCTTTTCAATTGCTTCATACATAGCTTTTTCCAGGCGCATTAAAAAATCTTCAGTGTGGTAATACGTAACGTCCTTCACAAGTAAAAGTACATATAATGTTTCATTTTTACTATTTTGAAATGGCAGCGCTTGTATTTCAGCCCAAAAAGGGGGTTTGTCCAAGCAATTATGGTGTAATTTTGCTTGGACCATGACCCCGCTATGTATTTTCTGCTTAATCATTTCAATAGATGTCTGCTGTTCCTCATTTGATAGCAATGAAAAGTAATCATTATTTGCAATTTGTGAATGTGTAGTATTTGTCAGCGTACAAAAAGAATCGTTACATTCCAATATTTTATGATTATTTTTCACATCAAAAATTACGTAGCTTTCTTTTGAATTATCACCTAATTTACGAATTGTGCTTAACAATATTTCATTTTGTATGTCCATCGATTTTGTAACCATCCAACCCCTCCCGTCTCTATCACTTCTTCTTTCTTACATTGTACATAAAAATTCAATAAATTGTCACTTTTATAAAAATTTCTTCTTTAATTAGGACAATATCTGTCCTCGACCCACTATACTATATCTTTTTCTAATCAGTTTATGTAAATTAATTCAAAAATAAGAGGATTTTATTTTTATGTTAGAAAAAAAGATACTTCTTACAGTTTTAGACTTATTTTACAAATCAAAAGGGCTATGTTTAAAGTGAACAATTGCACTTTAAACACAACCCCAATCAATAATTATGCGTATAAAGGATGGTTGTCAGTTAGAGCTTTAACGCGAGCTTTTGCCTCAGCTTTCACTGCTTCATCCTCTGGATTTTTTAGAACTGCTGCAATAATTGCGCCAACTTCTTTCATATCTTCCTCTTTGAAACCGCGTGATGTTACAGCTGGTGTACCAATACGGATACCAGAAGTAACAAATGGAGATTCTGTATCGTAAGGAATTGTATTTTTATTTGTTGTAATCCCTACTTCATCAAGTGCATGCTCTGCTACTTTACCTGTTAAGCCAAGAGATTTCACATTAAGAAGTAATAGATGGTTATCTGTACCGCCAGAAACAATTTCAACACCTTCAGCCACTAATACTTCGCCTAATGCTTTGGCATTCGCTTTAAGTTGTTTTGCATATTCTTTAAATTCTGGCTGTAAAGCTTCACCAAATGCCACTGCTTTTGCAGCGATAACGTGCATTAAAGGACCGCCTTGAATACCTGGGAATACAGATTTGTTTAGCTTTTGCTCCCATTCTTTCGAAGCAAGAATTAAACCACCACGTGGACCACGTAATGTTTTATGTGTTGTAGAAGTCACAAAATCAGCGTATGGCACTGGTGATTGATGTTCTCCAGCAGCTACTAAACCAGCGATATGTGCCATATCAACCATAAAATATGCTCCTACTTCGTCTGCGATTTCACGGAACTTAGAAAAATCGATTTCACGTGGATAAGCCGATGCACCTGCAACAATTAATTTTGGTTTATGTTCTAAAGCTTTTTGTCGTACATCTTCATAATCAATTACTTGAGTATCTTTTGTTACACCATATTCTACGAAATTGTATAGAATACCTGAGAAGTTTACAGGAGATCCATGTGTTAAGTGACCGCCATGAGAAAGGTTCATACCTAAAACTGTGTCACCTGGCTCTAAAATTGTGTGGTATACTGCCATGTTTGCTTGTGCACCAGAATGCGGCTGCACGTTTGCATATTCTGCGCCAAAGATTTCTTTTACACGGTCACGTGCAATATCCTCTACCACGTCTACATGTTCACAACCACCATAATAACGTTTACCTGGATAACCCTCAGCATATTTATTTGTTAGAACAGAGCCCTGTGCCTCCATTACAGCTTCAGAAACAAAGTTCTCTGATGCGATTAACTCAATATTTGCTTGTTGACGTTTTTTTTCTGCAAGGATTCCCTCTAAAACTGCTTTGTCTTGTACTGCTAATTTTTCGAATGCCATGTTTGAAAAGCCTCCTAGTATGATCATTATTTATATTTACCACTATAAAAGAGAGGTAATTTTAATTATTTATATACTGCACGTTCTCCGCCAATCAGCTTCGGACGTGTTGTAGCAATTGTTACAACCGCTTCTCCTATCATTCGCACCGATGTACGAACCGGGACAGCTACTGCCTTTAAATGCATGCCAATTAATGTTTGACCTATATCAATTCCTGCGCTAGCCTGCACTGTTTCCACAACAACCGGATTGTCAAATTGTGTATAGGCATAAGCAGACATTGAGCCACCTGCTGTCCGAACGGGAACTACAGATACTGGTTCATAGCCTAAATGGTCCGCGATTGTTGCTTCCATTGTAATGGCGCGATTAATATGTTCACAGCCTTGGAATGCTAGATGTAGCTGATGTTTTTTTGCAAATGCTTGAAGAGGCTCGAATATCGCCTCTGCGATTTCAAGTGCACCCGCTGTGCCAATTTTCTGACCAATCACTTCAGATGTCGAGCAGCCTATGACAAAAATAGTATTTGGTCGTAAGGTTACCTGCTCTTCAAATTCACTGAGCAACTGAGTCAAATGTGTCCGTACCTGTTGTATAACCACTATGCTCAGCTCCTTTATATATCTAATTAGAAACACACACGAACAATTATTTTATAGAAATAGTCATGTGTAATAATTAGCTTTCATTATTGTTCAAGTTCAGTAATTTTTTCAATACGGCGAGCATGACGCCCACCCTCAAATTCTGTTTCAAGCCATGTTCGGACAATTTCACGTGCAAGACCAGGACCTATCACACGTTCTCCCATAGCCAAAATATTTGAATCATTGTGGCAACGTGTTGCCTTTGCGCTAAATACATCATGTACTAAAGCACAACGAATTCCCTTCACTTTATTTGCAGCGATGGACATACCAATACCTGTCCCACAAATTAAAATACCTTTATCAAATTCCCCGCTAACAACACCTTCAGAAACTGGTTTTGCATAATCAGGATAGTCTACTGAATCCGCAGATTGTGGACCAAAATCTTCGTAGCTAATCTTTAGCTCATCTAACAGCTGCATAATCTCACGACGTAAGTTATTGCCTCCGTGATCAGAAGAAATTGCTATTCTCACTGGGTTCCCTCATTTCGAATTTATAGTCAACACTAGTGTACCACTTCTATCTCAAGAATAACATGATTTTTCTTGCATTTTTATGCTGATTTCTCCTAAAAGACGAACAATTCTTGTAAAACACTTTAAAATCATTCACTTTTAAAGTCATTTTCCCGAAGATACATAGAATATGATTCTTTTAAATTCGGATACCAGTCTTTTGTTGTAATATTCCATCATCTGAAGTTTTTTAGCTTTATTATCTACCGTGGACATACTATATTAATATTTTTCATTATGTTGTACGTTCTTTATAAGACTCTAACCGATACTTCGGTTCTTATTTACGCCCCTAACTTCTATCCCATCAATTACTCTCTAGCGTAATTGCATCAGGATTTTTCGGCTCGCTAGAAAAGCTCATCTTCAAAATCCTGACATCTACTAGGGGTTGAATCGAGATAAAAAAATGTAGACAAACCCTAAGGATAATGGAGTTTGTCTACATTTTTTACTATGCTTGTCTATCAAATTGTTGAATCATTTTATGCAGCTCTTCCGATTGCTTCTTTAAGTCCTGCGCTAATTGCTCTACCTGTTCAATAGCGTAAGCTTGCTCTTCTGCTGCCCCGCGTACCTCTTGGGCACCCGCTGACGTTTCTTGTGCAATAGCAGCAACTTCTTGAGATTGACGAGCTGTTGTTTCAATATTGTGCATTTGCTGCTCTATTAATGAAGATATTTCTACAATAGCTGTTGCCATTTCATGTACACTCGAAGACATCCCCTCTACTGCCGTTGTTGTTTCTGACACACGGGCTGCTTCCTTCGTTGCAAAAGCTACTTGTTGATTCATTTGTGTAACAACAATCTCCACGTTTTGTTGCATGGATTGAATTAAACTTGTAATACCTTGTACTGCTTTGGCGCTTTCATCAGCCAAACCACGAACCTCTTCAGCAACAACAGCAAAGCCTTTTCCATGCTCACCAGCACGGGCTGCCTCAATGGAAGCATTTAATGCTAGTAAATTTGTCTGTGCTGCAATATCGCCAACTAAACTAATAATACGCTCCACTTGTCCAGCATTATCCTCTAGTGCACGAATGCTCTCTAATGCTTCATTGTTACCAGTAGAGATTTGTTGAATACTATTAACTAACGTTTCTATGGCCATCGTCGTATTTGTAAGATTATGTAAAATCTCTTTAGTTTGCGTTGCCGATGCTTCAGCTCTTCTATTTACTTCTGTGGCAAGCGCTCGCACGTCTTCAATGGCTTCAGCTGTATCCTGTACTGCTATAGCAGAGGCCTCTGCTCCTGTAGAAATGTGCTTTACTGTAGAGGCAATACCTTCTGCTTTTTTCGTAGCAATAGCTGCCTCATCCGATAATTGAATAATCGATTGATTTGTTTGCTGGAAATTATGGTCTATACTTTCAACCATTTGTCGTAAATTTAATACCATTTGCTGGAATGCCTCTGCAACAGAACGAATCTCATCATTTGTTTTCGGCAATTCTACATCTTGTCCTATTTTTCCTTCTGCTACACGTGAAGCTGATAACTCTAGCTGTTGTAATGGTCTGATTAGGACTCCACATAATACCCAAGCCAAAATACCTGACCATACAATACCTAATAGATAAGTAACAATTTCAAACAGTTTGCGATTAATCTCTGGAAAGAAGGTAGGTTGTAAAAATTCGATGAATATAAAGCTAATGCTGTAGGTGATTAGTGCAAGAATACCAACAAATAGTGCTAGTTTAAGTCGTAAGCCAAACTGTTTTTTCATAGCGACCCTCAATTCTTTTCAAGTTTTTTTACTAATCGTTCTACCAATTCTTTTAATTCTGCAAATGTTGCTTCATATATTACTTTACTCCCACCATAAGGATCTACAACATTTTCCATACTACCTTCAATTATATATTCTTTAAAAGTTAAAACCTTGTGTTCTGTATTTGGGTATTGAGCAATGATTGTATCTTTATGAGCTGTTGTCATTGTTAAAATTAAGTCTGCCCACTCTATTTCAGTAATAGATAGTTGTGTAGCTGAATGTTGATGTTTTATATTCGCTTCATTTAATACTTGCTGCGCATGTGCAGACATTTCTGCATAAGGCATCGCAAAAATACCTGCTGATTGAACCTCAACATTAGCAATTTGTCGATGTTTTAATATAGCCTCTGCCATTGGACTGCGACAAGTATTCCCAGTACAAACAAATAGTATTTTCACACTTATCACCTTCCGTTCTATTTTCTTCTATTGTTGAATAGCTAAAATACTCATTATGATAAAAATAATTCCTGCAATAATTTGAATCTTACTCCCTAATAACACCTGACTTTTATTAGCAATGACTAAAGACCCATAAGAGCAAATAAGGGCACTTACACCTGCACTGACAATAAATATTGTTTCTTCTAAGTTTAGCATACCAAAAGAAACACTTACTGAAAAGGTATCTAGGCTTGCAGTCACAGCTAAAAGTATCGGTGAAATTGTTACTTTTTCATTCTTATGTGAGAACAGAAGTAAATGCACTCCAATCCCAAATAATAAAATACTTGAAATCCATTGTCCCCATTCTAACAGGAAATTTGCTAAATAGCTTCCTAATTCAAAGCCTAGCAATGGGAAAAGCATATGCAAAGCAGCCGTCCACACTGACAAAAAGAGTTTATATCGGATATTTGGAATTAAGACATATAGACCAATTACATCAATAGACGTTAAGATACCTGCAAGTATGACCTGCAAGAAAGCACTCCTTCTTCACTAATATTTTATCATTTTATGCTCGAAAATACAGTATTATCATCATTATTTAATAGATATTTCCTTGTATAAAGAAACGTTTTTATCTAATCTTCTTCATAAAAAATAAGCATGCCAGAATTAATAACTAGCATGCTTATTCATTCTTTTTTAAGGTGTATACCATTTCCCACCAGAAGCCTTTTCTAATCGATTCATAATTGCGGCACCTACCCCTTCAGATGAAGTAGTAGTTGCTAATATAATGGTAGCTGCTGTTTTATCGCATGCTCTTAATGCATGATATAATGCAGCACCCATTTCTTCTTTGCGATGTGCTACCCCGACTGAGAAATAAAAATCTACCTTGATGTTCCTAAAGTTATCAGGGGCAAGCAGTGCAACCTTTTGCCCTTGTGCTTGTAATTGCTGTACAGCATTCTTAACTTTCTCCACTTTACAGTCAATTAATAACACAGGAGCATTCGGAGCATAGTGCGTATACTTCATACCAGGCGCTTTTGGTGTAGATGCTAAGTTTTGCTCATTTTTGGTTGGCTGAATAACAGGACCAATCTCATGCTCTAGCATTTCCTTTGTAATTCCCCCTGGACGTAAAATAACTGGTGGCTCGTGTGTAACATCCAATACTGTAGATTCCAGCCCGATTCCTGTAGAACCACCATCTAAAATATAAGGTATGTACCCACCCAAATCATCTTGGACATGAATTGCTTCCGTAGGACTTGGCTTTCCACTACGATTAGCGCTAGGTGCAGCTAGTGGTTTTTTTAATTGTTGAAGTAATGCGAGCGCAACTGGATGATCTGGCATACGAATGCCCACAGTATCAAGCCCTGCTGTCACACTTTTTGCCAGCATATTTGGCTTTACTTGCATAACTAGTGTCAGTGGCCCAGGCCAAAATAGCTCCATACATAATTTGGCTACTTTTGGAATATGTTCAATATAAAGCTCAACTTCCTCTTTCGTACCGATGTGGACGATTAATGGATTATCTGAAGGGCGGCCTTTTGCTTCAAATATTTTTTTAACTGCCTCGTCATTCGTTGCAACCGCACCCAAGCCATAAACCGTTTCTGTTGGAAAGGCTACTACCTCTCCTGCATTTAAGATATCCACAGCCTGTGTATAATTTATCTGACTATTCACATTACTGTCCACAACCCTGTAAACGGTTTCCATGATTAAAACCTTCCTTCAATTATTCATTTTCTCGTAATTATCCACATATTGTTAATAACTTTATAAAAATTGTGTATAAGTTATCTGAATTTGTGCACAATTCATTCAAAAAAACCCTTTAGCCATTCCCAGATAAAAAATGTAACCTCTTCCTTTTCTTCTTCTAGCTCTTCGTCCTTTTCTGGTTCACAAATTGATGGGAATATGCTACACCACCAGTTATCACCACGCGCATTACCAATCTTTACAACAATAGAATGATACATGTTTTGTGGAGAGAGAACAGCATTCTTTCTCTTAGGTGGAAATAAATTATCCCCAAGCTGAACTTGTGTATCAAGCTGTGGATAATTTTTATTTATTTGCGCTTCAATTTCCCGCTTTAATACCTGTATTTGCTTATTATCCACATTTGTAGCAGCAGATACTTGCATAAAATAAGGCTTTAAATCTTTGACAAGAAGCTCTTTTTCAAGCTGATCCTGTGCCGTATTACTATTTGCAATTACTCTTATACGAAAATCTTGTTCTTGCTGTTGATTCGTATTTTCCTTAGCTAATCCTACTAATGATGGAATATATAAAATACATAGTTGTAAAGCAATGGCTATTACTACTAGTCTAGCAAAAGCTAGTAAGATATTCTGTTTAGGTAATCTAATAATCTTGTATTCATTTAACATAAAAATCCCTCCTTGCTCAACATTGTTGGCAAGAAGGAGATACTTTATACATGTATTTCACAAAAAATCATTCGAGGTCTACCATTAATATCTTTTTCTATCGAAATTGTAGACTGTGGAAAACTATTTTTAAAGAACTTAGCGACTTGCTCTCCCTGTGTATAACCAATCTCTAGTCCGATAAGTGCAGGTTTATTCACAATGGCTGGTAGCTGTTCTGCCAGCTTTCTATATAATATAAGTCCCTCTTCCTCTGCAAAAAGTGCACTATGTGGTTCATGCTCTAGCACAATGCTCGACATCTCCTTTGCTTCATCAACGGCAATATAAGGAGGATTGGATAAAACGACATCAAATCGCTCGCCTTTAAGTGGTTCCGTTAAATCACCCAATCTGAAATCGATTGTAGCTGCTAGACTTTCCGCATTTTTTTGGGCAGTCACAAGTGCCTTCTCAGATAAATCAGTAGCTACAACTGAAAGCTCCGGACATTCGAGCTTCATAGAAATAGCAATCGCTCCACTCCCTGTTCCAATATCAGCTAGCTTTAATGTTTGCTGATTAAATAGTTTGCCTAAGCGATTAATTGTTCCAAGTACTAACTCCTCTGTTTCAGGTCTAGGAATTAACACGGATTCATCCACAATAAATGAGCGACCATAAAATTCCTCACTTCCAACACAATACTGTACAGGGCGACCACTTGCATGCTCTTCAATAAGTTTCTTAAATTTCACTTGTTGTTCTATTGTTAACACATCCTGAAGATGCAGCATTACTTCTGAATAGCTAGTCCCTATAACATGCTGCATTACAATACGTGCTGCCGTTTCCTCACGACCATTATCCACTAAAAAAGAAGAAGCCCATGCAAGGGCCTCCATCACATTTTTATAAATCATCATTTAAACGCTCTAACTTTGATGCTTGCTCCTCTAAAATAAGGGCATCAATAATTTCGTCAATTCTACCTTCAACGATTTGATCTAGCTTTTGAATCGTTAATCCAATACGGTGGTCTGTTACACGGTTTTGTGGATAATTGTAAGTGCGAATACGCTCAGAGCGATCGCCTGAACCTACAGCTGATTTACGTGTGGCATCGATTTCCTTTTGCGCTTCTTGCATATACATATCAGCAACTCGAGCGCGAAGAATCTTCATCGCTTTTTCACGGTTTTTAATCTGAGAACGCTCATCCTGCATTGATACTACAACACCTGTTGGTAAATGGGTCATACGAACGGCAGACATCGTTGTATTAACGGATTGACCACCCGCACCAGAAGATGCGAATGTATCTACACGAATATCTTTTTCATGAATTTCAACGTCTACTTCTTCTACCTCAGGTAAACATGCTACTGTTGCAGTTGATGTATGGATACGGCCCTGCGATTCTGTAGCAGGGACACGTTGAACACGGTGCGCACCATTTTCAAATTTGAATTTGGAATAGGCACCTTGTCCATTGATCATAAAGATCACTTCTTTATAACCGCCCATTGGGTTTGGAGTAGCCTCCATAATATCAATTTTCCAGCCTTGTGTCTCCGCATAGCGAGAATACATACGGAATAAATCTCCCGCAAAAATATTCGCCTCATCCCCACCTGCTGCGCCACGAATTTCCATAATAACGTTTTTATTATCGTTCGGGTCTTTAGGAATTAGTAAGATACGTAAACGTTCTTCAAGGTCTTCCTGCTGTGCTTTTAATAGATTAAATTCCTCTTTCACCATCTCATGCATATCAGGATCTTTTTCGCTATCTAGCATTTCACGTGTATCAGCTAATTGCTCTTTTACATTTTTATATTCTCGATAAGTATCTACAGTTTCCTGGATATCTGATTGCTCTTTGGAATACTCACGTAATTTTTTACTATCATTCACAATATCAGGGTCACTTAAAAGCTCTGTTAGCCTTTCATAACGATCCTCCACTGCCTGCAATCGATCAAACATGGATTTCACCTCTATTTAGTTTTTTAAAAGTTTCTTCTTTTTTCTAAAAGAAACTTAATTCGTTTTAGCGTACTGAACATTCTTTATCTTTAATTCAGCAACAAATCTTTACTGTGGGAAAGCCCAGCGA
>NZ_JBXAPF010000010.1:86894-155118 GCF_058803665.1 Lysinibacillus sp. GW821-FHT14F06
CGACAGCAACAAATCTTTACTGTGCGAAAGCCCAGCGACAGCAACAAATCTTTACTGTGCGAAAGCCCAGCGACAGCAACAAATCTTTACTGTGCGAAAGCCCAGCGACAGCACCAAATGTTTTTGTACCAAAAATGAAACATTAGGTACAGAATACATTCATCTCTATAGGTGGCGAGATGAATGCGATTTTTTCCCTATTTAGGTGTACAAAAGACCGACTGATTCAAGTTAAAGCCCCTAGCCAATAGCAAGCTCAAAAAAATCGTGATGCATTTTCTCAGGGGCGTAATTGATTTCCACTACTTAGTATAAGGAAATTTTCGCATGTATGCTACTTTTTCTTAGCTCTCAGCTTGGATGAGCTATAGCGGTGGGTGCGCATGACACTTTCTGCAAACTGGATAGTAGGAATCATTTCCACCAATTTGAATTTGATCACCTGTATACACAGGCTTTCCACTTTCATCAACACGTAAATTCATCGTTGCTTTTTTATGGCAGAACCAGCAAATGGTTTTCATTTCTTCAATTTTATCTGCATATGTAAGCATGTACTGACTTCCTTCAAATAACTCATTTTGAAAATCATTTTTCAAACCAAAGCCCATAACAGGGATGCCTAGTTTATCCACAATATTTGCTAACTGTAAAACATGTGCCCTTTTTAAAAATTGTACTTCATCAACAAGTACACAGTATGGCTTTACTGTATTATTTTCCACGAGCTCAAATATATTTGTATCATCATAAACAGGTATAGCTTCTTGACGTAAGCCCACTCTACTGGAAACAAAGCCTACTTCATCACGTGTATCTAAGCCTGATGTAAATATCATGACAGGTTTTTGTTGTTCTTCATAGTTATGCGCAACTTTCAAAATTTCGATGGATTTCCCACTATTCATTGCGCCATGCTTAAAATATAGCTGTGCCATGTTGTCTTCTCCCTTTCTTCTAGTCAATCTGGATTCTTGAAAAGACTGCATCAACGTGTTCATCATATACTGAAAAAAATACCTGCCAAGCACATGCTTGGCAGGTATTAAACTAACATTAGTTTTTAAGACCGTATTTTTTGTTGAAACGATCCACGCGACCATCAGCAGACGCGAATTTTTGACGGCCAGTATAGAATGGGTGACATTCGTTGCAGAACTCGACAACGATGTTTTCTTTTACTGAACCAGTTTTGAAAGTATTCCCACAAGAGCAAGTTACTGTTGCTTCTTTGTAGTTTGGATGAATTCCTTGTTTCATATTCGTTTTCTCCTCTCGCCCTGAACCATCTGGAACAGAGTATTATCGAACTGTACCTTACATAGCCCGAATATGAGTGAAACTATCAGCTATATATGTACACGTTGCATACTTTTGAAGTATAGCATATTATTTAAAAATATTTCAAGTAAAAAAATTACCTTTATTTAATTATCCTCTTACTTCACGATAATCATTATCCACTAAACCTATTTTTTTATTACGTTCTTTAAAACGAATATTGTGAGATGAAACATACGCGACTTTAGGTGCATCTGGTTCTAAATACAGCTTTGCGCTATTTAATGCTAATATACCATCTGTAAATGCACCCGCTATATATCGAACCTTACTAGGATGATCTACAAAATCGCCTGCTCCATAAATACCTTCAATGTTCGTTTCACGTTTTTCATTGACAATCGCAACGCCATCTTCAATGTTTAATCCCCATTTTTCAAGTGCACCATAATCGCATTTTAAGCCATGATTCACAATGATTGCATCTAATTCAATACGTTCAATTTTGCCAGTATCTTTATTTTCTATCGAAACAGATTGAATTAATTCACCATCTCCATGTAGCTGAACTACCTCATATGGTGTTTTTAAACATACTGAGGAATCACGCATTTTTAAGACACTTTTTTCATGGCCGCCAAATTCATCACGTCGATGAACAACTGTTACACTGGCAGCAATCGGTTCTAATTCATTTGCCCAATCCACAGCAGAATTACCGCCGCCAGAAATTAAAACATGCTTATCGCGGAATATCTCTAATTCCTGCACAGTATAATGTAAATTCGTTACTTCATATTTATCAGCACCCTCTATTTCAAGCTTTTGCATGGAAAGGACACCATATCCAACAGCTAAAATAACTGTTTTCGAATAATGCTTTTCACCTGTCGATGAAGTCAAAATAAATGTACCATTACTTTGTCTTTCTAAATGCTCGACTTTCTGATTGAACACAATTGTTGGATCAAATGTTTTCGCCTGTTCTATTAATTGCTCAATTAGCTGGCCACCTAAAATTGGCGGTACGCCTCCGACATCCCATATCATTTTCTCAGGATAGATTAACATACGCCCCCCAAGCTGAGAGCTATATTCAATAATCTTCGTCTTTAAATCCCGCATTCCACTATAAAAAGCCGTATAGAGCCCTGCTGGACCACCACCAACAATCGTCACATCATACAGTTCTTCCTTCATTTCTCTATAATCCTCCATTCCAATTTACTCTTATTTTTATCTAGTTAACTAGCTTCTATATATTTATTGTTTTAATCGAGCTAATAAGTATAAGAAGTATGGTGCGCCTAAAACAGCAACAACTATCCCTGCTGGTATTTCAGAAGGTTCAAGTAAGGAACGACCAATCGTGTCTGCCATTAGTACAAGTAGACCGCCAACTAATGCTGAAGCAGGAAGTAAAAATTGATGTTTTGCTCCTACAAGTTGCCGTGCTAAATGTGGAGCAATTAACCCAACAAAGCCAATTCCTCCACTGACCGAAACGCTTGCACCTGCTAAACCGACAGATGCTGCTAATAGCCAGCGACGTTCTTTTTCAATTGAAGCACCTAAACCAACAGCGGTTAATTCACCTAAATTCAAGATATTTAATACACGTGATTTTGTATAAACAAAAGGAAGCAATACAACGAGCCAAGGCAATAATGATAAAACAAATTTCCAATTCGAGCCCCAAATACTACCTGCAAGCCAAGTTGCTACAAATTGATAATTTTCAGGTGAAAGGCGAAGCGTCAGTACAATCATTGCTGAACTAATACCTGCTGCTACAGCAATCCCTGTAAGAAGTAAGCGCATCGGTGTGATTCCCTCATGACGTTTATAAGAAAGTGCATAGATAAGAATGGCTGTCATACCTGAACCAAAAAAGGCTAAAACAGGGAGTAGATAAACAGGAGCTGCTGCTGTTGCTGGGAAGAAAGAAATAAATAACATCACGGCAAGTCCAGCACCAGCATTGATACCGAGAATACCAGGGTCCGCCAAAGCATTCCTTGAAATTCCTTGTAAAATCGCTCCTGAGATTGCTAAACCCATTCCCACTAACACAGCAATGACAATACGTGGAAGCCTAAATTCAAATAAAATAAGCTGCTGCTGCGCGTCACCCTGACCAAATAGAGTACGTAGAACCTCCATAGGTGTTAATTTAATGACCCCTGTATTCATACTGATAATAAAAGTAATAATAATTAATATCGTTAAGATGCTTAATACGAAAAGATTTTTTTTCCTTGTCTTTTGTTGACTAGCGGTTAAATAACTATTTTGACTCATAATTCTTTTCCTCCTTTACGTGCTAAGTATAGGAAGAATGGTACGCCAATAAAGGCAATTAATGCTCCAATAGGCGACTCATATGGAGGATTAATGATACGAGCAATAAAATCAGCCAGCACAACAAGTAGTGCACCGTACACTACTGAACAGGAAATAATCCAACGATAATCATGTCCTACTATGTATCTTGTTAAATGCGGAACAATTAGTCCTACAAAGCCAACTGCACCGACAACAGAAACAGCCGCACCTGCTAAAACAAGCACGATAATCATACCCCATACTTTAATGACTCCTGTTCGCTGTCCCAAGCCGATTGCAATTTCCTCTCCTAAACTTAATAACGTAATTGAACGTGACAGAATAAGTGCACCAATCATAGCTACAAGTATCCAAGGACCCATGATCTGTAGATGACTCCACTTAGTCCCCGAAACACCACCTGCATACCAAAAGGCTAAATCTTGTCCAATACGAAAATAAAGAGCAATCCCTTCACCTAATGCTCCTAAAAGTGCACTTACAGCTGCCCCTGCAAGTACTAGTCTCATTGGTGTTAAGCCACCTTTAGCAATGGAACCGATTCCGTAAACAATAGCTACCCCTAATCCGGCACCTAAAAATGACCACATAATGATATACATATATGATAAGCCTGGAAAAAATGCAAAGCAGACTGCAAGCATAAATGCTGCACCAGCGTTTAATCCTAACAAGCCTGAATCTGCTAATGGATTGCGTGTCATTCCTTGCATAATAGCACCAGAAACTGCAAAACACGCACCTACTAATGCTGCACCTAATACTCGTGGCAAACGTATTTCATGAATAATTTGATGTTCAGTTAAATCAGATGAAAAATTAAAAACTGCCTTCCATACAGTACTTAGCGAAATATCTGCCGCTCCAAAAGATATTGATAAAGCTATTGCAAATACTAGTCCAACAAGACCTAAAACAAGCGCCACTACAGCACGTATTGGATGAGAACGTTTTTGCAGCGCCTCTAATTTTTCGAGTCCTTCTACTCCTTCAGCTGACGTAGCCATGTGTTTCCTCCTTAAAGATAAATCATCCTACTATTTCTTCCTGCTGGAATTATTCTAAAAACTGAACACTACTCCTCTCTTCCATATAGTTGGTAAGATAGACAAATAGGATGCCCGCTAAAAGGACAAGTAGCCATTTCTGCATCTATACTAAACACCTTTTGTAGATTTTCTTTAGTCATAACCTCATCAGGGCTTCCATTTACAATTAATTGTCCACTTCTCATCGCTATCATAAAGTGAGAAAAACGGGACGCATGGTTTAAATCATGTAATACCATCACAATGGTACGCCCCTCTTCTCTATTGAGCTTTTGTAATAGCAGCAGAATATCTAGTTGATGTGCTAAATCCAAATAGGTAGTTGGCTCATCCAATACAAGGATATCGGTCCCTTGTGCCAATGCCATGGCAATCCAAACACGTTGACGCTGTCCTCCAGACAAGGCTTCAATTGGACGATCACTGAATTCACGTAAACCTGTAACATCTATTGCCCAATGAATATATTCATAATCCTCTTTGCGTAGAGTACCAAAACCTGTTTGATGCGGGAAACGACCATAGGATACTAATTCAAAAACAGTTAATCCTCCTGGTGCTGTTGCTGTTTGAGGCAAAATTGCCATCCTTTTCGCAACTTCCTTAGTTTTTAACTGATGAATTGCCTTCCCATCCAAATAAACTGCGCCGTTTTGCGTTCTGAGCATACGTGCTACAGCCTTTAATAAGGTAGATTTCCCACATCCATTTGGGCCTATAATTGTTGAAATTTGCCCTTTTGGAATTTCTACACTTAAATCATCTACGATTAAAGTAGAAGAATAACCAATAGCAACGTGTTCTATTTCAAGGACTGCCATATAACATTTTCTCTCCTTTAGGTATTAAGTTTTAAACATACTGTTTTTTCAAGATTAAACGTGAATATTGAAGAAATGATAAATAAGTCATTTCTTCAATATGAATCCTATATTTGTAGACCGAATTGTGCTGTATACAGTCCATAATATGCTTTTTTGCTATCCATCAATTCATCATGTGTGCCTTCCTCAATAATGCCCTTCTTCGAAACAACGACGATACGGTCAGCATCCTTAATGGTCGCTAAACGATGGGCAATCACTAGGGTTGTACGTCCAACTGAAAGCTCATTTAATGCTTGTTGAATCGCTTGCTCAGTTTCTGTATCCAAGGCTGATGTTGCCTCATCTAAAATCAATATTTTAGGATTTTTTAGGAAGATTCGTGCTATTGATAATCTTTGCTTCTGTCCACCTGATAATTTCACACCACGTTCACCTATCAATGTATCCATTCCTTCTGGTAAAGCTTTGATAACATCTTCTAGTTGTGCTCGTCGTGCTGCATACCATATATCTTCTTCACTTGCATTTAAATCACCATAAGCAATGTTCTCTCTTATTGTGCCATCAAATAAAAATACATCCTGCTGGACAATCCCAATGTGAGAGCGGAGAGAGTGAAGCTTGAAATCCCTTATATCTATTCCATCAACTTTAATAGATCCTTCACTCACCTCGTAAAAACGTGGTAGTAGACTACAGATTGTTGATTTCCCAGCGCCTGATGGACCAACAAGTGCAACCGTTTCGCCAGGATGAACCTTTAAATTAATTTGGTTTAAAGCTCGCTTGTCCTCGGTATAGCCAAAAGATACATTGTTAAATGTAATTTCTCCTTCAATGTCCTTAATTGCCTTTGCTTGTGGACTATCAGCAATTTCAGGGTCTGTTTCAAGGAAATCAACATAGCGCTTAAAGCCTGCCATGCCTTTTGGATAGCTTTCAATAAACATATTAATTTTATTAATAGGACCTAATAGAATATTAGATAACAATATAAATGCGATAAATTCACCATTTGTTAAATTGCCATTTAACACAAAATACGCACCTATGAATAACGTAAACAATGATAAAACCTTCGTTAAAATTCCTGAGATTGCTTCATTCCAGGCCATTACTTTATACGAAAATAGCTTCGTCATACGGAATCTTTCATTATTCACCTTAAAGCGATTGATTTCATGTTCTTCATTTGTGAAGGCTTGTACAACTCGAATACCACTAACATTATTTTCAACCCGTGCATTAAAGTCAGCAATATCTCCAAACATTTGGCGAAATGCCTTTGACATAAGCTTTCCAAAAACAATTGTTAGGATTAAAATAATTGGCACAAGCAGGAATATAAGAATAGTGAAGGTTGGGTCTATATAAAACATAACCCCGAACGTCCCAATAATTGTCATGAAAGCAATGAAAATATCTTCTGGTCCGTGATGGGCTAGCTCTCCGATATCCATTAAATCATTAGTTAGACGAGAAACGAGATGCCCTGTTTTGTTATTATCAAAATATCGGAATGATAGCTTCTGTACATGGCTGAAAGCTTCCCTACGCATGTCCGTTTCAATATTAATGCCTAGCATATGTCCCCAATAAGAGACAATAAAGTGCAGAATAGAATTTAAAATATAGAGCCCAAACAGCAATGAACTTGCCATAATAATCCACTTTAATTCTCCATCCGGAAGAATATCATCGATTACCTTGTTTAGCACAATTGGAAAAGCTAATTCTATGAGCGCCACCAAAATTGCGCAGGAAAAGTCCAGTATAAATAATCCCTTGTATGGTTTGTAATAAGAAAAGAAACGCTGTAATAACATGGATGCATCCTCCTATTTTTAATGTCCGCAAGCTCTAAAGGATCATTAAGTAATAATAATTGTAACTCAAATGATAATGATTATCAATTTCATTTATTATAAAATCTAGTAAATAAGCTACCTGATTACAACAGGTAGCTCACCTCCCTAATTATTTGTCATCAAATCATTCCGCATAAATGATATATATAATTTCTAACAATCAGTGATAGATCTGTAACCCTAATGATTATTCAGCTAGTGTAAACTCTATAATTTTGTCAGCTATGTCTTCAGCTTGATGTAATCCAGAAAGTGGATCAGAGGCAAAATAATACTCTGGCGCTAACTGAATTGTTTGCTTCTTCTTTACAACATCTAAATTGGTCCAAGTTGATGGAAACTCTCCTTCTTTATTGAAGAAATTTATTACAAAAACATAATCTCCAACGTAGTCTCCTGCGACTTCATAAGAGATTTCATAACGTCCACGACTGGGATCTTTAGTATCGAAAAGATTTTGTACCTTTTCCTGAGGTTTTACTCCAAGAATTTGATATAATGCCCTTCCGCCTGACACACTATTATTTCCCACAACTGTGGCTTTCTTTGCGAATAAATCAAATATAGTAAACGTGGATTCTTCTGATACAACAGCATTTATTTTCTCTTGTGCCTTAGCTATCCGACCCTCGAAATCTTTGATAAAGGCATCAGCTTGTTGCTGTCTTCCTAAATATTCACCCATTGCCTTAATTTCATCAGCGGCTGTTTTATGGGCTGTCTCAGAAAATACTATAGTTGGTGAAATTTTTTCATATTTTCCTACATATTCTGGATTCCACGTAACGATTAAATCAGGTTTTAATTCAACCATCTTTTCAATTGACACATTACTATCTGCTCCAATATTTAAAATATCTTCATCTTTGTAATATGGTTTCAAAAATGCTGCATAATCTAAGTTTGCTGTTACAGCTCCTACTGGCACAGCATCTAACGCTAGAATTTGACCAAGGTACCAGTCTGTAACGATACGTTCTGCCTTCACTGGTATAACTACCTCACGTCCACTATCATCGATGACTGTTCTTGTAATCGCTTCTTTTGTTGTAAGTCCACTGGTCTGGTGTTTACTATCCTCACCACTTGCCGCCGAAAATAAAACGAATAATTTAAGCAAAAAAGGCAGCTTTAGTTGTTGAATCCTATTTGTTATCATTACTTCATTTTTGAACCGATTTGCTTGCGCTAGCTGATTCTCATTGTATTGAAAACTATTCTCAATTGTAATGGTGATTTCGGACATATAGGATGGATAATTCAGCCTATAGCTACTTGGAGCCATATTTGTCACCTTTTTAAAAGCTCGACTAAAATAATATTCATCCTCAAATCCTAATGAAATAGCGATTTCTTTAATACTAAATTGATTAGTAAGAAGGTATTTTTTTGCTTGTTCTATTCTTAATTTCTGTAAATAAACTTGTGGACCAACTTCATAACGAGCCTTAAAAATTCGTAATAAATGTCGTGTACTAATATCCAGTAAATCAGCTAGCTTTTGAATTGATAATGGTTCCTCAATATGTTGCTCAATATATCGACGAGCTGCTTCTGCTTTATCAATTTCGTGTGGCTTCCCATGTCCCTCCACAAGTTCTTGAAAAACACGATAAATGAGCCAATAAAAGGATGCCTTTACTGATAAATGCTCTTGAATAGAACCCGACTGCCATTTGATATACATATCTTGCAATACAGTTTGAATAGCAATAGGATTTGCTGGTATACAGGAAAAAATCGTTTGGAATGGTTGATATTGCATTTGTAAATGCTGCATAAATGTATCTGAGTAAACAATATCCCCTCTGTAGGGGATGAGATAATAACTCAATTTATCTGCTGAGATATGTAGGGATTGAGATTTTCCAATATGAAAAATAGTAAAGCGCTGTACAAAATAAGGTTGATCATCAATCATTATTTCTGCAGCACCCTCAGTAATTATTAATAATGTGCTATATTTCAATACTTTTGTCATTTGTACAGGAGTATTCTGTACATAGTCAATTTGCTTTAACTTGATATATGCATTTTGCCATAGAAGCAAATAGGCCTCATAATTCATATCGTTCTCCTCAAATTTAGAATTATATGCTATCATTATATTGATAACGATTATCAATTTCAATAAATATATAATACATAAAAAATACACATTTCTCATTATCTGTTTGAAAAAAAAAAATCACCATCAACTATTTCTAGTTAATGATGATTTATATTTAATATTAACGGTATAACTAACAATCTATGAAGGATGCCCAACAGGTTGCAGTTTTTCTTTAAAGTAACCCTTTACCTTTAGTAGCCTTTTTCATATCTTCATTTAATTTTTCAAAGAATTCTTCATTTGATTTGGTTGTTCGTAATTTCTTTAAGAAGCGCTCCGCAAAATCAGGTGCGTCTGAAAATGTTTTACGAATTGCCCATAGCTTTTCAAGTTGCTCAGGCGCAAGAAGAAGCTCTTCTTTTCGAGTTCCTGAACGACGTATATCTAGCGCAGGGAAAATGCGTCGCTCTGCTAATTGACGATCTAAATGAAGCTCTAAATTACCTGTCCCTTTAAATTCCTCGTAGATTACCTCATCCATTCGAGATCCAGTATCCACTAAAGCTGTTGCTAAAATTGTTAAGCTACCGCCTTCTTCAATGTTACGTGCAGAACCAAAGAAGCGCTTTGGTCTATGAAAGGCAGCAGGATCAATCCCCCCTGATAACGTACGACCACTAGGCGGAATGACTAAGTTAAAGGCACGTGCTAAACGAGTAATGGAGTCCATTAAAATAATAACATCACGCTTATGTTCAACTAAACGACGTGCTCGTTCTAATACTATTTCAGCTACTTTCACATGATTTTCTGGAACCTCATCAAAAGTAGAGCTTACGACATCTGCATTCACAGAACGTTCAATATCTGTCACTTCCTCAGGACGTTCATCAATAAGTAATACAATTAACTCTGCCTCTGGATGATTGGTTGTAATGGCATTGGCTATTTCTTTTAATAATGATGTTTTCCCTGCTTTTGGTGGTGCTACGATTAATCCACGCTGACCAAAACCTACAGGTGCCACTAAATCCATAATACGTGTCGATAAATTACGTTGTGTTGTCTCAAGCTTAATTTGTCGATTAGGATATAATGGTGTGAGTGCAGGGAAATGTACACGTTCTTTCGCTACTTCAGGATCTTCACCGTTCACCGCATCCACTTGTAATAGCCCGTAATAGCGTTCATTTTCTTTAGGAGGACGTACCTTCCCCGACACCTTGTCCCCATTACGTAGGTCAAAGCGACGAATTTGGGATGCCGAAATATAAATATCCTCTTTACTTGGAGAGTAGTTAATTGGTCGAAGGAAGCCAAAGCCTTCTTGCGAAACAATTTCAAGTACGCCTTCCATAAAGAAGTAGCCCTCTTGCTCTGAACGCGTTTTCAAAATAGCAAATATCAATTCTTTTTTCGTTAGCTTGCTATAATATGAAATTTTGTATTGGCGTGCAAGGGCGTAAAGCTCTTTTAACGTCATGTTTTCTAATTGAGCGATTGTCAATGCAGACATATGCACAACTCCAGTCTTTTTCAAAATATAATACTTTAATGGGGTTATCATGGAAGTTATTTTTACGAAAGGCTTTGTTATAAAGTTAAATCCATAGCTATCAGAGTCTTTTACTAAAATCAAAACTACGGATATTACTTCAAGTGATAGACACTAAAGTATAACATAGCCTTATGAAACTAAGGGATGGTTTAAATTTAGAAGAAGGTACCTAGCGCAAAAGATGCACTAGGTATATTTTAGAAGATAATTTTATTTATAGCTAGGTTTTTTATCAAGTGCGTGACGACCTTCTACAAAACGCACAGTTCCCGATTTAGCTCGCATAACAACTGAATGCGTTAAAGCGTAGGCCCCTTTATATTGAACACCCTTTAACAGCTCACAATCTGTTACTGCTGTTGCCGCAAAAATAGCATCGTCGCCTTTAACTAGGTCATCTAAGTATAACACTTTATCTACGTCAACACCCATTTGTTTGCAACGCTCTAGCTGCTCCTCGTCCTCTGGTACTAGCTTCGCTTGGAAGTCTCCACCTAGACATTTTAAAGCAACAGCCGAAATAACGCCCTCAGGGGCACCGCCTGTACCAAACATGATATCAATACCTGTTTCATCAAAAGCAGTATTAATTGCAGCGCCAACATCACCATCTTGAATAAATTTAATACGTGCACCTGCTTCTCGAATCTCGTCTACTATTGCTTGGTGGCGAGGTCGATCTAAAAGCGTAGCTACTACGTCTGAAATATCTTTATTTTTAGCTTTAGCTACTTGTAATAAATTATAAGTAACAGAAGCGTTAATATCGACTTTACCAGCTGCTTCTGGTCCTACAGCAATTTTCTCCATATACATATCAGGTGCATTTAACAAATTACCTTTATCAGCAATGGCTAGTACTGTCATGGCACCATTTGTACCTTTAGCCACAATATTTGTACCTTCTAATGGGTCAACCGCAATATCTACTTGAGGACCTCCATTACGTAAGCCAAGTTCCTCACCAATATAAAGCATTGGTGCTTCGTCCATTTCGCCTTCACCTATTACTACTGTAGCATGCATTGGAATTGTATCGAACATGGCGCGCATCGCAGTTGTTGCTGCATCATCTGCCTCAATTTTCAAACCGCGTCCCATCCATTTGCCGGATGCTATTGCTGCTGCCTCAGTTACTCGTACTACTTCCATCGATAAACTACGTTCCATGATTGTTTTGCCTCCCGTTATCGGCATAAATCTATCGCCGAAACATTCAAATTATCTCTATTGTAACATATTTGGTTCAAAACTTTTAGCTCTCATTAGTCCTTTGCCTCTGCTACGCGTGCTATTATCGTTTCACGTCGAATATCAGCGCCTAAATCACGTAATTTTTCAATAAGTGAGCTATAACCACGTTCAATATGATAGATTTCTTGAATTTCCGTCTCACCTTCAGCTAAAAGACCCGCTAATACAAGCGCAGCACCTGCACGAAGATCTGTGGCAGTTACAGTTGATCCATGTAGTTTACTAGGACCTGTAATAATAGCTGTATTGCCCTCAACACGAGCATTAGCATTCATACGTCGAAGTTCATCGATATGCTTAAATCGAGCTGTATAGATAGTATCTGTCACCTTTGAGGACCCGAATGCCTGAGACATTAAAACTGCAAGCGGCTGCTGAATATCTGTTGGGAATCCAGGATACACCAATGTTTTTACATCAACTGCCTGTAATGTATTGAGGTCAGTTTTCGGCACATAAATACTTTCCTCTCCGATGTCAATCTTGATACCCATCTCACGTAGCTTGGCAATAATTGCCTCTAAATGCAACGGGATTACATTATCGATGGTAATGCCCTCACCAACAGCAGCTGCCATAATCATGAAAGTAGCCGCTTCAATTCGATCTGGAATAATTGTATGTTCCGTACCATGAAGTTCCTCAACACCATCAATCCGAATAACACTTGTACCTGCACCTTTAATATTGGCGCCCATATTCGTTAGCAGTGTCGCCACATCAATAATTTCAGGTTCTTTTGCTGCATTTTCAATAACTGTACGCCCTTTTGCAAGGACAGCAGCCAGCATAATATTTATCGTTGCGCCAACACTTGCAACATCTAGATAAATTTTTGCGCCGATTAATTCATCTGCGCGTAAATAGATAGCTCCATGCTCATTTGTAATCCTTGCTCCTAATGCCTCAAAGCCTTTTATATGTTGGTCTATAGGTCGTGGTCCTAAGAAGCAACCACCAGGTAAACCAATGACAGCTTTTTTAAAGCGTCCAAGCATTGCTCCCATTAAGTAATAAGAAGCACGAAGCTTTTTTACATTGCCATTTGGTAATGGAAGGGCAATCATATCAGTTGGATCAATGGTCATTTTACCATCCTCAAATGTAACTTCCCCACCAATTTCCTCTAATAACGCCTTCAATGTCCATGCATCTGAAATTTCTGGTATCCCTCCAATTGTCACTGGAGAGTTCGCCAAAATTGATGCTGGAATTAAGGCGACTGCACTATTTTTTGCACCACTAACTTTAATTGTACCTTTTAGACGATTTTCGCCTGTAATTTTATAAACATCCATTTTGCGTTCTCCCTCATGATTGGAAAGTAATTTTTGCGATTGGCTCACTCTATAATCTTATTATTCGCCTTTTCTCTTATTCCAATCCGCTAAAAATCCTTCAATTCCTTTTTCCGTTAATGGATGGTGAAAAAGTTGCTTTAATACTTTATAAGGAGTAGTGGAAATATGTGCACCTGCAAGTGCTGCTGCTGTTACATGCTGAGGATGGCGAACAGATGCAGCAATAATTTGTGTTTCGATATTATGAATAGTGAAAATATCGGCAATTGTTTCGATTAGTTCTACACCATTTTGTCCAATATCATCAAGGCGACCGATGAATGGTGATACATATGTAGCACCTGCACGAGCAGCCATTAATGCTTGATTTGCACTAAAAATTAATGTTACGTTCGTTTTAATACCTTTGTCAGCAAAATAGCGACATGCTTCTAATCCAGCGGGCGTCATTGGAAGCTTAACTGTAATATTTGGTGCAATAGCAGCCAACTCTAAGCCTTCTCTGATCATTCCTTCTGCATCTAGTGCAATGACCTCCCCACTTACCGAGCCGTCTACAAGCTCTGCAATTTCACGAAGTCGATCATGGAAAGAAACATTCTCTTCTTTAGCCACTAATGATGGATTTGTTGTAACACCAGATAAAATCCCCCATGCATGTGCTTCTTTAATCTCTTCAAAGTTTGCTGTATCGATGAAAAATTTCATAATTATTTCCTCCTGATCACTGTTTAGGCTCGACCCAAAAATGTAGTAATTTCTAAAGCTTATTTTGTCATAGTGAGCCATCTAATTGAATTTTTACCAAAAAATCATGATTTCAAAAACAAGAGAAGGTCGATAGTTGCATCAACACTTCTCTTATATTATGTGTATTCATCTATGTTTTTGTAACATATTAGATGCAAAAATTATGCTTTTTGTGCACTACCAAATTCACGAATTTTCCCAATAACAGTTGCTTTAATAGCTTCACGAGCTGGACCAAGGAATTTACGAGGATCATAAACAACTTTATCATTATCAAGAATTTCGCGGATTATTTTTGTTGCAGCAATTTGATTTTCAGTATTAACGTTAATTTTTGCTGTACCTAATGAAATGGAGCGTTGAATATCTTTTGTAGGGATACCTGTACCACCATGTAAAACTAATGGAAGGTCAGCTAGTTTTGAGATTTCTTCCATTTCCTTGAAGCCTAAGTTTGGTTCACCTTTGTAAGGACCATGTACGGAGCCAAGTGCTGGTGCTAGACAATCAATATCTGTTAACTCAACCATTTTACGGCATTCCTCTGGATCAGCATACATGATTCCACCGATGACACCATCCTCATCACCACCAACTGTTCCAAGTTCGGCTTCAACAGAAACACCTTTTGAATGTGCATATTCAACCACTTTCGAAGTAATCTCAATATTTTCTTCAAATGGATGATGTGAAGCATCGATCATAACGGAAGTAAATCCAGCATCAATAGCTTCCTTACACTTTTCAAAGCTTGAACCATGATCAAGATGAATGGCTACTGGAACAGTTGTACCATAAGATTCCATTAATCCCTTTACCATGTGTACAACGGAGATAAATCCACCCATATATTTACCTGCGCCTTCAGAAACGCCTAGAATAACTGGAGATTTTTCTTCTTCTGCTGCTTGTAAAATTGCTTGAGTCCACTCAAGGTTGTTAATGTTGAATTGACCAACCGCATAACCTTCTGCTTTTGCTTTAATTAACATCTCTTTCATAGATACTAATGCCATACTAAAAATCCTCCTCTTAGGACTATTCTTTCTACATAAATATGCTATTTAATCATAGCAAAAATAACAGCCCCTGAAAAGCAGGGGCTGTTATTTTCTACGCGATAGCGCAGTGCAACGTAGCGGCAGCGTCTGTTTTCTGCACGAAAGTGGAGTGCAACGTAGCAGCAGTGCCTCCGCAGTGTAGTGCAACGTAACGAAGGTTCTCTCCCCTGAAAAGCAGGGGCTGTTATTTTCTACGCGAAAGCGCAGTGCAACGTAGCGGCAGTGTTTGTTTTCTGCACGAAAGCGGAGTGCAACGTAGCAGCAGTGCCTCCGCAGTGTAGTGCAACGTAACGAAGGGGCTCTCCCCTGTAAAGCAGGGGCTGTTATTTTCTACGCGAAAGTGCAGTGCTACGTAACGAAGGGGCTCTCCCTGTAAAGCAGGAGCTTTTATTTTCTACGCGATAGCACAGTGCATAGACAGCGTTTGTTTTCTACACGAAAGCGTAGTGCAATACAAAAATGGCTACTTTAATCTTCTCTATACAAGCTATCTTTACAGAGATAGTTGATAATTAAATATTTTAGGAAGTAATGAGAATAAGAAATGCAATATTACTACTAAAAACAGGCCGTGTTAACCACTGCCTGTTTCTAAGACTTTAAAACTTTATTTACCTCGTCACGCACTTCAAAAATATCAAAAGGTTTTGTGAAATATCGAATAGCTCCTAAATCTAATGCTTCCTGAACGACATCCAGTTCACCATAGGCAGTCATCATAAATACAGGAAGTTGTGGCCATTTCTCTTTTAAACACTTTAATATTTCTATACCATCCATCCCTGGTATTTTCATGTCTAATAGGACACAATCCATTTCCTCTTCTGCATATTTTAGTGCCTCCACGCCATTAGCAGCCAAATATGTAACATAACCTTCCTTTTTCAATACTTCATTCAAAAGCAAACGAATTCCTTGTTGATCATCGACAATTAGTAATCGTTTCACATTTCATTCCGCCCTTTTTGAGTTATTATTCTTGCACAAAAACTTCCCTTAGTATGTATTATTCTCCTTTATTATCTTAATACCTTCTAGTATTATAAATTATCTGCTTTTGATTTATGGGCTCTTCAAACATATAATATTGATTGAGGTGGGATTATGTCAAAAATTCTAACAACACAACTAAGTGGATTATTACAAAGAATAATACAAAGTGAAGAGGACGCTATTGAAGAAACAGCTCGATTACTTGCACAAGCGGGGATCGGAGAAGGCAATGTCTATTTCGCTTGCTTTGGCGAGATGCAAGTGGTTGAACTAAATGCATGCCACGCTGTAGAACGTTTTACCAAGCTAGTACCTTGGACAAAGGATACTGTGCTTACAGAAGCTGATCGAGTATGTATTTTTACCCGTAGTGCAGAAGATAAGGACGCTATTGCTTTAGCACAACAGCTAAATGATTATTTTATTCCATTCGCAGCTGTTGCTTGTGAAGTAGCAGACTCTCAAAATTCATTGGCAGAATTAGCCTATACGTATATTTCAACACGTGTACGAGGTGGTTTATTACCAAATGATTTAGGTGAGCGTATCGTAATTCCACATGCTATGGCTGCCCTTTTTATCTATGAAGCAATAAAAATAGCTTATGATGAAATGCTTAATCTGGATGACGAAGAATTATAAAGAAGTAGTTATAAAATAGCCTTCAAAAAAAGAGTTGCCTCAGCATTTGAGACAACTCTTTTTGCGTTATTTAAAAGTTGCACCGATAAAATCTCGGAACAATGGTTGTGGACGATTTGGACGTGAAACAAGTTCAGGATGGAATTGACAAGCTACAAAGAAATTATGATCTGGTAACTCAATTATTTCCACTAACTTACCATCAGGACTTGTACCTGAGAAGACAAGACCTGCCGCTTCCATAGCTTCACGATACTCATTGTTAAATTCATAGCGGTGACGATGACGTTCATAAACAAGCTCTTTCCCATATGCATTCTTTGCTTTTGAGCCATCTTTTAACTTACATGGATATAAGCCTAAACGTAATGTACCACCAATATCAACATTATCATTTTGTTCTGGTAAGAAATCAATAATAGGATAATCTGTTTTTGCATCAAGCTCTGTAGAATGTGCACCCTTTAAGCCAAGTACGTTACGAGCAAATTCCACTGTTGCCAGTTGCATACCTAAGCAAATACCTAAAAACGGAATATTATTTTCTCGAGCATATTGTGTCGCTAAAATTTTACCTTCTACACCACGATCACCAAAGCCACCAGGCACTAAAATAGCGTCCGCTCCGTTTAATAGTGAAGCAACATTGTCAGCATCTACATGCTCAGCATTAATCCAGTCAATATCAATATCTGAATTAAATGCGTAGCCAGCGTGTTTTAATGCTTCTACAACAGAAATGTAAGCATCTTGTAGTTCAACATATTTACCTACTAATGCTACTTTACGTTTATTTGGTAAGCTTTTCACTTTCGTTACAAGCTCACGCCATTCCTCCATATCTGCCTCTGGTGCCTCGATGCCAAAATGGTCAAGAACGATATCATCGAAATCTTGCGCATGAAGATTCAATGGTACTTCATATAAATGTTCAGCATCACGAGATTCAATAATTTCATGTGGCTGTACATCACAGAATAAAGCCAATTTCTCTTTCATATCTTGAGGTACCTCTTGCTCTGTGCGCACAACGATAATGTTTGGTTGAATACCTAAAGAACGTAATTCTTTTACAGAATGTTGAGTTGGCTTTGTTTTTAGCTCACCTGCTGCTTTAATATAAGGAATAAGCGTACAATGTACATACAAGACATTGTTATGACCTAGGTTCGTTTTCATTTGGCGAATTGCCTCAAGGAATGGCAATGATTCGATATCCCCTACTGTTCCACCTACCTCTGTAATAACTACATCGGCATTTGTTTCGCGTCCAGCACGTTGAATACGATCTTTGATTTCATTTGTTATATGAGGAATTACTTGTACTGTACCACCATTGTAATCTCCGCGGCGTTCTTTTTGTAAAACAGACTGATAAACACGACCTGACGTTACAGTAGAATGTTTGCCAAGGTTAATATCAATGAATCGTTCATAGTGACCTAAGTCAAGGTCAGCCTCTGCGCCATCATCTGTTACGAAAACCTCACCATGTTGATAAGGACTCATTGTACCTGGGTCAATATTGATATAAGGGTCAAATTTTTGAATGGTTACTTCTAACCCACGATTTTTTAATAAACGACCTAAAGATGCCGCTACAATCCCTTTTCCAAGCGATGACACAACCCCACCTGTTACAAAAATATACTTTGTCATGAAAAAATTCCTCCTTATGATGTTCTAAAAATTGCAAGTAAGAAAAGTGCATATACGCCGTGTTAACAACTAAGTATCTTAGCGTAAATGTCTCGGTTAAGAAATACTTATACCTAAAAATAAGAAAAGCCGAGAATGCCTACAAAAAAGTGTAGTCAATTCGAAGCTTAATCGTTTCTATCTCTTTTCTACTTTCCTTTTAAAAATTAATTGCTAACATTTATTCAGTCACCGATTACTATACATCATGAAGTATTTGAAACATTTATATTCATGTCAGTAGTAATTTGGGAGTGTTTAACTGAATCAATTTCGCCTTGGCGTAATTGCGTCCGGCTTTTGAATTGTGCCGCACAATTCATTCCTTTGAAAATCCGTGACATCTGCCAGAGGCTTTGGGCCAACATGATGTTGGTCACTCAGGCGTTTTCACAGGAAGTGAAGTTCTTAGCCTGAGTTCCTCTATTTCAGTAGGTGTTTGGACACCCACTGAAAAGGAACCAATACCGCATTCATCTCACCACATGTAGAGGTGGGAGTCTTCTGTATCTGCCGCTATGCTTTCGATACAAAAATATTTGCTGAATGAAGATAAAGTTAACAACAAAAAAACGCTCCTCCTGCATAGGTTTGCAGGGGGAGCGTATTACATACACGGTCTTTCTCCTTTTTTAAGGAGCCCAAGTAAAAGATTAAACGTAACCGAGATAGAAGTCAAGAATTATTACCAAGGGCATAAAAGATAGAAAAATTAAATTTCTTCCTCTTCTTCGTCGAATTCCTCATCGTCATCTTCTTCGATAAAGTCCTCATCGATTTCTTCATCGATGTCCTCTATATCTTCATCGTCAAAATCAATGTCTTCTTTCGCTTCGTCTTCCTCAACATCGTCTTCCTCAACAAATTCCTCATAATCTTCATCAAAGTCAATGTCTTCTTCTTCTAAATCTAAATCTTCATCTAGATCTTCATCATCAAGGGTAGCTTTAGATTTTTTCTTATGAGTTTTCACAGAAGGAGCCGTTTCTTCCTCAATTTGCTCAACTTTAAACCATTCTCGTAGACCCCAACCTGTCTCTTGATTGTATAAGAAGCGACCATCTACATTCAGATCTGTGTAAAATTGTAGTAGGCGTGCTTTAATTTCTTCATTACTATAGCCTACAAGCTCCTGAATGATTGTTAGTAAGTCATTAAAAGACACTGAGGCACGTTTTTCATTTAAAATTACATAAGCTAAATTAATTAACGATTCTTCCGCTAATTGTTCCTTTGTCATTTCACGAAAATTCAATTCGTGCACTTCCTTTCTCTCATCACAATGGACGTTTTTATTGCTTTATTTTCGGAGCGCAGCAAAAAAAGACCGCACAAAAGTAACTTTCCATATCATAAGCATAATACCCATTATATACAAAGTTTTATCCTCTTTGCTAGCTTCAATTACTGTTTTTTATACCACGTATTTTTTTTATACCAAGGTAAAACAAATATACAGATAGAATTAGTAAAGGAACAGCGCCAATTTGCTTATTATACAGGAAAATAACTCCTAACACTAAAGCTAAAATAATGATGTAGTGAAAAGCTGATTTCATCCTCTACTGCGCCTCCCCTTTTTTTACAGTTCTATTATAACGAAAATAAAAAAAAGTGCCTAATCCTAAGACTAGACACCTAAAACTACAAAAGCATTTTGTATTAATATAGAATAAATGCTAATAAGTAAGAAGATATGCACATTTACAAATTACATATTACGGCGATATTGTCCGCCTACCTCATATAAAGCCTTCGTAATTTGTCCTAAACTTGCTACTTTTACTGTTTCCATTAGCTCTGCAAAAATATTACCGTTGTTAACAGCCACTTCCTGTAAGCGTGTAATTGCTGCTTCTGATTCACTTTCGTGCTGCTTCCAGAATCCCTGTAAATTATGGATTTGCGTCTCTTTTTCATCTTTCGACGCACGAGCAATCTCCATATTATCTATATCCGCATCAGAAGGTGGATTCGGATTCAAATATGTGTTAACACCGATAATCGGTAGCTCACCAGAATGTTTCAACATTTCATAGTACATGGATTCCTCTTGAATTTTACCACGTTGATATTGTGTTTCCATTGCACCTAGCACGCCACCACGATCATTTATGCGATCAAACTCTTCTAGAACAGCTTCTTCTACAAGATCTGTTAGCTCTTCCACGATAAATGCCCCTTGTAATGGGTTTTCATTTTTCGCTAAACCATGTTCTTTTGTAATAATCATCTGAATAGCCATCGCACGACGAACTGACTCTTCCGTAGGCGTTGTGATGGCCTCATCATAGGCATTTGTATGCAATGAATTACAGTTATCCTGTAATGCCATTAGTGCCTGTAACGTTGTACGAATATCATTAAAATCAATCTCCTGTGCATGCAAGCTACGTCCAGATGTTTGAATATGGTACTTTAATTTTTGTGCACGTTCATTAGCGTTATACTTATCACGCATTATAACTGCCCAAATGCGACGAGCAACACGTCCAATAACCGTGTACTCTGGATCAAGTCCATTCGAGAAGAAGAATGATAGGTTTGGTGCAAAATCATTAATATTCATACCACGACTTAAATAATACTCTACATACGTAAAGCCATTTGCCAATGTAAAGGCCAATTGCGAAATTGGATTTGCGCCAGCTTCAGCAATATGATATCCAGAAATTGATACTGAATAATAATTACGAACTTTATGGTCAATAAAGTATTGTTGAATATCTCCCATCATACGTAAGGCAAACTCTGTTGAGAAAATACATGTATTTTGCCCTTGATCTTCTTTTAAAATATCCGCTTGAACGGTTCCACGCACAACCTGTAATGTTTGCTCTCGTGTCTCTGTAAATTCTTCAACTGTCAAAGGTCGACTAAGTTCTTTCTCACGTAGTTTCACTTGTTGATCAATAGCCGTATTCATAAACATCGCTAAAATAATTGGTGCAGGACCATTAATTGTCATGGATACTGATGTTGACGGAGCACATAAATCAAAGCCCGCATAAAGCTTTTTCATATCCTCTAACGTACATATAGAGACACCTGATTCTCCAACCTTCCCATAAATATCTGGTCGATAATCTGGATCCTCACCATAGAGTGTTACTGAGTCAAATGCTGTAGATAAACGTTTTGCATCATCATCCTTCGATAGATAATGGAATCGTCTATTTGTTCGTTCTGGTGTTCCCTCACCCGCGAATTGTCGCTTCGGATCTTCCCCTTCACGTTTAAATTGGAATACCCCTGCTGTATATGGGAATTCCCCAGGTACATTTTCTTTATAAACCCAGCGTAGAATTTCACCATAGTCCTCAAATTTCGGCAAGGCAACCTTTGGAATTTTTGTTCCAGAAAGACTCGTCGTTTTTAATATTGTTCGAATTTCCTTATCTCGAACCTTCGTGACAAATTCATCTCCTGCATATGCTTCCTTTAGAGCCTGCCAATTATCTAAAATCCGTTTGGATTCTGCTGTTAATTCGTCTCTGACACCTTCTGCTAAAGAAGTGAGAGATGCGACAAGTGCATCATCAGGAGCCTTTTCTTTCACAGCAGCAATTGCACCCTCTAGCTGGAATAGCTGACGTGCAAACGCTACCTGCTGCTCTGATTTTTTATGATAGCCACGCACTGTATCTGTAATTTCTCTTAAATAATAGCGACGGTCATTCGGAATAATGACATCCTGCTTTTGCGTTTTCGCAAATTGCTCATACCCTGTTTCCCAATTGTAGCCTGTCTTTTCATTAATAATGTTAACAAGTGCAGCAAATAAAGCATTCGTACCTTTATCATTGAATTGGCTAGCAATCGTACCATAAACTGGCATTGTATCTAGTGATTCATGCCAAAGCTCTCGAGAACGTTGATATTGCTTCTGTACCTGACGTAGCGCATCCTCAGAGCCCTTACGTTCAAATTTATTGATAGCGATAACATCCGCAAAATCAATCATATCAATTTTCTCAAGCTGTGTTGGAGCACCAAACTCGCTTGTCATCACATACATGGATAGGTCCGTATATTTTGTAATTTCAGCATCCCCTTGACCGATACCGCTTGTTTCTACAATGATTAAATCATAGCCAGCTACACGAGCGACATCTAGCACATCTCCAATTGAAGCGGAAAGCTCCGTACGAGATCCACGAGTTGCTAAACTACGCATATATACTCGATTGTTAAAGATCGCATTCATACGTATTCGGTCACCTAGCAATGCGCCACCTGTTTTTTGCTTAGTTGGATCGACTGAAAGAATTGCTACACGTTTATCTGGGAATTCTTTTAAAAATCGACGAATTAACTCATCTGTCAGGGACGATTTCCCAGCACCACCAGTACCAGTAATACCTAAAACAGGTGTCCCTTTCGTGCGCTTACGAGCCTCTTCTATCATTTTTTTCGTTTCATCATCATCATTCGACTCAGCGGCAGTGATCAAATTCGCTAAAATCTCTGGTGTCTCTGTCGTTAACATTTCTAACTTTTCTAGATAGCTACCTGTTGCTGTAGGGAAATCAGTACCTTTAATTTGTTCATTGATCATCCCTTGCAAACCTAAAACACGTCCATCCTCTGGCGAGAAAATACCTGAAATCCCATAAGCATGTAGCTCCTTAATTTCACGCGGCAAAATAACACCGCCGCCACCACCATAAATTTTAATATGTGGGGCACCTTTTTCACGCAGTAAATCATACATATATTTAAAGTATTCCATATGGCCGCCTTGATAAGACGAGATGGCAACACCTTGCGCATCTTCTTGAATCGCAGCATTGACGACTTCTTCTACAGAGCGATTATGTCCTAAATGAATAACCTCTACCCCGCTAGATTGCAAAATACGTCGCATAATGTTGACCGAAGCATCATGCCCATCAAATAGACTCGATGCTGTAACAAAACGTACGTGATTTTTTGGACGATATACTTCTACCTTTGTCATATGAAACCCCTACTTTCTCCCCTTAATCAAATACACCTTTGTATTATGGGCACTCCTAGCCTGGAGCTGCCCTTTTGCAGTTCATAAAAAAGTCGGTAATTGCAATGTCGCTCTATGCAATTACCGACAACCCCTTAACAGAACCCCTTTATACCTGAAATAAACAATGTGATTTGCATGTCAATAAATTCATCAATCGAATGCTGACGATGCAGCGCCCATTTTCGGAACGCCCAGCTTTGCCCTGAGACAACTAAATTATTGGCTGCCAAATGGATTTGCTTATCGGTCATTGTTATTTCACCTGATTGAACACATCGCTTTAGTAATCGCTCAAACGTGGCAACCATCTCAAACTCCTTACTAAATACATAGCGCTGTGCTTCTTTTGATAATGATTTTGTTTCCTGATACATGATTGTCAGCTCATCAACCATGTGATCAATTTGCAAGAAATATTCTCGGATCATCTCTTTTAATTCTTCTATCGTCCCTGCTTTTATCTCATAACTTGAAAGTCGCTCCATAGCGTGATGATAAATACTATCACATACTAGGTAAAGAACATCCTCTTTAGTTCGGATATACTCATATAAAGTACCGATACTAAAGCCAGCAGCTTTTGCGATTTCTCTCGTCGTGGCACGATGAAAACCTTTTTCTTTAAATAATTTAATGGCTCCTTGTATCATTTGTTCCCGACGAATGGCGATGAGATTTTCATCTTTAACTGTTGACTGTACCTGGGGCCTTTTCTCTTTTTCTGTCATGTATTATTTTGTTAGCATACGCGAGATAACAAGACGTTGAATCTCTTGCGTGCCTTCATAGATTTGTGTAATTTTAGCATCACGCATAAAGCGCTCAACTGGGTAATCTTTCGTATAACCATATCCGCCAAAAATTTGAACAGCCTCAGTCGTTACACTCATCGCCGTATCGCCAGCCATTAATTTCGCCATTGCAGATGCTTTACCATATGGTAGACTATTTGATTCTAACCAAGCCGCTTGGTATGTAAGCAGTCGAGATGCTTCGATTTGAGTAGCCATATCTGCTAGTTTGAAAGACACACCTTGATTGGCTGTTATCGGTTTACCAAATTGCACACGCTCTTTTGCATACTCAACCGCTGCATCCAATGCTCCTTGTGCAATCCCTACAGCCTGAGCTGCAATACCGTTACGTCCACCATCAAGTGTTGTCATTGCCACTTTAAAGCCTTCTCCCTCAGCCCCAAGCAAATTTTCTTTTGGAACACGACAGTTATCAAAAATAATTTCAGTTGTCGGAGATGAACGAATCCCTAATTTTTTCTCCTTTTTCCCTACTGAGAAGCCTTCAAATCCAGCCTCAACGATAAAAGCGGATGTGCTATTCTTAGCTTCAGGATCTGTGACAGCAAATACAACATATGTATCTGCTACTCCACCATTTGTAATGAAAATTTTCGAGCCGTTTAATATATAATCATCACCATCACGTTTTGCATAGGTTTTCATGCCACCAGCATCTGAACCTGACCCTGGCTCTGTTAAGCCATATGCCCCAATATGTTTACCTTCAGCCATTGGACGAAGATACTTTTGCTTTTGTTCTTCATTACCAAATTTATAAATTGGCCAGCCTGCCAGTGACGTATGGGCTGATAACGTTACCCCTGTTGAAGCACAGACACGTGATAATTCTTCTACAGCAATAACATACGCAAGATAATCGAAGCCTGCCCCACCATATTCCTCCGGCCATGGAATACCAGTTAAACCAAGCTCCGCCATTTTATCAAAAATTGCGCGATCAAACTCTTCGTTCTCGTCACGCTCCGCTGCTGTTGGTGCCACTTCATTAATAGCAAAATCACGAATCATTTCGCGTAATTGTTCATGCTCTTCTGTTAATTGAAAGTTCATTGTCCATTTCCCCTTTTTAGTTAGACTCTATTATTGCTAAACTATTGATTTCTAAGTGGTTACGCTTCTTTGATGATTGCTCTTTGACTTTGTGCATTCTAGTAGCGATTGGAATCTCGGCACGACATGGGTTATTAGCTTATTGGGCTGAGCAGTTTCCTTGGCTGCCCGAGCAGTTTTCGGGTTCATCTGAGCAATTTCTTTGGCTACCCGAGCGGTTCTCTGCCTCAGCCGAGCATTTCCTATGGCTACCCGAGCGTTTCCATGCCTTACCCGAGCAATTTCCTTGGCTACCTGAGTGGTTCTCCTCCCAACCTGAGCGGTTCCCCACATCACCTGAGCCAAATATCAACTTTGCAACATAAAATAGGACTTTATTTCAGTAAATGTTTACTAATAACTAACCGTTGAATTTCACTTGTACCTTCATAGATTTCTGTTACCTTTGCATCCCGGAAATAACGCTCTACTGGATAATCTTCCGTGTAGCCATAGCCACCAAAAATTTGGACAGCCTCTATTGCGGTTTGGACAGCTGTGCGTGAGGCAAATAGTTTCGCCATCGACGCTTCTGCTCCACACGGTAAACCCTTCGAACGCAAATCAGCAGCTCGATAGACTAATAATTTTGCTGATTCTACAGTTGTGGCCATATCCGCTAGCTTAAAGCCAACTCCTTGCTGTGCAACAATCGGTTTACCAAATTGAACACGCTCTTTTGCATATGCCGTAGCTGCCTCAAGAGCTGCTTCCGCAATCCCTAAAGCCTGTGCTGCAATTCCAATTCTTCCAACATCTAAGTTAGCCATTGCAATTTTAAAGCCTTCTCCCTCTTTCCCAAGTAGGTTTTCGGCTGGTACACGGCAATTATCGAATGTGAGCTGAACTGTACGTGAGCCATGTAAGCCCATTTTCTGTTCATCTTTACCGATAATTAAGCCTGGCGTTCCCTTCTCAACTATAAACGCAGAAATGCCGCGTGTTTTTTCAGCAGGGTTCGTCGATGCGAATACAATATACACATCAGCCTCTCCACCATTTGTTATAAATACTTTGGAGCCGTTAATGACATACTCATCGCCATCTTGCACTGCCTTTGATTGTAACGAGCCAGCGTCTGAGCCAGCACTTGGTTCTGTTAAACAGAATGCTCCTAAATATTCACCTGCTGCAAGCTTTGGAACATAGCGTTTCTTTTGCTCTTCATTTCCAAAATAAATAATTGGATTGGTGCCTACTGAAGTATGAACGGATAAAATAACGCCCATTACTGCACTCACCTTCGATAGTTCGTTAATAGCAATTATGTACGATGTAAAATCCATCGCTGCCCCGCCCAACTCTTCTGGCGTTGTGATTCCCATTAATCCAAGTTCACCCATTTGTGCAAGAAGCTCACGTGGAAACTCTCCTGCTTCCATGCGCTCTACCCATGGTTCAATTTTTTCCTGTGCAAAATCTCGAACCATATCTCGCATCATTATTTGTTCATCTGTAAACTGTAAATGCATCTATATTGTCACCCCTCTAAGTTGTCCCGCAACATTACATTTTCTTGAAATGGTCCCATCCCCATAGGATTATTCATAAACGTAAAAGCCTCTTCCTGATTTCTTTCCTAGCCAGCCCGCTGCCACATATTTACGAAGCAGTGGACAAGGTCTATACTTACTATCACCTAAGCCCTCATGTAAAATCTCCATGATGTAGAGACATGTATCAAGGCCAATAAAGTCTGCCAGCGTTAATGGTCCCATCGGATGATTCATACCAAGCTTCATCACATCATCGATTGCTTCCTTAGTTGCTACACCCTCATACAATGCATAAATTGCTTCGTTAATCATAGGGAGTAAAATACGATTTGAAATAAAGCCTGGGAAATCATTTACTTCCACTGGTGTTTTGGATACTTTTACTGTCATGTCTTCCACTGCTTTATAGACTTCATCACTCGTTGCTAATCCTCTAATGATTTCCACTAGCTTCATAACAGGAACAGGATTCATAAAATGCATCCCAATTACTTGCTCTGGACGATTAGTAACAGCTGCGATTTCTGTAATTGGAAGTGAAGATGTATTCGTAGCTAAAATAGCATGTGCTGGTGCAATTTGATCAATTTGCTTAAAAATAGATTGCTTCACTTCCATATTTTCTACAGCAGCCTCGATGATAATATCTACATCACTAGCATCCTGTAAATCTAGTGACATCACGATACGACCTAATATAGCCGCTTTCTCTTCTTCTGTTTTACGACCTTTTTCTACATCGCGTGATAAATTTTTCGTAATAACTCCTAGACCACGTTCGAAAAACTCTTGCTTCATATCATTCAATTTGACCTCATAGCCTGCCTGTGCACAAACTTGTGCAATGCCAGAGCCCATTTGTCCTGCACCAATGACCATTACCTTTTGGATACCCATCATTCATGTCCCCCTGTTTTCGGTACTTCAATCATAATTGCATCTCCTTGCCCACCACCTGAACAAATCGCTGCAATTCCGATGCCACCGCCACGACGCTTTAATTCCTGCGCAAGCGTTAAAATAATACGTGCTCCAGATGCACCTATTGGATGACCTAGCGCTACTGCTCCACCATTCACATTGACCTTTTCAGCATCTAAATCCGCTAGCTGTTTGCTAACTAACGCTACTGCAGCAAAGGCCTCATTGATTTCAATTAAATCAATGTCCGTTAATGATTTCCCTGTATTTTCCAGCAATTTATTAATCACCAGACCAGGTGTTTGCGGGAAGTTCGCTGGCTCAATGGCAAGTTCTTCATGACCAATGATTATTGCTAGTGGCTCTCTGCCTTCACGTGCTGCACGTTCTTCGCTCATGACTACTAGTGCACATGCACCATCATTTACCCCAGGTGCGTTACCCGCTGTAATAGTTCCATCCTTATCAAAGGCTGGTCTAAGCTTCGCAAGTACCTCCAAGGACGTACCCGCTCTTGGTGCCTCATCTGTATCAACTAGAAGTGGCTCTCCCTTACGTTGTGGGATTTCTACAGGCACAATTTCTTCAGCAAAATAACCTTTTTCAATTGCTGACAGTGCGCGCTCATGACTGCGAACAGACCAATCATCCTGCTCCTCACGGCTTAATGAAAACTCTTTGGCTGTTGAATTGCCGTAGCTTCCCATATGCGGTCTTGCCTTATCGAAAGCACATGTTAAACCATCATATAACATTCCATCCACCATTGTTGAATCACCCATACGTAACCCTGTTCGACCATTTTGTAGATAGTACGGTGCATTGGACATTGATTCCATACCACCAGCGATAATCACTTCTTCATCCCCTAAACGAATAAGCTGATCTGCTAGTGTGACAGCACGCATTCCTGAAGCACAAACTTTGTTAATCGTTTCTGTTTTTACAGCTTTCGGTAAGTCTGCTTTAATCGCAGCCTGTCTAGAAGGAATTTGGCCCTGTCCCCCTTGTAAAACGGAGCCTAAAATCACTTCATTCACAGCATCTGGTGAAATATTCGCTCTCTCTAGTGCGCCCCTTATGGCAATAGCACCTAAATCACTTGCACTTAATGCTGAAAGTGAACCTCCAAACTTCCCAAATGCCGTCCTTGCTCCTGCTAAAATAACAGCTCTATTCAAGTAAAACACCCCTTTTGTTTTACGTACTCTATGAATTATCAGAGCACCGTTGTTGACTGAACGCTCGCTCGGTTTTTCTCTATGAAAAATGGGAGTTTAAAGCCTCACTCCCATTTCCATTTAATCTTATTCTACAAAACAATTATTTATTGTGCAATTTATATTTTTCAGATAACTAAAATATTTCTACAATAGCCATCATTTCTCTGCGTTAATTTCTACATTCTTGTCTTGTTCGACATTGTCTACAGAAGCCACTACCTCTTCAAGCATCTCATCTGCAGCTTCTTCAGCAGGGTTTTCAACAGCTTTTCCTTTTTCACCAAAGACAGACCGCTCTAATAGTTCTGCAACGTCGAATGTTCCAATTGTATCCTCAACCTCTTTTGCCTTTGTACCATCTTCTAGCATCGTTAAGCAGTATGGACAGCCTGATGAAATAACAGATGCATTCGTTGCTAAAGCCTGCTCTGTACGTGCAACATTAATACGGTTACCAACATGTTCTTCCATCCACATTAAGCCACCACCCGCACCACAGCACATAGCCGTTTCGCGATTACGTTCCATTTCTACAAGCTTCACGCCTGGAATACCTCGTAGTATCTCACGCGGTGCATCATAAACATCGTTATAACGACCTAAGTAACAAGAATCATGGAAGACAATTGTTTCATGAACTTCATAATTCAACGCAAGTCGATTTTCCTCAATCAGCTGATTTAACAGCTCTGTGTGATGATATACTTCACCCTTCCAGCCAAAGTCTTGATATTCGTTTTTGAAGATATTGTAAGCATGAGGATCGATTGTCACAATTTTCTTCACATCGTTTTTCTCAAACTCATCAATATTCGCTGTCGCAAGCTCTTGGAATAAAAATTCATTTCCTAAACGACGAGGTGTATCTCCTGAATTTTTCTCTTTATTTCCTAAAATCGCAAATTTCACGCCTGCCTCATTTAATAGGCGACAGAAGGCTAAGGCAATTTTTTGTGAGCGGTTATCAAATGCCCCCATTGAGCCTACCCATAATAAATATTCCATTTCCTCGCCAGATTTTTTCAGCTCTTTGACTGTTGGAATGTGGATTGTTGGATCAAGGTCACGCCAATTTTCTTTTTCTTTACGGTTTAAGCCCCAAGGATTTCCTTGACGCTCGATATTTGTCATCGCACGTTGTGCATCTGGATTTACTTTCCCTTCTGTCATTGTTAAATAACGACGAAGGTCAATAATTTTATCGACATGTTCATTCATAACTGGACATTGATCCTCACAGTTACGACAAGTCGTACATGCCCATATCTCTTCTTCCGTAATCACTTCACCGATTAAAGATGGACTATAAATATCTTCAATTACCGCACCCTCGGCACCAGACGCCATTGCTAACTGATTTCCTTTGGTATTAGCAAAGAATTGATAAGGTACCCACGGCTTTTGCTTTGTCACCACTGCACCTGTAAATGTTAAATGGTCACGAAGCTTCACGATTAAATCCATCGGTGATAGCATTTTACCTGTTCCTGTTGCAGGACACATATTTGTACAGCGCCCACATTCTACACAGGAATATAAATCTAGCATTTGCTTTTGCGTAAAGTCCTGAATGCGTCCAACCCCAATAGATGGCATCTCATCTTCACTGTCAGCATTTTCTCCAGCTTCCTCTAATGCTTCAAAGTCGATCGGTGTTAGCGTTCCTACACGATCTAGACGATTCATATAAACATTAAGTGGACTAACAATTAAGTGGAAGTGCTTGGATTGCGGTACATACACTAGGAATGTTAATAAAATTAATAAGTGTGCCCACCACATCACATAGAATATAGCTGCAGCTGCTGTTTCTGGTAGGAAACTAAAAATAGCAGCAATACTAGAAGCAACTGGTTCTGTATATGTTAATTCCTCACCATGCCAAATTAACCCCATACCATTAGCGATTAATGTTGATATCATTAAGCCGCCAATGAAAATTAATACAAGACCGTTTTTCCAGCCTCGTTTTAGACGTACTAGCTTTTCTACATAACGACGATAAAACGCCCAGACAACTGCTACTAAAATCATTAAGACCACAAGCTCTTGGAAGAACGTAAAGACACCATAGAAAATGCCCAGCGGCAAATGTGATTCAGGTACTAATCCCTTCCAAATTAAATCAATGGCTCCTAGCTGCACCATTAAAAATCCATAGAAGAACATTACGTGAATTAATCCACTCTTTGGATCTTTCAGAAGTTTATTTTGGCCAAATACATTGACCATAATATAACGAATTCGTTCTTTTACACTTTCATCAAACTCAACCTTTTTCCCCAATTGCACAAACTTATAGCGTGTTTTTAACAGATAGAAAAACAATCCTACTGCATAAAGCACAACCACGACTGTTAAAACAATGTTTGCAATTAATAATGGACTCATGGTTGGTCCCCCCTTTAGTTTGTCGTAATTTTCTCTCTTTGTGGTAAATTTGCTAGCTCATACTTAAATGTACGTCATTCCATCATTATATTCCTATTCTAATAAATGAGTGAGCATTCAGTCAACATAAAACGGAAATATTTCTGATAATTTTATATTCTTACACTTTCCAAGAAAAAAAGCCACCCTGAATTTTTTCAAAGTAGCCATTTTTCATTTTCTTTACAATAATTTTACCTTAGTTTTTAAATACATTACCGCTTCGAATATACTCAATATCAGAAACCTTCAGTCTAAAATTCACAACTCGTGCAGCAGCAAATAAATAATCAGATAGTCGGTTTAAATACTTTTGGACAATTGTCGGTACATCCTGAATCTCCTTCATGAGGGTTACCATTTGGCGTTCTGCTCGACGTGCAACTGTACGGGCAATGTGTAAGGTTGCAGCGGCTGGAGCACCCCCAGGTAAAATAAAACGCTGTAAAGGCGGTGCTTCATCTGATAAAGCATCTATTCGAGATTCCAGGACTTCAATCGGTTGCTCCGTAAGCTTATAATGACGCTCCTTCATAACATTTGCAAGGTCCCCTCCTGCATCAAAAAGCTCATGCTGAATTGCTTCTAAGTCAATAAGAATATCCTTAAAAAGCTCACGATCCAATTCACTCACGGCCTTGCCAATAAATGAATTTAATTCATCAATAGCCCCGTAAGTTTCCACTCGTAAGCTATCCTTGTCAACACGTCCACCAATAAGACTTGTTTTGCCTGTATCCCCTGTTTTCGTGTAAAGCTTCATCTCTCTCATCTCCTATCATCCAGTTTTATAATTTTTAATGGCTTGCACAGTTGTCGCAAAAACACCTTTACCAATGATTTTCCCTACCTCTGTAATCGGTCCACCATATAGCATTTCTTCACCTTTTTGTGTAGCAGCAATCAACAAACTATCTGTAGCAGTCCCTGTTGCAATGGTTCCACTAAGCTCATCGCGAATATCTTCTGACTGAAGTGCCTTGGTTTTTGCCTCATTCGCAGTCATCATTGCTTGGAAAAAAGCTTCCTCCGATAGACTTCCATTGATAATAACCCATGTATTTATAGTACCAATATATGGTTCAATCTGTCGTTCATGTGCCCGAGAAACATCCACAGCATTGCCCACACCAGCAGTAACGGCAACGAGCACACTGCCAAAGGATGCCGTATATTCATTAATCGCTACTAGCCTTGATGGAACAGCTGTTAACATAACAACCGTACTCGTTGAAGAAAAATTCTCCCTTTGTAAAAATGATGCGACCTCTCGCTTTACATCACTTATGACATACTCCCCTGGAACTGAGCGATTTAAAAGACAATCATACCAGCCAATCCCTGGGTTATGAACAGCAGAGGAAACAGTTTTTAAAGGAAAATCAGATTTTAACTGAATATAATGTTCAGTAACCGTAAAATTTTCTCTGCTAATATGTGCACGTTGCAGATGTTCAACCGATGCTGGCATCATTGTTATTTGCGGTTTTGGAATTTCAGGGTGCGCATAGGTCGCTACCCTCGCCTGATAGACATCTTCAATTTGAGAAGCCATCAATACTTCATGGGGTACCCCGAATGCACGCATCTGCCCCGATTCCATTAATAATAATTCGTCGCAATAAAGAGAAGCTAAGTTCATATCATGTAACACCATAATAACGGTTAATCCGCATTCTACCGCTTCTTTCCGTACCATATCTAATATTTGTCGCTGATGTGCAATATCTAAATGATTGGTTGGTTCATCTAGCAATAATATTTCTGCTGTCTGCGCTAAAGCTTGGGCTACAAAAACTCGTTGCTGCTCACCACCCGATAAAAATTCCATGGATGTCTGCTCATAGCGTGTCACACCTGTTTGTGCCATTGCATGTTGTACTGCTTGTTCATCTTTATCCGACCAGCTGGAAAAGAACCCTGATTGATGTGGATATCTTCCAAGTGATACAGCCTCTCGTACACTGTTTGAGAAAGCATTCGCATGTAATTGTGGAAGAACGGCCATTTTTTTTGCCAAAGCACGAGCATTGTAAGAACTAATATTTTTGCCATCTACTTTTATAGTACCTGCCTTAGCTGGTAATATGCCGCTAATTACTTTTAACAGTGTAGATTTCCCACTACCATTTGGACCTAAAATCCCTAATATTTTTCCCTTTTCCACTGAAAAACTGATATCTTTGACGATTGGTACGTCATCATAGCCACCTGATAGATGTTCAACGACAATCATGCCCGTACCCCCTTGCTTCTTCGCTGCTTATAAAAAATATAGGAAAAGACAGGTGCCCCAATAAATGCAGTAATCACACCAATCGGCAGCTCTCTCGGCATAATAATTATTCTTGCAATTAAGTCACAAATAATAAGCAATGTCGCACCATTTAAAAAGGATAATGGTAATAAATGACGGTGGTCTGAGCCCCAAATCATTCTTGTCATATGGGGTACGACTAATCCAACGAAACCAATCGTTCCTGAAACAGCTACTGCTGCTCCTGTCAGCATGGATCCACCTACTAAAATTAAATACTTACTACGTTTCACATTAACACCTAAGTGCTTTGCACGTTCCTCCCCATATAACAGCACATTTAATTCCCTTCTTTGGGTCCAAAGCATCAATGAACCTACAATCACAAATGGGATAATCATTTGCACAAAAGGCCAGCCCCTCATCGATACAGAACCAAGTAGCCATCCTATCACTTGCCTCAACTCCTCGCCAGATAAGGCAATCATCAAGGAAATAAGTGAGCCTAAAAATGAGCTAAAGATGACCCCAGTTAAAATTAGCGTTTCCATTTTCAATGAACGATCTACTATTCTTGCAAAGCTCATGACTGCTATCATCGTTAATACTGCTCCAAGCATACTGAAGGTTGGCAATGCATAAAGGCCAACTACTGGAATTGAAATACCAAAAAATATTGTCATTACAGCACCAACTGATGCACCTGAAGAAACACCTAACGTATAAGGATCTGCTAAAGGGTTTTTTAACAAGCCCTGAAAAGCAGCCCCTGCAATGGCAAGTGATGCGCCCACAAGCCCTGCTAGGAGAACTCGTGGTAGGCGTATTTTCCAAAAAATATTGGCAGCCGTTTCATCAGCTGCTTTATTCCACAATACTTCTAGCGGAATATGAACGGAGCCTATTGTTACACCACACCAGATGCTAATGATAAGAAGTGTAACGGCGGTTACATAGGCTACGACTATTTTACTCACTCAAATGCCTCAGGGTAGATAGCTTTCGCTAATTCTTCAAGTCCCTCTCCTAAACGAGGTCCTTGACGACTTGTTGTATTCTCATCTACCTGAACAATGGCTTTATTTTTCACAGCAGTAATTGTGTCAAAACCAGCACGCTGTGGAATTTTTGTTAAAATATCTGGTACATAATGATATTTCACCACGATGACATCTGGATTTTTTGCAATAATTTGTTCGGAACTGATTTCATACCAGCCTGCTGTATCTGCCGCAACATTTTCGGCATGAATCATATTTAACATTTCATTCATAAATGTATCTTTACCAGCTGTAAATATATGTGGTTCATCAGATGTTTCTACAAAAACTTTCTTTGGCTTTACATCCTCAAGTTTTGCAAGAACCTCGTCTACTTTTACCTTCATATCTTTAATGATTTTTTCGGCCTCAGGTAATTTCCCAGTTGCACGACCTAGTTGTTCAATTGTTGTGTAAGTTTCGTTAAAGTCCTTCGCATCTGTTACCACAAAAACCTTTAAACCGGCAGACTCAAGCTGTTCAATAGCTCCCGCTGAAAGTGTCATACTCGATTTGTGAGCAAACACAATATCTGGCTTTAAGGCAATAATTTGCTCATTATTATATTCCATGCCGCCAACTTTTTGCTTTTCAGCTGCCTCTGCAGGATAATCATCATTATCGGTAACACCAATTATTTCATTGTTTAAGCCAAGAGCAAATAAAATCTCTGTGTTACTTGGAATAAGAGAAACTATTTTCTCAGGTGGTGCTTCCAGCGTAATATCCTTGCCAACAGCATCCGTTATCGTCATTGGGAATGTTGCTTTGTCTACCTGTGATGTTTCTTGTTGCTCAGAAGATGTCGGCTTTTCATTTTTTGCCCCTTCCCCACAGGCAGCAAGCAAGCCAATTGCCAAAAATGCGGACAATCCTAATTTCCAAAATTTCTTCATGTAAATCCTCCTAGTTTATCGATGCATATATTGTAACAACTTGTTTTGCTGATGGATTAGTAACCGACGAATTTTGTAAGTTTATCGCACTTTTTTTCAAATTTATCGCTATCTCCTATACAAAACAAATACCCCTCATCCAAAGTGAGGGGTAATAATGCACAAATATACGCAAAATCCACCACCCTATCCTCGTAGGTTGAAATGTGTTTCTATAAAGGCAGGTCTCCTGGCTCGTGCTCCATACGTTTCTTCAAGCCTTCCCGAAAGAAATTTCAGTGGCGTACATTGAAAAAACTAGCACATACAGTGGCGGGACCGCATCGGAATTTCACCGATTTCCCTTTTCACTTTACATAAGTAAAGAACCTTTATAATATTCAGTTGATTTTATTATACATGAAAACAAAAGAAGTCGCCTACCAATCTAGACGACTTCCCCTTTATTATTTATTAAATGATATCTGTAAAATACTGGACTGTTTTCATTGGTGCACCTAGTTCTCTTAATGCCCAAGTATGCTCTAAAAATATATCTGCCAGCTTTTCATATTTACCACCGAATTTGTGTGCCCATTCAACTGCTACAACACTTTCATACATATGCGCCATTTTTTCTGCTACTGCTTTTGCTTCGAATGTTTTTGTTGCTTCATCCAAAGAGCTAAATGAATGCAATGTCGATTTCAAATGAACTAATTGTTCCACTACTAATTGGACTAGAGTACTATCAGCCAACTTAGCTAAGCGTTCCTCCATAACACGTACAAACAACTCATGTGCTTGGAATTTATCTACTAAACGAATCAGCTCTAATGCCAATATATTAGCAGTTCCTTCCCACACCGTAAGCACCTGTGCATCTCTTAGTAAGCGAGGTGTCACAAAGTCTTCAATATAGCCATTTCCGCCATGTAATTCAATCACTTCACTCGCATATTTCACCGCTTGCTCAGCTGTTTCCTTTTTCATAATAGCAATATTTAAACGGTTCATGATCATATCCTCATGACTGCCCTGACCACTTGTCACTTTATCATATAGCTGAATAAGATCAAAAACTGTTGCTACTTCTACATGAAGCTTTGACGCTAATTTTCCTAGTGTGTCCTGAATCATTGGGTATTGCGTTAAAGGCTTACCAAAGGCATAACGATTTGTTACATAATGCTTTGCCTCTAAAAAGCCGCGTCGCGTAATACCTATAGAAGCCACGGCATTACATATCCTTGATAGATTAAGTGCCTCTAGCATATAATAAATTCCTTTATTCGGCTCACCTACAATATAGGCAAGTGCACCTTCAAATTCTACTTCACCAGAGGGTACTGCCTTCACACCGAGCTTATCCTTTAAACGGCGAATATGAAGGTTATTCACAGTACCATCCTCCGCTCGCCAAGGAACTGCAAATAATGTTAGCCCTTTAGAGCCAGCAGAAGCCCCCTCGAGTCGAGCCAATACCATCGCTACACCGCACATTCCTACATTGGATGCAAAATATTTCTCACCATATAAACGGAATTGCTCGTCTTCCTGTCTTGCCTCTACAACATTTGCCCCAACATCTGAGCCACCTTGTCGTTCTGTTAAAAAGGTTGCTCCCTCATAGAGCTCAGTATCGCCTGTTGCACAAACATGTGGTAAAAAGCGTTCCCTCACCTCATCATTCGCATAATGATCGAGTAAATAAGCTGTAGCCATTGTTAATGTAACAGGACAATAAAAGCCAGGCTCAGCATGGGATAATAAATACCCTTGGGCAAAGCTATAAACATAGTTCCCCTTTCTTCCTAGCTGTGGAATATTCTTGTGCACGTAGCCCACAATCCCGGTATTGTACGTCTCTTCAATCGTTTTTTTATAACCATCATTGACCCAAATCTCTGAAACCTCTTCACCATAGGCATTATAACGCTGTAATCGAGGCTCACCCTCTCTATCCGTATGCTTCGCTCTTCTATCAATATCTCCAGCACAAAGCTCTCCAAAATCTGTTAGCTCGCGCGTGGCATATTCTGCAAATTCTTTATCAAGCATCATTTCTAAAATACTATGGAGCGTATCATTATCTTTAAAAAAATTCGTTGTTTTCACTTCTTCCTGCTGTAACACTTTCATCATTATCTCACCTCTTGTCCCTTCAAGGATTGCTTTAATATTTTGCCCGATGCATTTCGAGGAAGCGCTTCCACTTGCTCGAAAATCCGTGGAATTTTAAATTTAGCAAGATGCTGTTCTAAATAATGTTGAAGAGCCTTGTCATCAATTTCCGTTTTGGCAGCATAAACAGCCTTTACTGTTTCACCCCACTGTGGATGGGGTACACCGATAACAGCCACCTCAAAAATCCCCTCAAAGTTTACAATACAATCTTCAATTTCCTTTGGATAAATATTGACACCACCGGAAATGATTACATCCTTCTTGCGATCAACAATCCATATATACCCATCTTCATCCACACGAGCTAAATCACCTGTTTTTAACCAACCGTTTATAAATGCTGCCTTGGTCGCAATATCGTCCTTATAGTAACCTCGCATATTGCCTTCTCCAAATAGCACAATTTCACCTACCTCACCAGCACTTACATCCTCTCCATCATCGTTAATAATACGCAGCTCCGTTCCAAGAGGTGCACGCTGACCAATACTTCCTGCCTTTGTCTTATGTTCCTCACCAAACAATAATGATCCGCTTGGACCAGCCTCTGTTAATCCATAAACACATGTTAAATGATCTGTACGGAAAGCTTTTTGTATAAAACCAATTTCATTCTGTGATAATGGTGCGCCACCATATACCCACCACTTCATGGAGGATAAATCAGCAGTTTGCAATCTCGGCATTTGAGCTGTTAATAAATAGGCAACTGGCGCGCCAAAAAAATGCGTTGTCTTCTCCTGCTCAATTGAATCCAAGAACAAATCAGGTGTAAATGTAGAGGTTAATACATGTGTCGAGCCAACAAGCATTCCCGCCATTAAAAATAAATGCAAAGGAGCTGAATGCGTTAACGGCATCATTAGAAGGATGCGGCTTTCGGGCTTTACCTCCATCTCGACAGCAATCATTTGTGCTACGGTTAAAATATTACGATAGCTAAATAACACGCCTTTTGGTTTTCCTGTTGTCCCTGAAGTATATAAAATTGTCGAAGCGTCATCCTCATTGAGCTGACAATCAATTGTTTGTGAGCTGGCACTTTGAATTATTGTCTCAAAGCTTAACCAATTAGCTTTCTCTTGACCCGTTTTAATTTTCAATGTAATGGCAGAAATATTTTCAACTGCTTTAAAAATAGCTTCATGTACAAGAATTGCTGTAGCCTCCGCATGCTGTGCCACATACTCTACCTCTTCTAAAGTAAACTTTGCATTGACTGGAACAACAATTGCACCAATCCGTTGAATCGCAAAATAGCTAACAACAAACTCTACAACATTTGGCATAAAGATGATGACCTTATCTCCTTGCTGTATACCCCTCTCAAGCAGAGCATGACTAAGTCTTGTCGCTTGCTCATCTAAATCGCGATAGGTCACACGTCGACCATGACAAATCACTGCTTCAGTTGTTGGATACTTTCGGGCATTCCGTGCTAATAAATTTGAACTATTCATCGTGCATCTCTCCCTTTAAAATCGCTAATTTTTCACTAAACATGTCATGTAATTGCTGTAATTCCATCTTCATTTGTGTAAGCTCTGTTATTTTACTATCAATCTCTTGAATTTTATGTTCCCCATATTCGACTGAACGCTCTAATTGCTGAATCCCTGTGCGATCAAAATCAAATAGCAGTACCATCTCCTTAATCTCCTCAAGAGAAAATCCATACCGCTTTCCTCGAAAAATAAGCTTAAGCTTGGCTAACTCTTGTTTTGAAAAGGTTCGCTGATTAGTAGATGAACGACTAGGATGAAGAAGCCCAAGCTCCTCATAATAGCGTATGGTTCGTGTAGAGACATTAAACTCCTTCGCCACTTCTTGAATCGTCTTCATCTTCTCCCCCCTCACAATTTCCATCAGTATACCATTGACGTTAACGTAAACTTCAACAAAATTTTCTAAATTTACAGATAAAACAACACTCAAAGCAGTTAAATGAAACTCTTTTGATTCTATCCATCACTTCGCTGTATTCATCCGTCTGTTTCTACTTTCTATCTGTCCCTTTGGTCCATCCATCCTTCATACCAACTTTCCTATCCGCCTGAGCCACAAAAAACCCCCAGCACAATATCGTGCCAGGGGCTAAAAACTTTATTACATTTTTTCTGGAGCGGATACACCGATTAAGCGCAATGCGTTTGCAATTGTTGTGCGCACAGCAGTAATAAGGGCTAAACGTGCTTCTGTTAGTTCTTTATTCGAAGCATCTAACACTTTTTCAGCGTTATAGAAGCTGTGGAAGGCTGCTGCAGTGTCTTGAATATAGTTTGCGATACGGTGTGGTGTACGGTGCTTTGCAGCTTCAGCCACCACTTGTGGGAAATCGCCTACTTTTTTCAATAAATCAATTTCTTTTTCAGCTGTTAACAGCGCTAAATTTTCTGTTGTTGCAGCGAAGCCTTGCTCATTAGCTGAGCGTAAAATCGATGAAATACGTGCATGCGCGTATTGTGCATAATACACTGGGTTTTCATTTGATTGAGAAACAGCAAGGTCAAGGTCAAAGTCCATATGAGAATCGCCTGCAGTTTTTACAAAGAAATAACGGACTGCATCTAAGCCAACCTCTTCAACTAGTTCACGCATTGTCACAGCGTTCCCTGTACGTTTTGACATTTTAAATTTCTCGCCATTTTTGTAAAGCTGAACCATCTGGATAACTTCAACCTCAAGGGTATCACGGTCATAGCCAAGTGCTTGAATCGCTGCTTTCATACGTGGAATATAGCCGTGATGGTCAGCACCCCAAATATTGATCAGTTTATCAAAGCCACGAACAATTTTGTCCTCATGGTACGCGATGTCTGGCGTTAAATATGTGAACGAGCCATCATTTTTAATTAATACACGGTCCTTATCGTCACCAAATGTTGTAGAGCGGAACCATGTAGCACCGTCTTCTTCAAATACATGACCATTAGCCTTTAATTTATCTAACGCTACTTCAATTTTACCGTTTTCATATAGCGAAGTTTCTGAATACCAAACATCAAAGTTTACACGGAAGTTGGCAAGGTCTGTTTTTAATTTATCTAATTCTAACGCTAAACCATGCTGGCGGAAGAAGGCAAATCGTTCTTCATCCGATTTGGATAAAATAGTATCACCATGCTCACCAACTAGTTTACCAGCGATTTCAATAATATCTGCACCGTGGTAGCCATCCTCAGGCATCTCAGCATTTAGCCCTAAAGCTTGCTTATAACGAGCTTCTAGTGAATAGGCTAAATTATTAATTTGGTTACCCGCATCATTTATATAATACTCACGAGATACATCATAGCCTGCCATATCTAACACATTACATAATGAGTCCCCTACAGAAGCTCCACGTGCATGTCCTAAATGAAGATCTCCTGTTGGATTTGCAGATACAAACTCAACTTGGATCTTTTCTCCTGCACCAGCATTTGAACGACCATAATCAGCACCTTGCTCAAGCACTGCCTTCACAACACCCGTTAAGAAATCCTTACGCACTGTAATATTAATAAAGCCTGGACCAGCGATATCAATTTTCTCAATATCTGTCCCTGCAGTTTCAAGATTTTCTAAAATGGCTTCAGCAATCGCACGAGGTGGTTTTTTTGCTAATTTCGTTAATTGCATTGCAATATTAGTTGCATAATCCCCATTTGTCTTATCTTTCGGTGTTTCAAGGTGAATATTTAATTCTGTGCCAGCCTCAACTAAGCCAGCTTTTTCAACAGCCTGCGCAATTGCAGCCTTAATGGCCTGTTGTACTTGTTCTACTGCGTTCATCATTGTACCTCCGTAAATGTAATATCTAATGTATAGTTGCCAACGGATTGCCCACCCATTAGTAATTCATACTGTACATGGAAATCTCCGCTTATTACCTGTTTTGAAAACATCATTTTTTTCGTTTGGATGACAAGTGGCATTGAACCAAATTCACTATCATAATGACCTGTCTGTTGCTCCATTATGTTAAGTGGTAGCCGCATATTTACTGCTCCCGCTCGCATAATAAGTGCCCGTTCATTGCCTAGTTTCATTGTCGTGCGGATAATTTTATCCTCCAGCACTTCTTCATATTTTAAGTACAAGCTTCCTGCCTTTTCCAGTAGCTGTCCTGTCAGCCACATTTCCTGACTTTCGGATTCTCCATCAATTGGACGAATCGTCGAAATGAGCTTAATGTTCACCTGCGATCTTGCTTCATTCGCCATTATGGATGCTCCCTTATATTTTTTCCTATAACCTTTTTATTATAGGATGAATACTGATATTTTTTCAAGATAGAAGTCATATATCCCAATTCATGCTATGGAATGGAAAAATCGCATTAAAGAAAACTAATGCCTATGTAATAGAAGAATTTGCTCGACTTTTTTACACTGTGATGTGTTTTTGATAAACAGATGGGTTGACCGTATAAAGTTATGAGGGGTAAAACGTTGTAAAACCATCTTCAATAGTTAGTAGATAACTTATTACAAAAAGCAGCCCCTCAAATAAATGAGTAGATGCCTTTAAGTTAGTAATTAAAGTTATTTTGCCCAGAAACACCAATCTAAATAAACGCAGCCCAGGCTATAAACAAGCCAAAAGACACGCTGAAAATTATGATAATCGGTACAAAGAAAAGACCTGCATATTTTAATTTCTTATTTCCTTCATTCTTCCTAAAACCTAATATTCCTACTATAAAGCTAATGATGAAACAAAGTATTCCTGAAGCAAAAAGTACATAAAAAATAGTTAACTGCAAAGAGGAATAACCCTCCATTCCTCTTTGTATAGAAGCAATGCCTGAAAGAATAAAAAATAGTATGCCAATAACCCCAAGAATTATTGCATACATAGAAAATCTATTCATAAAAACACTCCCCCTATAGTTGTAAGAGAAATTACTTAATTTCAAAAATTTACCTTTAACACCATCATAATCCAAAGGTCAATAATATGGAACCATACTCTACAATATCCGCTTTCAAAGCATAATAAAAAACCTTACCTCGCTAGGGATAAGGCTCGTCTATAACTACATTTTAATGTTTAGTGAGAGTTTAAAAACAAGTGGGGCTAGCTCATAGCTAAACCCCACTCAAACAGCTTTATATCAACATTTAAAAAGCTCGTATTATTTTACCCAGCCCAAAATCATTTCTCTTAACAATTTACTTGCTGTGTTTGCTGTCATTTCTGATGAATCGTAGATGGGTGCCACTTCAACAAGATCAAAGCCAACTACATTCACACCACTTGCAGCAATCGCATGAATTGATGCTAGTAATTCTCTTGATGTAATACCTCCGCAATCTACAGTGCCCGTGCCAGGTGCATGTGCTGGATCTAGAACATCAATATCAATCGTTACGTAAACATTACGTCCTGCTAAAGATGGTAATACCCCTTTTAATGGCTCTAACACTTCAAATTTTGAAATATGCATACCATTTTCCTTTGCCCATTCAAACTCTTCCTTCATACCAGAACGAATACCAAATGAATAGACATTTTTTGGACCAATATGCTCAGCTATTTTACGAATAGGTGTTGAGTGAGATAGTGGCTCTCCTTCATATTCTACACGTAAATCAGTGTGTGCATCGAAATGGATAATAGCTAGGTCATCATATTTTGCAGAAACAGCTTTCATTACAGGCCAAGACACTAAATGTTCCCCACCCATGCCAACTGGAATCTTACCGTCTGCTAATAATTTTTCAATAAACTTTTCAATTTCATCTAATGAACGCTGTGCATTGCCGAATGGAAGCGGAATATCGCCTGCATCAAAATATTTTACTTCATCTAGCTCACGGTCTAAATATGGACTGTATTCCTCTAAACCAATCGATACTTCGCGAATACGCTGTGGACCAAAACGTGATCCTGGACGGTAACTAACTGTCCAATCCATTGGCATCCCATAAATGACTGCCTGAGCATCCTCATAGGTAGGATGACTTTTTATAAAAACATTTCCTGAATAAGCCTCATCAAATCTCATCTACTTACCCTCCACTTTTATTAAATATTATCTGTAATTCGGTCATTTTATCTTCATTCAGAAACTTTTTGTGGGTGTCCAAACACCTATTGAATGAAAATAAGCTCCTAGGATCAACATCGTGTCAGCCCGCGTACAGATCTAAGCACAACTCATAATCCGAAACTTTGTTTATCTGCGCGACAGCTACAATTACGCCAAGGCGAAATGATTTGTCACTGCTCTTAAAGGGCTTACAGGATTGTAATGAAACCTCTATCCCGCAATCCTCGTATACATTATTGGAACGTCTAGCAAAATTCGATTAAAATCTACAAAGTGTACTTCTCTTGTCGAATGCTAGCATTTCAAACAGTACAAAAAAAGTATAGATGTTTTTGAATAAAGTGCAATAGTTTTTACCTAGAATTTCGATTAAAGATAAATGTTCAGACACATACTATGGCTAAGTGTGAGAAAACGAGGTGAAGTCGGATGAAGAGAAAAAGCTATCAACGTAAACAAAAACGTGCGAAGCGTACACGTAAAACATTGACCCTTTTTATCGCCTTTACATCTGCAATTGTCGTAGCATTCGTAGCTCTACGCATTTATGTGCAAGTAGCTGGAGCTCCCCCTTTAACCGTACCAAAGGCCTCTATTTTCCTAGATGAAAATGAGAACCAAATTGGGGATCACTTTACGAATGAACGACGCTACTGGGTTAGTCTTGATGAAATGTCACCTTACTTAAAAAAAGCAGTCGTTTCTGTTGAGGATAAAGATTTTTATGAACATAGCGGTTTTGACTTTTCACGTATCGCTGGTGCTGTGTTAATCGATCTTAAAGCTGGAAGTAAGGTTCAAGGAGCTAGTACAATTACACAACAATATGCTCGAAATCTATATCTTTCACATGAAAAGTCTTGGACACGAAAATTAAACGAGGCACTTTATGCTTATAGATTAGAAGTTTTTTATGATAAGGATGAAATATTAGAGGGCTACTTAAATACTGTCTATTACGGACATGGTATGTACGGTGTAGAAGCTGCAAGTCGATTTTATTTTGGTAAATCTGCTAGCAATTTAACATTAGCAGAGGCAGCAATGTTAACAGGTGTACCGAAAGGACCAAGTATCTATTCTCCTATTGCTAATATAGAAAAAGCAACAAATCGCCAGCATGTTATTTTAAAACTAATGGCAGATCAAGGCGCTATTACACAAGATGAAAAAACACGTGCGGAAAGTGAACAGCTTGTTCTAAAAAATGATAGCTGGGTAGCAACAAAATCAGTCGCACCATATTTTCTTGATGTAGCATGGCAAGAGGCTAGTGAAATTCTGAAATCAAAAAATCTCGATATTAGTGAAGGCGGTTGGACCATTCAAACAACTTTAGATCCTGGACACCAAAAGGCCGCAGAGGAAGCTGTAGCTAAAAATCTACCAGCAAATGATTTGCAAGCCTCATTTGTCAGCATGGAATCTAAAACTGGAGCTGTTACGGCACTAGTTGGAGGGCGTGACTATGCAACAAGCTCATTTAACAGGGTTACACAGGCAAAACGTCAGCCAGGCTCAACTATTAAACCTATTTTATATGCAGCTGCTTTAGAGAATGGCTATAACCCATTAACGTTTTTGGATGTTGGTGAGACAACCTTCACTTATGATAATGGACGAGCAACCTATGCTCCCAAAAATGTAAATGGTGAGTTTGCAACACATGATATGACTATGGCCCAGGCTATCGCAATCTCTGATAATATTTATGCTGTGAAAACATTAGAGGAAATAGGGTTTAAAACATTTCACGATATGGCTGGCCGCTTCAACGTCAACATCGGTGCAAAGGACAATTTATCGATTGCACTTGGAACAGTTGAAACAACTTTATATGAGATGACAAATGCCTATAATATTTTGGCATCACAGGGACAAAAAACATTACCAACTACTATTATTTCAATTAAAAATGCACATGGTGACGTCATCTATGAAAATAAAGAGGTAAGTGCTAAATCTGAAACAGTGCTCTCAAAGGAAAATACGTATATTTTAACAGAAATGATGACAGGTATTTTTGATCCTGTCTTTAGTGACTACTCTCCTGCTACTGGAATAAGTATTCGCTCTCGTATGACACATACGTATGCTGCAAAATCAGGCTCTACAAACAGCGATCAATGGCTCATTGGATTTACACCTAGCTTAACTGCTGGAGTCTGGAATGGCTATGATCAGGGCAAAAATCTAACGGCAAAAGAAGATACTGCTGCTACAAAGAAAATATGGATTGATTTTATGGAGACTGTTAATAAAGGTACAAAGAACGAGGATTTCGTAAAACCTAAAAACGTTAAAGGTGTAGTGGTCGATATTGAGACTGGTAAGCTCGCAACTGATGCATGTCCTAAACAGCGTCTTGTATATTTAGATGCAAAGGATGTACCTACTGAAAAATGCACAAATTTCGATATTCTCGATACTGACACATGGGGAGAATTCTGGAATATGCTCCCATTCTCCATTTTTAAAAATTAGCGCAGCAATGGGAACCTTCCATATCCCTAGACGTTCTAATTCAATGAAGGCTCTCGACAAAGAAATATAGACATATACGAAAAAGAAAAGCTTTCTCTTCCCCGGAGACATGTCCGTGGGAACAGAAAGCCTTTCTTATTTATGGTTCGCGAAATGGATGAGCATCATGGGGCATTTGGCTTGGGTTTGGGTTGTTCAAATGCCGCATAGCGCTCATCACTATTCGCGGAACCAAGTGTCCTAGCTTACTAAAATGTAAGCTCTGCATCAAGTTTACTTTGTTTCAAACTCACTTTCAACCTTATATCGAAAGCGATTGCAAAATGTCACAGATTGTTCAATCATTATAGGTCTATTATGCAAATAAGTCTTGACGCAATTGCTCCATACTGCGTGCCCAAAGGTCCGGATTAAGCCCTTCTAGGAAGGAAGCTAACACTTTTTTGGAAGGTGCATCCATATGATCCACAATAATATGGCGCTTCATCGATTTATCCATTTTATTAACATGATCAGCTAAAATTTTATAGCCGCGACGTTTTTCTCGGTTAATCACCATTTCACATGCAGTTACACCTGCATAGTAAGGTCCATCCTCTTTATGATCGATTGTCACCCATACTAGCCAATACGGTTTACCACCTTCGGAATCAGCACGATTTGTCGTAAATTTAATGCCTCGTTCCACATCACTACGTGCATGCATAGCCCCAATTTCAACGGAGGCTGTCCCCTCTTCTATGTCAAGAATCACTGGCGATACGTTTTCTAGCGAAAGCGAGCCAATACCAAATCCTTTATGTCCGTCTGTTGGATCATTTTTGATAATTGTAAAGCCCATTTTTTGTTTTGCTTTTTCTTCATTTGCCATACTTTAATACCCTCCATTCTGCTATTATAAAGTAAAGCATATTTTGCGCATGGATGTTGCAGTGAAAGCAACACTAGTGCAGCACAAATGCCTAAAATTAAGTAAGAAGTTATTACTTTCTTATAACCTAACTATACAACATTATTCTATAAAGGAGGCAATATTATGCCATACGTAACAGTGAAAATGCTAGAAGGCCGCACAGAGGAGCAAAAGCGTGCCCTAGTAAAAGAAGTAACAGAAGCTGTTTCTCGTACAGTAAACGCACCCGCAGAAAACGTAACTGTTTTTATCGAAGAAATGTCTAAAAACCATTACGGCGTTGCAGGCGTTCGTTTCAGCGATAAATAAAAAATATGATGGGTAGAGCAGCCTAGCGCTCTACTCATTTTTAAAATGATCATAAATTAATCTTCTTTAGCTGGAGCAAAACCCTCTATTTCAAGACAAGGATGTGATCTATGAAATGAATAAACTAAAACTAACATTACTCATCTCTATGCTCATCGTTGGCCTTTTACTTATTTTTATCAACCCCATTCAAAATGCAATCATTGCCCATTTAAGCCAACAATTAAATACTACTGAAATTAGTGCAGAAGAAATTGAAAAAAACAATCAGGTTGATGCAGATTATATATTTGAGGACGTACAATCGCTGTCCATAGCGGAAGTGTTAAAGGCTCAAACAAAGGCAAATAAAATGCCTGTTGTCGGTAGTATTGCTGTACCAAGTGTTGATATGCAGCTTCCTATCGTCAAAGGAGTTGGAAATGCGGCCCTTGCGGTAGGAGCAGGTACCATGAAGCCAAACCAAAGCCTAGGGCAGGGAAATTATGCCCTAGCAGGTCATTATTTCGAAGAAAAGGATATTTTATTCAGTCCGCTATATAAAGCAAGCATAGGAGATTCAGTCTATATAACGGATTTAACCAATATCTATGAATATCAATTAGCAACTAAGAAGGTTATTGCTGCTACAGATGTTTATGTAATTGATGATATTCCAAATAAAACCGTTTTAACGCTCATTACATGCGCTGATAATGGAACAAAGCGCCTTGCTATACAAGCTGATTTTGTTCAGCAATATCCATTTGATGAAGCACCTGAAAAGCTATCAGAGACATTTTAAAAATAGGCGAAGCCCCCAAGATTAAATAATCCTGGGGGCTTCTTTTAAATAATTATTTAATATCAGCGTTGCGGCGACGTAAGAAGAATAATGCACCAAGAATAAGTGCTACACCAATCAGTGTAAGTGCAGTTTGGTCTGCACCATCTGTCTGTGGTAGTTTACCTTGTGCTTTTAATTGATCTTCTAGTCGTTTTGCATCCGTTTTAATTTTGTTAATATCAAGAGATTCTGCAACATCTTCCTGTTCCTCTTTTGTTAATAGACTATATTTATTGAGGAAATCCTTATACGCATCTAGCGTGTCTTTTGATGCTTTAGTTGGATTATATGGCGGTAAGTTTTTCCCTTGATCAATGACATTTTGAACAGAAGGTTTAGATGCTTCTGTTTTTCCAGGAGTCGCTGAATTATTTGAATTTGTTGGTTCACCTGGCTTGCCTGGGTTTGTTGTTGGATCCGTTGGTTCACCCGGCTTACCTGGGTTTGTTGTTGGATCTGTTGGTTCACCTGGTTTACCTGGATTTGTCGTTGGATCTGTTGGTTCACCTGGTTTACCTGGGTTTGTCGTTGGATCTGTTGGTTCACCCGGCTTACCTGGGTTTGTCGTTGGATCTGTTGGTTCACCCGGCTTACCTGGGTTTGTCGTTGGATCTGTTGGTTCACCTGGTTTACCTGGGTTTGTCGTTGGATCTGTTGGTTCACCTGGTTTACCTGGGTTTGTTGTTGGATCCGTTGGTTCACCCGGTTTGCCTGGGTTTGTTGTTGGATCTGTTGGTTTACCCGGTTTACCTGGGTTTGTTGTTGGATCTGTTGGTTCACCCGGTTTACCTGGGTTCGGTGTTGGATCAACTGGCTTGCCTGGACCTGGTTCTGGATTAGGCGGTATCCAGCCACCACCACCTGTATAAGATGGTTTTACTAATCCTGAGCATACATCAGTTACAGTAATTGTACCTAATAACACATTACCTTCATACACATTGTAAATTCCTGGTTGAACTGTATAAGGAATAGTTCCTACACCTTGTTCATTCGTCTTACCAGAGGCAATCGTGTTATGATATAAATCTTTAATCGTGAATGCTACATTTGAACGACCATTACCATATAAATCTTGTACTGTAAGTGTGAAAATTGGACATGCATTATATGGAATTTGCACGGTTGCTCCACAAATATTGTCCATATAGCTTACTGTAATATCACCCAATTTAATACCAGCTTCATTATATACTACGTAATTTTGTCCTTGTTGTAGTTTCGTCTTATCTTCAAATACAATTTTACCTGCTGCATCTGTTTTACCAGATGTCACTACTTCTCCAGCTTGGTTTTTAATCACGATTAAAACATTTGCACCAACAGGTTTAAGGTTTTTATCATTAACTGTTAATGTGTAAACTGGACAAGAATTTTTCTGAACTTCACCTTTACAGCCATCTGTATAAGTGACTTTCACTTCTCCAATTTTATCACCTTTTGCACCGCTATCAGTTTCCTCATAGACTGTGTACATACCTGGTTCTTGGTTTTGTGGTAACTGAATTTCACCGTTAGCATCTGTTTGACCAGTTGCTGTTGTCACAACATTTCCAGTGCTATCTTCAATGATAACTTTCGTATTTCCTTTCAAGCTACCATCTGTATCTTTTACTGTAATTGTGAAAATATCACATGCACGAGGTTTTTCAGCAGTATCCTTACAGTTACCTGAATACGTTACATCAAACTCATCAAGTACCTTCCCTGATGCTGTAATGCTTACTTCATATTTACCAGAAGGCGATGTTGCTGACGGGAATATCACTTCACCGTTTTTGCCAACCGTTGCAGTAAACGAACTATTCGTTCCTTTGTTGGTAATTGTAACTTCTGTACCTTCAGCTAAAATACCATCCTCATCTTTCACTGTTAGCGTGAATACTGGGCAGGCTGGGTTTGGTTGAACAGTTGCTTCACAGTCCGTATCAACTGTAAATCCGTTAATTTTCTCACCATTTTCAAATACTTCATATTCACCTGGAGGAAGATTTGTAATTGTTACTTTGCCAGTTACATCAGTGACACCATTCGGTTGTGGAACGATAGCATTTGGATTGTTTTTATCCTTAATTTCCACCGTTACACCTTGACGTGGTTTACCGTCTACATCGTTTACAGTTAATGTAAACGTTTCACATGTTGGTGCCTGTGTGATTACAGCACCACAATTGCCATTTTGATAGCTTACCGTTACATTTCCTAGGAAAACAGTACCTTCATAAAGTTTATACGTTCCTGACGGTGTTGTGGATGGAACAGTAAATTGACCATTGCCATCTGTCGTTGTAGTCGTAATAACTGTATTAATTGCATTTTTTAATGTTACTGTTACATTTGGACGTGGATTATTCTGCTCATCATTTACAGTAATTGTGAATACTGGACATGAATTTGTTGGTTGTACCTCTCCCTGACATCCCCCAGCACCAAATTTCACAATAACCTTACCATAGTCAATACCATCAGTATCTTTTACTGTATATTCACCAGCTTGAACTGTTGATGGAATTGCCACTTTGCCATCATTGCCTGTAGTTACTGTTGATTTTACTGTGCCATTACTGTCTATTAATTCAATTTGCTTATTGGCTACAGGTGCTCCATCCATATTTTTCACTGTTAAGTTAAACGTTGGGCAAGAACCACCTGGAAGCGGTGTAACATTTACTAGTTTCGTTACTACTGTAGAACCTGCTTTTGTATCTTTTACTGCATCAAGTGTAAATAATTGAGCTACCATTTTTTGATAGGGAGCCTTCGCTGCTACCTCTTCAATTTTATAATTTCCATAGTTGATGTTTGTAAAGCTAAACAAGCCATCAACACCTGATGTTGCAGTTTGAATCAAGTAATTATTTGTACCAATAACTTTGTATAATTGGAATTGTACACCTGATAGAGGCTCTTCAGCACCAGTTTCTGAGTTAACTCCAACTTTTTTAAACTGTGCATCACCTTTTACCATAGAAAATGACGTATCTGAACTACTAAAAGTAAAATTAGCGTTAACCTTTGCATCATCTTTTTGATTGCTAGCCTTTTCAACACCAAATGTTAATTTTGCATCATTGCTGAAGCCTTGACCTATTTTACCTAAACCAATTGTTTGATATTGCACCTGATAGCCTTCGTTTAAATTAGCAAAATGAAGGATAAAGCCACCATCCGCTTTCTTATCAACAGTTATTCCATAAGTACTTGGGTCTACATATGCACCCGTACCATTTTGAGAAATACTTGTTGCGGTAACATTGTATTTTCTCACCTTGATTGAACCTTCAATTAACATTAAATTACCAGATGGTGTGTCTTCCAATGTCACATTTGCTCCTAACTTTGAATGAGATTGATTCACATCCAATGTCCAAGAAACAGTTTGTTTAGAATTATCTTGAGTAGCTGACTTTTTAATCAAGTTATTTGCTACATGTGTTGGAAGCGTCACTGGCGTGGCTTCTAGTGTATAATTTTTAGAGCCTAATGTTTGGAATGTTGCTGTATTGCTATAAACATTCCCTGTTGTATATCCAGCCTCATCACTACCAATCCCAAGAATTTCATCAGAATCCTTTGTATGATATTCCACTAAATAGGCTTTCCCGTTTATAGTGCTATCTAACGAATTATTAAATGTTAATGTATAGCTCTTTTTATCTGACGCAACATCTAATGTGTAGTTTGATGCAGCGATTGGCGTAGTAGCTGGTGTACCGCTCGTATCATCACCAGTAGTTAATGTATATTCATATACCTTTAAAGAATTTGCTTCGAATTCATGTCCTGCACCAATCGTATCTGATAAAATAGCTCCTTGAATATCCTTTTTGTTAATATTCACCTTTACTTTCCATGTGAATAATTGATCAAGATAATTAAATGCCCCAGTTTTACTACCGTTGTTTACCGTTGTAGTAGCAGGTGTATAATGATCTTCCTCTTGTACAGTATAACTATCCCAATTAACTGTTGCAGTATTACCATAACCACTCTGCACTTCACCATCATTACCAATAGCAAATGATGTTTTATAAGTAACCGTTGCTTTTCCACCTGCTGCTATATTAATACCAGTAATTGTAAAGCCATTTGTAGGACCAGTAACTGTCTTAACTGGCGCTGCACCTGTTGTTCCTGTAATTGTAATATTACTTTCATCCCCTACAAGTGTATGCGTCCCCTCTTTGCTTCCAGTAATTTTAAATACATCTGTCAATGTTAAATTATTAATTGCTTCGTTCGGATTATCTGCTTTAATGTCGATAGTCCAAGTAATTTCTTTTGTATCGAAATTAACTATGTGGTCTTTGCTAAGCACACCTTCGGTAATTGTATGTGGTTTCGTATCATTTTTTGTGCCACTAACCACTGTATTTGTTACCGTTGTAGGATTTGTTCCCACATAGTATCCAAGACCAGTTCCATTGTATTTAGCATCATATGTGACTTTATAGGCTTTATCTATTGCACTATTAAACTGGAGCTCAAAGCCATTTGTAACTGCTGTAACATTGTAGTTGCTTGGGTCTACTATTGTTCCTGCTCCAGTACCATTACCCTGATCATTTATTGTCATTACTCGTACTTCAATAGTATTCGTGTCGATTTCATGAATTCCTGGAAGTGTATCCGTGATTATCGCACTCGCTTGTGGAATACTTGCTTGATTGTAATTGTAGCGAATTTCCCATTTTGACGTATAGTTGTTAGTGCCTGCGTCTACTTTCACTTTTTCTAATGCTTTTCCATAAGTGATATCCTTTGGAACATTATTTACAGACTCAGGTGTACCACCATTAGTGAAGGTTACGCTATTGTTAAACGTTTTTTTCCCTTCTCTTTGCTCAACAGGTAAATTCACTTCTGTTTTGTAAACAATTTTATAGGCATGTTTATCTTGAAAAACTATATTACTGAAATCACCATCCCATACAACTTGGTTTTCAGTCCCCATCTTCACGCCCGTTAAATCTACTTCATATTCATACACATTAACCGAACCAGATACAACAGCATGCCCACCAGTTGGATTATCAACTAAACTTGGGTTGTCAAAATTCTTACCTGCTTGGTTGAGCCAAATTGTCCATTCCATCTGATGATTACCATCCACTACTGGAGGGATACCGTCAGTAGCTGTCTTTGTAGCCTTTTCATTAGATGTTGATGGTAAAAATGTGAATTTTGTTTTAGCTTCTCCACCACCAACCTTTGGAATCTCTAATTCTTGTTCGATATCATTAGAACTAAGATTAAATCCTGCTTGAAAGTTCATAGTCAATTCGGCTGGAGTTGTAGTACTAACATCGTCAATTTCTACATTATTTGTCAGTTCAACTTTGACTTTATTACCTACAGTCGTATATGAATAAGCAATATTACCAACTTGTTTGCTTCCATGGAAAGCACTATTAAAGTCTATTAAAGAAGGTGGTAAATCAAATTCAAAATAACTCCCTGCACAGTATAAATCGTCTAATAATACATTAAATTTTACATCAAAGTTAGCCTTTTGATCTTTCGGTAATGGCGTTGTATAAACACCTTCAGTAATTGCATTTCCTCCAATATTCATATCAAACTGAGTTAATGTCACACCCGCTAGTTCTTGTGGACCTACACAAGCATTTAAAGGCGTAACATTTAGTGGAGCTGCAGCAGGTTCATCCTCCGGAGTCGTCACTTCAGCGGTATCTCCACTTGTTACATTTGGGTCGTCTCCCTCGCCACCAGAACCAGCCCCAGCATCTTCGCTAGATTCAGTTGGAGGTGTCACAGGAGGTTGACCCTCGTCTGCAAACACTGAAATTGGTGAAAGCACTGTTTGAAAGACTAGCAGCAATATAATTATTGCTATATTAAATTTCTTCATGTTTCTCTCCTTTTCTAAGTTCAGAGAGATACCTGTTGGTGTTTGCTGACGACGTTGCATCCTTTCATTATGTTGGAAAGGAATGCCACAAACATTAGGCTGGTCTCTCTTTCCTTCATTTAAGTTGTCGTCAAGGGTAAATACATCCTACACTTCATGGTAATCATGATGACCAATGTGTCCTTGTACAGCTACTTATATCCATTTTACTAACACTGTGATGCCTTTTAAAATGGGCCTCACCCCCTTTAGGGTTTTAGTCTCATTATAAAAAGCGCTACTGAACAAATTCTAAACAATTCCATATTTTTCATTTACATAATTCTAAATAAATCAATATTTTCCCAAATTTATTGATTTTTATGCAAAAATAAAAACAGTAAACAATCACCCAAGTTGAGTTTGTTTACTGTTCTTCTTATAAATATTGGTAAACACAAAAATAGATATACAAAATTTATACATTTTAAATATATTCTAGGATTTATTTTTCCCTTTTCCTTTTAACAACATTAAGATTTCTTTCTTTACCGTAGCATGTGTCAGATTATCCTCTAAAAAATCTAAAGGGAAATATATTTTATGATCTCGTTTCATACGACCAGAAATGGAATCGACGATAATCGATTCACGTGACAGCTCTCGTAACTCTCCGTTTTTCATTTCTAAAAAAATCGGAACTCGCACTTCTTCCTCACCTGGTCGATAAAAATCGTATGGTAAATCTGCTGTCGTATCGTGGACAAGATAATATTCTGGTTCTAACTCCGCTTGTTTGAAAAGCTTTTGTAGTTTTTGATATTTGTCTAGCTCTACCCCTGGATCTAAATCAATGTACTGGAATAGCTTACGATTCACAAAACGGCGACTTAAATCACTTAAGATAGCATCATCTTCTTGCATCCAAAGTTGAAAATATGTAAAAAGAATGCTTTCATCTAACGCAAGATAGTCCTCAAGCGTAATAGAATTGCGGAAAAATGCTTTAAAATGTGTAGGCTCATTCTTAAAATGATAGCCTTCTAAACTTAATTGCTTGGCTCGTTTTAAAATATTATTTAAAATAACCTCTGCACTACGAGAAACTGGATGAAAATAAATTTGCAGGTACATTTGATAGCGGCTCATAATATAATCTTCCACTGCATGCATGCCAGTTGCCTTAATCACCACTTGATTTTTTCGTGGGCGCATCACTCTTAAGATTCGCTCCATATCAAAATGGCCGTAGCTGACGCCAGTGAAATAGGCATCACGCTGTAGGTAATCCATACGGTCAGCGTCAATTTGACTGGATATCAGGCTGATGACTTGCTTATTTGGATAGGTTTTTTCAATGACTTGAGATACTTTCTCTGGGAAATCAGCAGCAACTTTCTTTAAGACTGCATTCACTTCTGTATTACCCAGTAAAATTTGTCTTGTATAAAATTCATGGTCTAGCTCAAAGACATTTTCAAATGCATGTGAAAATGGTCCATGTCCTAAATCATGTAATAGGGCTGCACAAAGCACAAGAAGTCGTTCATCTTCATCCCATTCAGGACGGCCAGCAAATATATCATCTACTATACGGCGTACAATCTCATAAACACCAAGTGAATGACTAAAGCGGCTATGCTCCGCCCCGTGAAATACCAAAAATGTTGTACCCAGCTGACGAATTCTACGTAATCGTTGAAATTCCCTCGTTCCCACTAAATCCCAAATCACCTGATCCCGTACATGCACATAGCGATGCACCGGGTCCTTAAATACTTTTTCCTCTTGTAATTTAGCTTTTGCATAATGTGTCATTTGTACAGCACCCCCGTTTCGTATTTGTTCTATTATATGCGATAAATATTGGACTAGCATACATATTTCTCTTACATTATAGAGACTATCAACCTAAATCATTGGATATTCACTAAAAATTAGATTTCTATTGACCTAATAAAAATGCTTATTTATATTTAATGGCTCTTTCAAGATTATAAATACCTAAACATCTTAAAGAAAACAAAAACTATCCTCAGCAAGTGAAGATAGCATGTTTGTTTTACTTATTTCTTTAATTTTGCCAATACCTTTTCCATAAGCTCTTCTTCCGTTAAGGCTGCAACAGGGCGGCTATTCACAAAGGTAAATGTTTTTTTACGTCCTGGGCCACAATAGGAATGACAGCCGATTTCGATGGTTGCATCAGGATCGATTTCCTTTAATTTTGGAATTAACGTTTTTAAGTTAACGGCCTGACATTCATCGCAAACTTTAAATTCGTTTGCCATTTTGTCAACAACCCTTTCTATATAGTATTTTTTCATTTAAAACATCACTTTTATTGAACGCATGACCTTCACATATTTAAGTATGCAGCATGCGTACAAACCTACATCGGGTATTGTATCGCACTTTTCACCTTGTATTCAAGCATAATTCCTTCCACATAGATGAATAAAAGGTTAAAAGATTGGTCATGCTAGTCTTAAATAAAGAAGTTCCAAATAAAGGTGGGAGGATTTTATATGAGTAAAGTAAGACAAGATGCTTGGTTACAAGAAAATGATGAATTATTAGCAGAGGCGGTTATTCGCCATGTAACAGAGGGTAGTACACAGCTAAATGCTTTTGAAGAAGCTGGTGATGCGTTAAATCGTACTGCTGCTGCCTGTGGTTTTCGTTGGAATGCTGTTGTTCGCAAGGAATATGAAGAACAATTAGCTGAAGCAAAAAAAGAAAGAAAAGAGAGAATGCGAGTGTTGGGTGCTCCTGCAAGACGACGTGCCTCTAGTATGTTTACAGTCAATAGCAGTGCCGCAGAGGGTAAATCCATCCCGTTATCTGCACTATCTCTTGATATTGTCATAGCCTACTTACTACGTTTACAGCATTCTGGTGAGCTAGGTAATGAGTCTACAAAATGGAGACAGCTAGTACACGTAACATCTGAGAAAAATAAAAAACTAGAAAAAACCATTACTCAGCTAGAAGAAGAGAATAGAGCAATTCGCAAAGATTACGAGCAATTTGTACAAATTATGAACCGTGCTAGACGACTTGTAACACTAGATGAAGAGGAAGAACGAATTGCACCTGTTTTCAAAATGGAGAAAAACGGAAATCTTGTTGTAAGTAGCTCTACTTATCAAGAAAATGGCGATGCGCTTAGTTAGCAGCATCGCTTTTTCCTTTGTTGCTTCTATTATTTAGGTGCGAGCATTTTCGTATTGCGCTCTACTATTCGTTGTAAATAGAATGCATATAACGGAAGTTCCTCATCATGAAAAGATTCAAATCGTATTTCTTCCGTCATACTATGAATAAGCTGCTGTAATCGGATGATTACTGCTTCCACAGTTAAAGTTGCATCAACAAGCTCTGACAGTGAAGCCATTACACTAGGGTCAATGCTAGGATACGTAAATTTTGTTTCCTCTCCCTGTAAACTTACCTCATAAAAATCTCGAATAAGCGCTGCTCGTTCGGAACCGCTTCCTTCAATACATAGATAAATTTGCACAGCTACTCCTTGACGTAAGCGCCTTTGTGAAATACCTGCAAATTTCTTCCCATCAATACTTAAATCATAGGAACCTGGGCAATAGGAACCTACAATTTCATAGGCTTCAATTCTATCTGCTACCTCAGGCAATAATCCTTTGATTAGGGCAACCATTACATCATAGCCATCATTGATACTTAATGCTTCTGTTTGTTCAGATAAAACCAGTGAAATATTTAATACTCCTGCATCTAGGACTACTGCTAAACCTCCCGAATTACGTACGATAGGGTGATAGGCATGTGTTTTGAGTAATTCCATTCCCTGTTGTACATAAGGTAATCGATGATCCTGAATACCAAGGATAACGGATGCATCATGTACCCATGTACGAATAGTTGGCGGAGAGGCTAATTGTCCCACTAACTGACATAAAGTATCATCCGTTGCAAAGGATTCAAGTGGTGATCTTTGTTTTGCACTAATGGATTGATCGTAAAAACGCCAAATTGGTTGTTGTAAAATACTATTCATGCTTAGAGCTCCTCTATTTACATCTCTTCTCTTAAGCATACATAATCTGTGGAAGGTGTCAAATTCGTGAAATACAATCATGAATTTAGGGATTTTGTACAAACTATGATAAACTAAATTTGAATGTTATTCACTTATAAAGGAGTGTTTTCAATAATGAATGAAGCAGCAATTACTTTAGATGGTTGGTATGCTTTACATGATTTCCGATCAATCGACTGGGCATCTTGGAAACTCGTTTCTTCTGAAGAACGTCAAGCAGCAGTAGAAGAATTCGTCACATATTTAGAAAAATTAAACGAAGCAGATATCGCTAAAACAGGTGCTCATGCCTTTTATGCAATCGTTGGTCAAAAAGCGGACTTTATGATTATGACATTGCGTGAAACAATGGATGAGCTACAAGAGCTTGAAGCTGATTTTAATAAATTAGCAATTGCTGATTTTACAATTCCTACATATTCTTATGTATCTGTTGTAGAGCTTTCCAACTATTTAGCTGGCGAATCAAACGAAGATCCATATCAAAATCCACATGTACGCGCACGCCTATATCCTGAGCTTCCACGCTCTAAATATGTATGCTTCTATCCAATGGATAAACGTCGTCAGGGCAATGATAACTGGTATATGCTTTCAATGGATGAGCGTAAATCATTAATGCGTTCTCACGGTATGATTGGTCGTGGCTATGCTGGTAAAGTAAAACAAATCATTACTGGTTCTGTCGGCTTCGACGATCATGAATGGGGCGTAACATTATTCGCAGATGACGTTTTACAATTTAAAAAATTAGTATACGAAATGCGCTTCGATGAAGTTTCTGCTCGTTATGGGGAGTTCGGTGCATTCTTCGTTGGTAACCTTCTTGATAACGAAAAACTAGTGAAATTCTTAACTGTTTAAATCCCAAAAATGCGAGCCCTAAAATGGACTCGCATTTTTTTAAAATTCATTTTCTTCACTTGCTTCTGATTCCAATATTAAAATAATGGTATGAATAAAAAAACCAGTTAGAATCATTAGGAAAACTAAATACCAATTATATGGTTGATGGTAGTATTCTGCTATACCTACAGCTATGAATGCACTTACGATAATTGCTATAAACATACCAAAAATACGCATTGTAACACTCCTTCATGAAAGCAAAAAATATTTTTCCATTTTAGTATGTCACTGTTTATTTTCAATATACTTGTCATACAAAAGTTTTTATCTATCAATAACAAAAATAAGAAAGTGTCACCTTTACTACGATGACACTTTCTTATTTTCCTATTACTTTGACCATCAGGAGCTTTCATCTTTCACCTTTAATATCAATATAATCGTATTGATAAAAAAACCAATAACGATGATTAAAATAAAAAGATACCAATGGAGTGGCTGTCCGTAAAATTCACCTAATAAAAACGCCAGCACAGCACTCAATAAAATACCAAACCAAACACCAATCTCCATTTCCCGTCACCTCACATGTATTCAATACACATGCAACTTTTTTCTTGATTCAGCACAAGACTCCCACCTCTATAGATGGTAAGATGATGCGATTTACTCCCTATTCAGTGGTGTACAAACCCTACTGAGTCAAGATATCCCCCTAATGGACGAGCGAGCTCGATAAAAATCCGGACGCAATTATGATGGGGCATAAATAATCTCATGTTCCCTATATATTAGCTATTCTCTCTTTACCCAATTTTATAAAAAAATATCTAAAATCTTAAATGATCTTACCCTATTTTTTACAGACTACTCGTTATGACTAATATATGCTTACTAACTTTAAAATGTGATGATCTTTATTATGAAAATAAACATGTCTACAATGCCTCCATGCATATACTGTCTGCGAGGAGGAATGTCAATCGCTGTTATAAAGACCAATGATGCTCAAACAGCAATGCTCGCAAGGCTTATGCGCGCTGAGGCAGAAGGTGAAGGAGAATTAGGGATGCTGATGGTTGGCAACGTAGGCGTCAATCGCGTACGAGGGGATTGCCTAGATTTTGGAGATATTCGAACAATTGAACAAATGGTTTATCAACGTCCAGGAGGGTTCGAGGCAACACAGAAGGGTTACTTTTATCAACGAGCACGTGAGCTAGATATTCGTTTAGCAAAACGAGTGATTCAAGGTGAACGGTTCCATCCTGCAACCCGCTCCCTCTGGTTTTTTAGACCTGAAGGAGCTTGTCCAGCACAATGGTATGGTCAATGGAACACAGGAAGATATAAATCGCATTGCTTTTTCTCACCAACTGAGGAAGACTGCCCACAAATCTAAAAGAAAGAAGGTTGATAATCGATGATGCCATATTATTGGACACCGACAACGCAACAAATGCCCCCACAAGTAACAATTCCAAGTAGCGGACGACCACCTGGACGGGAAGAGTCCTATATTGAAAATATTTTGCGTTTGAATCGTGGAAAACCAGCTACCTTCCATTTCTCTTTTGAGCATGCTATTGAGCAAGGAAAAAACACTAAAACTGTGCGAGGTGTAGTAGAAGCTGCTGGTCGAGATCATGTAATTATACGTGAACTTAAATCGAATCATCGCTTTCTCTTCCCTATGATTTACTTTGATTTTGCTGAATATGATGAAGAGATGTCCTATTTTAATCAGAATCCATAATTTATTGCTTATCTAGCTAGTAATCGGCTGTTGTTATTATTGATACTTACTAAAAATGGCATGGTAGGAAACGTCCTATCATGCCATTTGACTATTCATTTTTCTGTAAGTATTGTAAAGTTGCTTTTCCTAAAGTTTTGGCAGCAATTAGCATCGCACGTTCATCAAAATCAAAGCGTGCATGATGATGTGGATATGCTTTTTCCCACTCAGGCTTTTTAGCACCTGTGAAGAAAAATGTACCTGGTACTTTTTCTAGGTAATAGCCAAAATCTTCACCAATCATAAAGGGTGGACATGTTATGACATTTTCTACTTCTGGTACATCATTCGCAAGTTGTGCAATAAATGCTGTCTCCTCCACATGATTGTAAACAGGCGGATAACCTCTTGTATAGCGATAATCATAGCTTGCCCCAAAAGTCTGGCAAGTTGCCTTTAAGACAGACTCCAGTTCATCCTCCATCTGCTGACGTACCTGCTCATCAAATGTACGGACTGTTCCTGCAAGCACTACTCGGTCAGCAATCACATTGAAAGGATTTATTGCCTCAAAATGACCAAGCGTTAACACTGCTGATTTTAATGGATCTATTCGACGAGAAATAAGCTGTTGTGCATTTACAACAAATTGTGATCCCAGCACAACTGCATCAATCGAATGATGTGGTTCTGCCCCATGACCGCCTTTACCTTGAATCGTAATTTCCACTTTATCAGCAGCAGCCATAATCGCTCCACCTCTCACCAGCAGATCTCCTATTGGCGTGGGTGCCCATAAATGTGTACCGAAAATAACATCTACTCCATCCAGACAGCCATCCTCTATCATAGGCTTTGCTCCACCTGGGGCAATCTCTTCCGCATGCTGATGAATAAATACTACATCCCCTGCAATTTCTTCTTTAATCGCATTCAATGCCTTAGCAAGACCTAATAATGTTGCTGTATGGCCATCATGACCACAGGCATGCATTTTACCATCTATTTTTGACTTATATGGAACTTCATTTTCTTCTTGGATGGCTAATGCATCGAAATCAGCTCGTAACGCCACCGTCTTACCTGGCTTCCCACCACGTAATGTCGCAACCACACCACGTTCTCCTACCTGCTCACGAACGTCATGTCCTAATGCACGATGGAAGGCTGCTATATATGCTGGTGTTTCCACCTCTTCAAAGGATAATTCCGGATACTCATGTAAATGTCGACGAATGGCAACCATTTCATCAAAACTATGATCAAGTAATGTAAATAATTTATCCATAATATCACAAATCCTCACTTTCTCAAACTCGAACTCTTTTGGTAATAACAGTGTACTATAAATCCTTACGAAAACAATAGGAATTAAAACGAAGGTTGATAGAATAAATTTTTAGAGCTTTCAATAGTTGCTATAACTACTTTAAAGATAAAAACCCCCTCACAAATAATGCGAAGGAGTAGAGTGTTTAATTTTTTATTCTGCATAAGCTTGAAGTTGAATCACAGCTCAAATTTTTTATCGAGCATGTTTAAGAGCAGTTAAAATAATGAGCACCCATCCTGTTAAAAATAGTACACCGCCAATTGGGGTAATGGCACCTAATACTTTAATACCGCTGATGGCTAATATATATAAACTGCCTGAAAAGAAAACAATACCGAGGTTAAAGAAAATACCAGCAAAATTTAATTGCTTTACCTCTCCTAATAATTTTGAACTCATTAATAAGCCGATAACAAGCAAGCCTGTCGCATGAAACATTTGGTATTGTACAGCTGTCTCCCAAATACCACGACCATAATCATCTAAAACTTCCTTTAACGCATGTGCACCAAACGCACCAAATGCTACTGCTAAAAAGCCATGAAGTGCACCTGTCACGATAAATTTTTTCATGTTATTCTCCCTGCCTTTAATAATGGTTAAAAATCAAAAATTGAATCACCATTTGCTCCATCTTCTTCTTCAATTTTTGCTGTGTATAAGCTTGATGGCTTTTGCTCTGATACCAACATTTGTGGTATATGCTTAGACTGCGCTTTTGATATGCTGTCAGCTGAGTCTAATACCACATCACATAATGCTCGAATCGCAGTTAAGGCTTCTCGAATTTGTTGCTCATTTTCAGCATTCTTCACACCTAATAATTGCTTTTCAAGTTGTTGAATAATGGCTTGATAAGGAATCATTACATTCTCCCACTTTCTGCTTTCGGTACAAATTTTAGACAGTCCATACCAGAGGATTGTTTTACGACAACGGATGGTATTTGCTTTGTTTTAAAGCCATATGCTGCACAGGCACGTGGCGTTTGTGGGTCCCACGTTACTTTAAAATGTTGACATTTGAAACAATTAACCTTCATCGTTGCCCCTCACTTTCTTCTATAAGTAACTGTATCACGAATCTAATAGTGTATCAATTTCGCCTTGGCGTAATTGCGTCCGGATTTTGAATTGTGCCTAGGCCTGCACGATGCAGGTCAGTTAGCCGTTTTCGCAGGATGCAAAGGTTTTAGGCTAACATCCACTTATTCATTCCTTTGAAAATCCGTGACATCCGCCGGAGGCTTATCTTCATTCAGGTTTGGACACCCACATGAAAAGGAACCAAAACGACATTCATTTCACCACTTGAAGAGGTGGGAGTCTGCTGAATGAAGATAAACGATTTGTGCCAATCTATGCTAGACACCAATCAATAGGTTGCTCTCCCCATTCTAGTAGCTGTGCATTAATCTTAGAATATGGTTTACTACCAAAAAAACCTCTATAGGCACTAAGTGGACTTGGATGAGGAGCCTCTAAAATGACATGGGGTGTTGAATATTTACGAATTAATGGTTTTTTTCGTTGTGCCGGCTTGCCCCACAACACAAAAATAATAGGCTCTGTTCTTATTGCTAATTTATCAATCACAGCATCCGTAAATTGCTCCCATCCTTGTTCTTTATGGGAGTTTGCTTGACCTGCCTGAACAGTTAAAACTGTGTTCAATAACATGACACCCTGCTGCGCCCATTTCGTTAATGTACCATGCTGAGGAATCGGACAACCCACATCATCCTGTAATTCTTGAAGCATATTACGTAGACTCGGTGGGTGTGGAATTCCTGGCTTTACTGAGAAACTCAATCCATGTGCTTGATTCGGACCATGATAGGGATCTTGACCTAATATAACAACCTTCACATCTTGATAAGGTGTTGTATTAAAGGCATTCATAACATCATTCATAGGTGGATAAATGGTTTGTGTTGAATATTCATGTGCTACAAATTGTCGTAACTTTTTATAGTATGCTTTTTCCATTTCTTCTGCTAGTATTGCTTGCCAATCATTCGGGAATACTTGTTTCATCTTTTATAAGCCCCTTTCTCTTCCTTCAACGGTACAAAAAAATAATGTTGAATTCAAGTATCAGTTCTAACTGACCTTGTAAAAATATAGCATTCTGGCTATTTTTATAGAATCAGAATCGGACTATACTAGATGATAATTTTAAAACTTTCATCTATAAAGGAGATCTTTCACATGACTCTTAAAAAAACTTTAACCATTGCTGGTTCAGATACTTCAGGCGGCGCAGGGATGCAAGCCGATTTAAAAACATTTCAGGAACACGGAACATATGGCATGGTGGCATTAACGGTAATTGTAACGATGGATCCAAATGGTTGGACACATAACGTGACACCATTGCCAACAGAGCTTCTGCAAAAACAAATTGATACGGCTCTATCAACAGGCATTGATGCTATTAAAACAGGGATGCTTTCAACTGAGGAAATTATTCGTATTGCTGGAGATGCTATCGCAAAATCGGGTACATCCAATGTTGTCATTGATCCTGTAATGGTCTGTAAAGGCGAGGATGAAGTATTAAACCCTGGCAACACAGACGCCATGATCCAATATCTATTGCCACTAGCTGCAGTCATAACACCTAACCTATTTGAGGCTGGACAATTAGCTGGGACAGGTACACCAAAAACGATAGAGGAAATGAAAGCAGCAGCCCGTAAAATTCATAAGCTGGGTGCTAAGGCTGTTGTCATTAAAGGCGGAAAAGCGTTAGCCACAGAAAAAGCAACGGATTTATTCTTTGACGGTAAGAAGTTCTATTTATTAGAATCTGAAAAAGTGGCTTCAACTTATAATCATGGTGCAGGCTGTACATTTGCGGCCTCGGTAACCGCAAACCTTGCAAATGGTCTTTCAGTAAAAGAAGCAGTTATAGAGGCAAAAGAGTTTGTATCTGCTGCAATTGCTCATGGCTGGGCTTTAAATGACTACGTTGGGCCAGTGATGCATGGTGCAAAATCACGTTTTGGTGCACCTGAAGTAACAGTGACGGAACTATAATGAAAAGGCATCTGATTAGCTAAAAGCTTACTAATCGGATGCCTATTTTTCACATGTAATAGTTTTCCATCATTTCGAGCCGATAATCCCATGGATCATTCATTGAAATAAACTGAGCCAATGCCTTACTTTCTTTTTTCCGCTCTGCACGTGCCTTTGCTCGTTCTGCGGCTGTTTCGTGTAGCTTTGTCTCCTCCACTGTTTCAGGAATTACGCGAGGCACTGGTGCGGGCTTATTATTATCATCTAAAGCTACAAATGTTAATAATGCCGTTGCTGCAACCTTCCGCTCCCCCGTTTTTAAATTTTCGGAAATGACCTTTACGAATACCTCCATGGAAGACGTTCCTGTCCATGTTACATAGGATTCAAAATAAACAGAATCCGTTGGGCGAATTGGATGAAGGAAGTCAACTGAATCCGTTGAGGCTGTTACGCAATCCCTACGACTATGCTTTGCAGCAGATATGGAGGCTACCTGGTCAATATCACTCATTAATCGACCACCAAATAGTGTATTATGATTGTTGACATCGTTTGGAAACACTCGACTTGTACGCATAACTCTGGATTCTTTACAATATTTAAAGCCCTTATTCACAACAATTCCCCCTCAAAACATAGGTTTATTTCTACTATAATGCTCTATTCTTCTAGAAAAATCAATAAAATTATTAGAAAATTACAAATACTTAATGAGGAATTTCAGCTTCCAATGGGAAAAGTAATGGACAAGTTACGCTACCGCTTTCTCCACCATATATTAGCTGTATATGGGAGGGAGATAAATGAAAAAGCATAAATATGAAGGAACGAATGAAGAATCTGGTTTATTAGCTGGAGAAATAACCTCCTCTAAAGTTGAAGTAATTGCTTCCATTGTTTTAACACTCGGTTATTCATTATCAACCCTCGCCACAATATTAGCATTGCAGGAGGAAGAGGAATTAGCTCAAGAAAAAACATCAGAGGCACAGGATCAAAATATACAGTTTAGACAAATGTATAAACAATTACAGAATGTTAATAATCGCTTAGATTCCATCGAACGAAAGCTCAACAGGTATTAAAGATACATATTTCCAATCCTTCAGCCACTTTTAAAAAGCCGCGGTTCTCTGTTATGAGAGAATCGCGGCTTTTTACTATACTATGATAATTAGCTTTCAGTCTTCTTTCCTTCTTGATCTACATAACTCGTCCACGTTGAAGGAGTGTCATCTATTGTACCAAGATAGAATCTGTGTGATATTTCCTAGTTTAATTTTTCCTTCAACATTCACGTTTATCTATACTCTGTATCAGAAAGAAGCCATGGCTGCAATATCTTATTAGTTGTGAAATCGTTTACTATACAAAACGACACATTTTGTACAAAATTGCTTCCACACTCTTATATTGATACATTACTATAATTTTTTCAAGAATATTGCTTATGGGTGTGTCATAAATTAATAGATGTCGATTTATTTTATACGACTGATTAATTTATCATCTAAAGGGCATTCAATTTCCCTTTGTGAATTTTTTTTACTATACTTAAATTAGAAATAATCGAGAGGAGTGTTAAGATGCAAGAAGTACATGTAGAGACGTTGCAGGAATTATTGAATTCTTTCGCCAACAAAGACGTTTATATTCATCTTGAGACAACGAACGGTTCTTATGCAGCACACTTTGATGAAAAATTTTTTAATGCAGGCGCCTTTATTCGCAATGCAAAGATTAATTATGAATTAGCAAAGGTAGTAGATGATTCACCACATCGTGTCGGTTTAAAAATGGCACATGGCTGGGTTTATGCTCAAGGCATCACACATTATGAATTAGATGATTTAGGCCGTTTATTAATGGCTGGACTAGACTACTCTGGAAAATTGGCGATTGCGCTTGAAATTAGTGAAACGCCATTTACTTATTAAGGGGGACGACTATTTGAATTTACAACCACAACGTCATATTTTAATTGTTTACCCTCACCCAGATGATGAGGCTTTTTCAGTTGCTGGGACAATCGCCTACTATACTAAGAAGATGAATACACCTGTTACATATGCATGCTTAACATTAGGTGAAATGGGGCGTAATTTAGGAAATCCACCTTTTGCTACACGTGAATCCTTACCTGAAATTCGCCGCAAGGAGCTTATTGCTGCTGCAGAGGCTATGGGTATACAGGATTTACGTATGCTTGGTTTACGTGACAAAACAATTGAATTTGAAGACGATGAAAAAATGGTAAAGCTGGTGGAAGGTTTAATCGAAGAGTTAAAGCCTTCTCTTATTATTACTTTCCTGCCTGGCTTTGCTGTGCATCCAGATCATGAGGCCACTGCTCGTGCAGTAGTCGAGGCTGTTCGCCGCATGCCTAAAGCTGAGCGTCCACAAGTATTTGGCTGTGCCTTTGCAAATGATACTATTGAGAAAAATGGTGAGCCTCATGTTGTCTATGATATTCGTGAGATGAAGATGGACAAAGTGAAAGCTTTACAGGCCCATGCCTCTCAAACAGCTTGGATGATGAAGGAAACGGAAAAGCGCATTGATGACGGGGAGCCAATGAGTGAAAGCTGGCTGAATGTCGAAAAGTTCTACATTATAAACCCTGATCATTATGTGAAGTAATTAAACAAAGGTTCTGTTCTCTTTTATGAGGAACAGAACCTTTCATGTTGTTGAAATACTATTATGTCAATGAAATCAAGGTGACAAATTAAAAAGTATAGCCCTTTTTCAAAACGAG